>JAYTVM010000045.1:0-2562 GCA_043743995.1 Pirellula sp. | reverse complement strand
AAGACTAACTCCTAAACAAAACCCGGCCGGTGAGGACTTGCCGCTAAACAACACCCTCACCAGCCAGTACGTCCTGCGGCGCACGGTCTGCGCGCTGCTGTCGTGTTTCCATTCTATCGCAGACCAGCTTCGAATTTGGAGACTAGAATTTTGAAACTTCACAATCACATGTCGTGTGCCTCTACTAAAGAAATGGAAACTCAAGGTCGCCGCGTACGACGCGAATAATTTCCAGCGAGCCGTCTTTTTCGCGGAAGTAGATGATGTAGCTTCCCACGTACGTCGATCGAATACCTTCGCCAAGATCGCGTCGATCGTCACCAATGTCTGGATGTTTCGCAGCCAACCGACACTTCTCGCGAATCTTCTCAACCCATTGTCTTGCGGCAAAGGGCTTGTCTTTGGCTATGACGCGTGCGATCTCTTTAAGGTCATCTTTTGATACCGCGGAATACCGAAGTCTCAGCATCACCTATCCTTGATTGCTTAACGATTCGATGCGTCTGATTTCGGCCTCAACTTCGTCGAAGACGGCCTCTTCATCAAATGACTCGCCACGATCAAGCTGACCTATACCTGCAGCGATTTTCGCGCGAAGTTCTTCTCGGCCCTTCAGTAATCGGATTCCATCAACAACCGCATCTTCTTCAGATTGGTACTTGCCTTGTGCTACAAGGCTTCTCACAAAATCGTTCGCTTCGACTGGCAAATTCAAATTCATCCCTTGTCTCCATTGCAACCGGGGTGTCCAAGATGGTTTTGCAACTTGGCTGAGGGTTCTACTTTGACTAGTTCGTCTCTCATTGTAGTTCCGACGCATTGGTGACGTCCACTGCCAGTTCAACCCCGTGGACGCGTCAAATGGTTTGCAATATCTGGGCGAAGCGTGAACCACATAGTCTTCAAATTGAACAAAGCGGCATCGGTGGAGATGGCCGAAGGCAATTTTCCATAGTTTTCCTTAGGGTCAGACCCTGTTTGCGGTTTACAGGACTTTGGCAAGTAGATATGATGCGTGCATGGCACGACCACTTCGAATCGAATACCCAAATGCAATTTATCATGTCATGGCTCGCGGCAACGGCAAGCAGGCAATTTTCCATATCGAAGACGACTATCGACGGATGGTCGATGGGTTATCAAGGACCGTGGGCCGAACGGGCTGGGATGTGTTCGCCTATGTTTGGATGCCTAATCACATTCATCTTTTTCTGAGAACGCCCAAACCGAATTTGTCAAAGGGTATGCAATATCTGCTCAGCGGATATGCGAATTGGTATGCCAAACGTCACCAACGAACTGGCCATCTTTTTCAAGGAAGATTCAGAGCTGAAATGGTAGAAGATGAAAGCTATTTTTGGACACTGAGTCGTTATATTCACCTCAATCCTGTTCGCGGCAAGCGTCCTCTAGTGGCGCATCCTCGCGACTGGCCTTGGTCGAGTTATCCTGGCTTTTGCAGTAAAGCAAAGCAAGTCGACTGGATCGAATACGACGGCGTTCTCAACGCTTGGCAAGCAGAAATGGGTGGTTCGAATTCGGAGCGAGCGTACCGTAAATTCGTTGAATCTGGAATCGAGCGACCGCCCGAAAATCCGCTGAAAGACGCGCTCGAAGGCTGGTTATTGGGTAGCGAAGAATTTTTGAAGCGAATGAAAAACTTGCTGTCAAAACCGAGACAAATAGATCAGGTTCCGAAAGCACGTAAGCTTTCCAGTTTGAACGCGACGGACGTGATTTCGATCGTTGCCGAATACTTTGGAACGACGGTTGAATCCTTTCAGACTCGACGAACGGCGTCTGTCGAGCGAGACATTGCGGCCTGGATGGCGCATCGGCGCACGACGTCGACTTTGCGCGAACTGAGCGGTGCATTCGGTTTAAGTCATCCCGACAGTGTTAGCAACCTCATCCGCCGTGCCGAAGCCGCGATCAACCTATCTGCCAATGTTGCCAATCAGATCAAACATCTTGATGAACTACTATCAAAAACAGTAAACAGGGTCTGACCCCATCGGAACCCCAACGAGCTTGGCCACAAATTGGGCTATGACCATGACGTGATGGGCGAATCGTTGAACATAGGTGAGCGGCATCTAGCGATGCAAACGAACCAAGTGATTCCTTACTATGCGGAACTTGGTAAGCTGGTGACGAACGGATTGGCAACACTTAGCCAACAGAAGTTCAACCGCGATGCCGATTCCAAGCTTGATCTGGGACAGGTTCGCTCATCATCGACTGAGCTGAATGATATAGTGGATCAAACTTTTGCAGACTGGTTTGACGACAATAGCTGGTCAGTCGGGTCGAATAAGTATTCAATACTGGATGAGCCCCAGAGCTTGCGAGAGCGCAAGACGCTTTTGTACGCGAATGACAAATTGAATGAAAATCTGCTCGATGAGTTGGCTCTTGGGCTTTGCTTAGGCGAGGGGTAGACTGGAGAGGACGATTACTTATTCGGCGTCGATCACAACATGGGCCGCAAACCGTGGGCTAGCGCCCTTCGGCTAATCAGCCGCAACGCGCTAGCGTCCGGTTCAGCCCGACTTATGATCG
>JAYTVM010000044.1:0-8453 GCA_043743995.1 Pirellula sp. | reverse complement strand
GATTCACTTTGGCGGTTTTCAGTACATGCGTCTGGCGAACACCACGCGTCACCAGGGTGTAGAGCCTCGTCTCCCCAGCATGCTTGCAACGTCCAATGGCAGACTCAATCATGCGTTGTTACTTTTTAGTGGATCCCCCTTGAAATCGAATTGCGCTTATATAAGATCTCCTGCAGTGGTTCTCGATCGATCAGCTCGTTTTGTTTTTTCGGTTTTTTGGCTCGATATGCGGGTAAAAGGCTCCGTCCAATGCCCTGACGATTCCGTGTGACACGACCGTGAGTTTACGAATGGAGTGGGAGTCGCTAGAAGCGTATGCCGCAATTTTCACGCCCAATCGCTACCGCGCTGGGCGTACCGCACGTTGCGTCCCCTGACGTTTACATTGGCGCGAGAGATTGTTCGATTGCGACAGAGCATTCAGACCGACGAAGCTATGATCGAGAAGTAAGGTATTTTCTATAGACATCTACGAAGGAGACAGCAATGGCAAAGAAAAGTTCTGGAACAGCAAAACACCAGATTCACGAGTCTGGCGGAGAGGCTCTTGAAGCTGCTCAGGCAAAAAAAGCTGGAAATAACTTCCAATGGCATTTCGGTCGGATAACTAGTATCGGTAGTTACTCGATTGCTGGCGGAAGAAGCGTTTCCATCGCTTGGGAAGGTGGAGGCGCTACCTCACAACAGGGTGATATTACTGATGATCAATGGGAGATATTCAAAGTCGCATTCACGACCACCGGTCGAATCGCAATCCTCAGTGAACTGCAAGGAGAAGAAGCTCTTTACGATTACCGATTCTTAGAAGCGGTACGTTAGCGTTTTTGAAGACGCATCGAGTTGGCCAATGGCACCGCACAGTCAATGGAGTTGTGCGGTGCACGGTTCAGATGGTTTTGGAAGATCGAACAACACTTGATGCGATTCAGTATCAGTCTGGCCTCACACAGTGGTGGGAAGCTTTTACTGTCCTGACCAAAAGAATTCGAAATCGTCATGATAGCTCATCGAAGCGGATGATGCTTGCAGGACTACAATTCAGATCTGGCTAGTGGTCGTCCGGGCGAAACTTTTTCACAAACGGGAATGGAAAATGAAGCTATCCGAAAATTTGAAGGCTTGTGGATTCGAAGGTACACCAGAGGATTTTAAGGCAATGCTGCTTGAATCTTTGCGTACGGATTTTCCGATGTCCTCAATAGATGTAGTGCTCCGCACACCGGCAGTTGCGACGCGGTTCTGTGAATTCGTCCGCGAGCGATTCCCGAACGCCAACCTACATGATGCGATAGTTCTCGGAACACTCATGAATATTCGCAGGCGAAAGGAATGTTCACAAAATCTAATCGGTACTCCATCCAAGGTGAAGCTCTCGAAGCTTTTGGCGGATGGAGGATGTTCAATGGGAGTTTCGGACTTCCGCGAACTTGTTGCAGCGTGTCTTAAAACGATGTGTAGGGGACAGCCGATCCATTCGGTGATATGCCACCCGCGGGAAGCATTAGCGTTGTGCGAATTCATCAAAGCGAAATCCAAGGCGTCCTCACTCCCACACTCACTGATCCTTCAGGTACTATTAACGTTTAGGAAGAAATAGAACTTTGTGACCATTCCCGAAAGCAGTGTCTTGGTAACGATTTAATGAATACCAAAATGGGCTTGCGTTTTGGCATCTGCAGCGCAAGTTTGATAATCGAACGTTAACCAGAACTCAGGAAAAATGATGTGTTTCGTCCGAAATTCACTGATATTGGCGAGTCTTGTTTTTTACAACGGTTCACTTCGTTGTGAAGAACCATCAAAAAAGCCGTCAACATTCTGCAATCCAATTTCGCTACCGAATTATCCCGTTGGACGTTTTGCTCGCGACTTAACAAACGGCGATCATGGACCAGAGTGGATGTGGCGATTGGGAAGAATGCAACAGTTTCGTGAATTGGCGGACGTTTCAGCGCTTTGGTTGGATGGTAAGTGGTACCTCTATACCTCTGTGGATATGGCTTGGGTAAGTAAGGATCGAGGGGCGACGTGGCAACATCATCCACTCAACGTTCGCGACATTGGATACGCCCCTACCATTGTTCGGCACAAAGAGAAGTTCCTTTTGATGGCAAGTGATTCTCCCATTTACGTCGCGGAAAATCCTCTGGGACCATTTCAACTGCTTGGCAAAATTCAGCTTGAGCGCACAGGCGAAATGTCGGGCTTCATTGACCCAATGCTCTTTTCTGATTCTGATCAACGCCTCTACTATTACTGGGGTTGCAGCCCAACCGGTGGAATCTGGGGTGTTGAACTCGATGGAGATGATCCGACTAAGGTGATCAGTCTACCGAAGGAGTTGATTCCGTTTGATCCCGTAAAGTTTCCATGGGAATCTGTAGGAAATTGGAATCAAAACCCGCGTACCGGTTGGATGGAAGGAGCCTGGATGCTCAAACGATGAGCTTTGGGCTTTCTACTCTGTCAAAGCAAGCGTGGTTCATGCGTTCGAAAGACAACTTGGAATGGATCGAGCTGAAATCGATTCCAATGGAGAATTATTCGTTCATGGGGCAACGTCCTTGCCGCAGTGGATTTCGGGAGCAGAAACGAAAGGTACCAAAACTTTCGATACGGGATGGCTCCCATTGAACGGAGAACTTCGGACCACGGGTTCCAGTGACGCGCCCAATCTTGAAGGTCGCTTTGCCGTCGATAACGACTTAAGAACTTGGTGGCAGCCTGCCGACAGCGATCTATCCCCAGCTTTGACATCGAGTTTCATGGCTCCATCGACGGTTCAAGCGGTTCGAATTGTTTGGCGAGAGATCGGGCTCAATACACAACGTGGCATCTCGCCAGGTCCCATTCGATACCGTGTCGAACTTGAAGCGGCGGGTCAATGGACAATAATTGTCGATCGAAGTCAGAGCCAGTTGGATTTGATGTCCGACTATAGAGAATGCATCCCTACGGTTGGAAGCCGAGCTCGTCTGACGATTCTCGACTGGCCCAAAGGAATTGTTCCTGCAGTGGCGGAGTTCATTCTGTTTGGAAACACCAATTGAGCTGGTGTTATCTCCATCAGCTTGACCGGCGGATCGACGAATTGCCATTTCATGTCGTTTTCTTTTTAGGCTGGGCAGTTTGAAATCTACCTATAAACTGGGGCGCACCAGCGAACGCAGCTTTCGTTTTTTCTTCGACGGACTCCTAGAATTTGGCTACCGCTTCCTCGTTAGCAGGGGCAAACAAAAGCGGTGCGATCTCGCGCAGACTACGCCGCCAAGTTTGCCATTCGTGAGCAGTCTCGGGTGAAACGTAGTAATGGCTGTTGATGCCCGCATCTTTAAGTGCTTTTGAATTGGCCTCGGGATCGCCGCCTTGTCGAGGACGCCCTCCTCCACCGACTTCCTTGCTGCCGTAACTTACAAAGACGAGCTTAACGTTTTCTTTGAAGCCTGTTGTTTTGTTCATGTCGTCCAATGAAATCGTTCCGCCACTGAATAGGCCAATATGCGAAAACTTGTCGAGGTTCCGTAGCGTAATCGTCTTAGTTTCCATTCCGCCCATGGATAGACCGGCCATTGCTCGATTGGGTTGATCGGCAAGCGTGCGGAAATTTGCATCAACGTAGGGAATGAGCTCTTTGACCAGAACTGTTTCAAAATGGCTGATGTCAAAGTTTCCCATGCCTCCGGGCCGGACGTCATTGGTCATTCCATAAGTCATGACAATAATGAACGGTTTGGCTTTACCATCGGCAATCAAATTGTCCATAATCAGGCTGGCATGGCCCTGGACGTTCCAACCGTATTCGTTCTCGCCCCAACCATGCTGAAGGTAGAGCACTGGGAAACGCTTCGCAAGGTTGCTGTCGTAGCCTGGCGGTGTGTAAACAAACGCGCGACGATTCGTCTTGGTACTCTCGGAGTAGAACAGGACTTCGCGAAGTTGCCCGTGCGGAACATTTTTGACGGCATAAGAATCTTTGTCCTTGGCCGGCACTTCCACCCCGCTGCCCCATCGCATGGCCCCGAAGTAGTATTTGCTATTGGGGTCGGGAACTTCGGCTCCATCGATTTTGATGGTGTAATAGTGGAAGCCTTCGTCTAGCGGGCGAGTGAAGCCGGTCCAAACGCCTTTTTCGTCCTTAACAAAGGTGCTGCTTTCGCGGAAGCTGCACGAGACACTTGTGGCTTCGGGTGCCACGACACGAAATTTGACGCGGCCTTCCGAATTGACCTGAGGATACTCTTTTCCTTCTTGGTTCGTGAAAGCTGGTTTCCAATCATCTACCGGAACGACATCTTGTGCCAAACCCAGCGCAGCGAACAGCAAAAGACTGCAAGTAAGCAAAGTTAATCGTAAGAACATAGGTCTTCCTTTGAGGTTGAGAGATGGCATCATCTAAATCGATCACGACGTTCCGTGCGTATACGCACAATGCACACGAGAGTGTATACTAGCCAAAACCGTAATGCAACGTTCCTGACCGCAAGTTCTTATTCAGCCTAATCTCAAGCGGGCGTGTGCTTGATTAGCGCTAATGCGTCTTGCTCTGGCACCGGTGCCAACGCAGCCCATTCAGGAGGGCGAGTCCTCAGGGAGAACTCAGGACGGTTAGTTCTGAGTGAGTGTCACTGTCGAGGAAATCCCCGGAGTTGTCGAATGCCCCGGGGCGACAAAGGGTCAATGGCCTGATTGTTCTCCCCTGTCGGCGTAGAATATCCATAGTTACGATATCCGTCTTGAGTGTTTTCCGGACGCGGTGAATCCGTGAGAGCAAAGTACAAATCAAAGCGACCGAGCCAGGCCAAGGAAACGCCCTTTCGTAAATAGCCCAAATTGACCGCGGTTACCCGTAAAGGTTCGGGTTCTATTACTTGTCAAAGTTGATGTTCAGTGACATGAGTCGTTTGAGTCGATCGATTGAAAGTAGTTCCAGCGTTTCCTCGAATTGGAGATCGTCACTAATGGCGGGACGAAGTTTGGTGTAGCGTGCCGTAGTTTGGTCACGCAGCGGTCGAATCTCCTTTACACTTTGCGCTGCACTTGATTGACGCCAATCTGTTTTTCGAAGATTGGTATAAAAACCGTCAAAATCAATTTGCCGCACTCGCTCTTCGCGCTGGGTCTCACCTGTGCTCGTTTGCGACAAGTACGGATAGCGTCGGAGTCTCGCCAGATCCAGTAGTAACTTGCCACGGGGCTGGGTTTGCTGTCACGTAAGGCTGGCCAGATGTTTTTTCCATCGAGCGGACGAGTCTCAGGCATCTTCGAATCGGTCATTGCCATCAGCGTCGGGAACATGTCTAAGGCACCGCAGAGTCCGTTCCATTTCTTACCGCCCACCAGACCACCTTTGGGCCAATGAATGACTGTGGGCAGGCGTACGCCGCCGTCGTAAATCGTGTGCTTGTGGCCTCGCAGTGGTAAGCTGCTACCGGCTTCCATGGCGCCGTTGTCGCTAGTGAAGACGAAAATGGTGTTTTCGAGCAGACCGAGTTTTGTTAGCTCGGCCTCGATGGCAGCGACATTGTTGTCGAGCGAGTGGAGCATGGCAGCATGTACGTGTTTTTCTTTGTCGGTGGTCTTCTCGCTCGCAGCCGGGAGCTTCGCGGCCATGCTTGGCTCGATCTTGGCCAAATCGCTTTCGGTGGCCTGAAGGGGAGCGTGGGCGTTCTGGAAGGGGATATAACAAAAGAAGGGCTGAGCTTTGTTTTCTCGAATGAATTCCAGTGCATGCTGTGCGAGCAAGTCATCGGTGTAGCCCTCGTCCTGCGGCCGGAAGTCCCGGTTGTGCCACCAGGACACTGGTCCGGTCCCTTTGACCGTGCGGCGGCTGAAGTGATCAGGCCCGCCTCCATAGTAAACCCACGCTTCGTCGAAGCCGTGCGTGTTCACGCCGTAGCCGAAATCGGGTCTTTTGTTCGGCAGGTGCTTGAACGCATCAGCGAAAGCGGCCCGAAACTCCGGCGTGTCAGGATCGCTGCCGTTATGCCACTTGCCGAAGACGCCGGTGCGGTAGCCATTGACTTTAAAGCCTTCGGCGATGGTCGTTTCGGCAGGGTCGAGTTCGCCACCGACCTCAGGCCCGGTACCCACGCGGATAGGATGACGGCCCGTCAGCAGCATCGCACGTGTAGGCGAGCAAACGCACCAACCCATGAACTGCGTAAGTTCAACACCCCTAGAAAAGAGCCGATCGATGTTTGGCGTCGGCACTCCTCCGCCGTGAGCGCTCAAGTCTCCCCAGCCGATATCATCAGCCATGATATAGACGACATTGGCTCTCGATGGGGATGTGGCGGCGTTCATTGATCCGCAGAGCAAAGCGGGCAGTGCAATCAGGAGGAGAAAAATTGGTTTCATTTTGAGTGCTCCATCTTTGGTGGTGCTCCACTTGCATTCCAGCCGAACCGACCCAGTTAGGCCAGCAAATCCGGAAGTTGCATCATTTTGGCCAGCGACGCGACGAACGCCTCAGGGGTATCTCGCCAAGCTACCGTCGTGCTGACCTTCGTTGCCAGGTTCTTGATTTGAACTTCTCCTGCATCCAGTTCTTGCGAACCGGCCACCAATGCGACTCGAAATCCGCGTTGATCCGCGTACTTCAACTGCGGCCCTAGTTTCTTGGCCTCTGGATAAACTTCCGCAGACCAGCCTGCGTTGCGAACAATCGAAGCCAATTGAAAATAGTCGTTGATACGATCCGCATCGAATAGCGCAATGAAAACGTCTGCTGACGAAACCGTTTTGGGAATCAGTCCCAATTGTTCCAATGCCGCAAGCAACCGATCTAGCCCGAGAGAAGCACCGATGCCAGGAAGATGCTGTTTGGTGTAGAGTCCGGCTAAATTGTCGTACCGTCCACCACTGCAAACACTGCCGATACTCGGTAAATCCCCTAAAACTGTTTCGAACACAACGCCGGTGTAGTAATCCAACCCGCGTGCAATCGAAACATCCAGTTGATAAAACTCATCGTTCACCCCAGCCGATTTCATCGCGCCACAAATCGTTCGCAAACGTTCGACTCCCAGCTTTCCTATCTCAGATCCTTTCAGCAGCGAATCCAGCTTCAAAAGGACTTCGTCGGTCGAACCTTGAATGGCAGCCAACCCCAAGACCTGATCCACTTGGGCGGTGCTCAAGCCAGCCGCGTTCAACTCCTTGGTGACTTGTTCTGCCCCGACTTTCTCGATTTTGTCGAGAGCGCGTAGGACGACCGTGCTGCAAGCTTGCAAATCCAATTGCTCTAGCAATCCAGACAGAACTTGCCGATTGTTGATTCGAATCTTAAAGCGATGAACCCCAACGCTGTGCATCAACTCGTGGATGACCAGCGCGGTCTCAATATCCGAAACAACGCCGGTGGTGCCAATCGTATCGAAATCGCACTGAACAAATTCTCGGAATCGGCCAGCTTGAGGGGTCTCGCCTCGCCATACCGAGCCGATGTGATAACGCTTGAATGGAGTTCCCAATTCGTGGATGTGCTGGGCCGCGAATCGAGCAAGCGGAATGGTTAAATCAAATCGCATGCCAACAGGCCGTCCGCCTGCATCGACGAAGTGATACATCTGCCGATCGGTTTCTTCCGATCCCTTACCCGTCAGCACTTCCAGCAGTTCGAGGGCCGGCGTGTCGATGGGGACAAAGCCATAGCGGCGGTACACCCCTCTCGCGATTTCCATCAGCTTTTCGCGAGGGATCATGGCCGCGGGCAAAAAGTCGCGGAAGCCCTTGAGTGTTCTAGGTTCAATCAAAGCCATCGAATAAGCTGTTTCAACGAGAATTTTGGACGATCGCTTCGCGATCGTTGCTCAGACACTAGAGAATCGGCAACAGCGAAGGCTCGGGGCTTCGAAGAGTCGAAGCGTCAAACGAATGGAAGCGAGCTTCCATGTACTCAGCCACTTGTTCGGAGGTCTCGAAGTACATTTCGTAAACCGCATCCTCGTCAAATTCGCAGTTTGCAGTAGAGTAATCGCGACAAATCTGTGGGCGAGTGTGGTAGATTCCGCAACGATGGTCCGATTGAAGATGCTTGCAGTCGGTGTGAACCAGCAAATACCACGTACCATCCTCAATGAAAACCGTAGCCCGGTCGTGCAGCAAATACCAACGAATGAAGTCCAAATCTTGCTCGCACGTTGGTGCATCGATTGGCAAAGCGAAATAGCGACAACATTTAGCGGTGCAATACTCGCAAAGTGAGGCGCCTTTTGGGACCTGTTCCCGCGTTGGCTTCTTGCCTTCGATCGTTTTCGCAGGCAAAAGCTGAATTGGTTGAGAAAAGGTGACTGTGCTCATGAATATGTCTTAATTGGTCCAACCGACGATCGGGGCCTCGGAATTCGGCCACCTTTGGGCATTAGTTTGAACCATGTGCGTCCATTGAGCAAGTAGCAATCAAAATGTTAGGCTATTTCGCCGTAAGACGCTTGAGGAAAAGGACTTGCGTC
>JAYTVM010000043.1:0-8454 GCA_043743995.1 Pirellula sp. | reverse complement strand
GGTGGCACGCTCTGAGGTACGAAGGGCGTGGTGAATCGCTAGAGTCATTTGCCACACCTCCCACGCCCATCGCTAATCGCTTTGGGCGTGCCACACGGTGGCTTGGCTTGGTAGTCTTCTGTCTGCCGCTCGCCTTAGTATTTACTGGTGGCCTTGTAAGCGCCAAGGATTTTCTAGGTCAAGCGAGTCTGCTCGAGGTGCTGCCTGAGACGACACTATTGTTGTTCACGTCGCAGAATGTTCAAAACAGCTACCAAGTCCTAGAGCGAACGGACATTGGCAAGCAACTCAGCGGTCCGCTTTGGCAAACCGTACTCGCTAAGCAAAAAACGGCAAACGTCGGTTCGCTACTCAATCCCCGACCATGGCTTGGCTTGGATTGGCAAGATATTAGCGCCATCGATCAAGCGGGCGCTGTCGCGGCAATCTTGGACGGCAATCGGGAGACTTCCTTGCTCTTTCTGGCGAAGTTAGGACCAAACGCCGACAAGCATCCCTTTGTGCAACGGTGGATGGAGAATCAGGGCGGCTTGAGTCGATTCCAAACAGTTCCCATGAACGATGGAACGAAGTTCTATTCGTTGCGAAGCGATGGAAAGTCCGAATCGTCCGCTTGCATTGCAATCGGCTCACAATGGACCTGCCTTTCTTCTTCGTCCAAGGCCGTGCAGCAATGGCTCGGTTCACCAACCGTGAAAAGTATGCAGGCTTCGGCCCTTCCTGGATCGATTCAACCTGCGTTTGAGTCGGGAAATTGGGACAACGGCGAAACACGTTTTTGGCTGTCTCCTTGGGCGCTCCTCAATAATTATGCCGCCAAGAAAGAACCAAAACTCCAGCGGTCCGCCAAATTGTTCGGACTAGACGGTCTTGGCGTATTGAGTGGCACGTTGATGCCCCCTTCACCGACCGATGCTTCTTGGAAACTAAATTACTCGCTGCAACTGCCGCCTCCACTGGCAAAGGGACTTGCGATGTTCAGTTTCAAATCGGGGCCTATGATCGAGCCCCCAAGGATCTTAACCGATGCAATGGATCAAGTTGCGATTTCCTACCTCGATATGAAGCCATGGTTTCAAGGAGTAAGCCACGCTATGGATCAGATAATCGATGAGGAGACACCCGGAAACTTCGCGGACCTAGTCGATAGCCTTTTAACGGACCCGGAAGGACCCAAGGTCGATGTGCGAAAGGAACTTATTTATCCGTCGGGTCCGTTGATGTTCAACTTCGGGGGCACGAACCCCGACAAAAAGAACCCGGGACAATTACAGCACAATCAAATCTGGGCTGTTCTGCTACCAGATGCAAAGAAAGCCTCGGTCACGGTCAACAAGCTCTTCGAGAACGACAAAGACATCCAAGCTGAGCAATTCGGTGCGTACCGCGTCTGGAGTACGGTCAACGACGAATCCCTTTTTGTGGCTGTCGGTAAGGGCGAAAACCAGACAATCTCAGCCGCCGCCATCGATGAAAAGTATCTCTATCTTTCAACCGATACGACGTGGCTCAAGGGATTGCTATCTGGAACAGGCGTTCCCGGAGGAGTCAATCGTGGACGTCCGGCACTTTGGAACTCGCATCTGCAAAAGATGAAGTCCCCTTCGTTCTCAATGCAACAAGCGATCTATTTACGATCATGGTTCGAACTCAGTTGGAATCGACTGCCCGAGCCAACCCACAAAGAATATAGCTCGATGGACCTTCCGTCTTTTTGTTTAACAAACGTGTTGATTCCAGGGGTCGCTAAGGCGGATGTTCCAAAATGGAACCAAGTTCAGTCAGCCTTCGGAATCGTGACGCAAACTGCGGTTCAAAACGAACGCGGCATCGACGGGACGATTAGGCTCTACTCCATTCCATAATGGTGTGCCACCCCGTGGCCGTGGCCGTGGCCGACGCTGCTAGCGTCGGTACGGATGCTGGCAGCATCCGCCACAGTGTCGGTACGGATGCTGGCAGCATCCGCCACAGTGTCGGTACGGATGCTGGCAGCATCCGCCACGATACACACTTCTCTTGCAACTAGCCCAAATCTAAATCCCGTTCTCCCAACGCCTCGAAATGTTGGGCGATCAATGGCCGCCCCACTCTCTCGATTGTCTCGGGTGACCACCTCGGTGCGTGGTCTTTGTCGATCAATAAGGCACGGATTCCTTCGTAAAAATCATGACCTTGCATGCACGCTTGACTGATTCGATACTCCATTATTAAACAATCTCGCAGCGACAACCTTCGACCTCGCCGGAGTTGGTCAAAAGCGACAGCCACACTGGTTGGCGACCGCTGCCGAATTATTTCTAAAGTTTCGTTGGCTAGTGTTGTTAAGTCTGACGTTGCCGCTGCCAAATGCTCAAGTCCGAGAAGTACCTCGTCCAAAGTGTTGCAATCAAAACATGCGTTGGCTAGACTCCGCAGATTCCCAACTTGGTCGCTTGCCGGTGGCGCTTGGCAGAGCGCTTCCAATGTGCCTTCGACTCCCGTAGTTGCAAGGCATTCGACAAGCTCGCTGCCGTATTCGCGAGGCACAAAGTGGGTCGCAAAACCTAAGGCAAGTGTTGCAGCATAATCGATCGACTGCCCTGTCAGTGCCAACAACAAGCCAATCGGTCCTTGCCGCGACATGAAGTAGGATCCGCCTACGTCAGGGAAAAATCCGATGCCGGTTTCCGGCATCGCAAAGACGGTATGTTCACTAGCGATACGATGGGATCCTAGAACGGAGATACCCACACCGCCGCCCATGGTCACCCCATCGAGGTATGCCAGATAAGGCTTAGGGTAATTTGCAATTCGATAGTTAAGGGTGTATTCCGCGCGAAAAAAATCCGCCGTCAACGTTCCGTCTCGCCCTACATCACCTGCTTTCCCAGCCCAATAAATGCTTTTTACGTCGCCACCAGCACAAAAGGCTCGTTCTCCCGCCCCGGTAACCAATACCGCTTCCACCGAATCATCCACTTCCCACTTCCTAAGTGCATCCTGCATGCGCTGGACCATATTCCAATTCAGAGCATTCAAAGCCTTTGGGCGATTCAGTTCGATGTGTCCAATCCGACCCGTTTTTTTCGTTTTTAATTCATCCGTTGTCATCCAGTCAAATCTCGATATGGGTAACGCCGCGGACCTCGTCGAAGTGGCCGATTTTGAGTAGTTCTCCTCTCGAACCGGGCATCTCAGCTACGAACGCTGGGTCGCAAACCATCAAGGGTGGCGCGAGTGTGATGGTGATCGAAGCTGCCAACGAAGTTGCGTATGAGAGTCCAAGCGAAAGCGCCACGAACCATGGGATGCTCTGAATTGCGGCCATCTTCAACCTGTCCCGTTGGGCTTGAGACAGCTTTCTCTCGATTCCGAACTGCTCAATTACATCGTCGCGTTCCAGCGGATTGGATAACGCGAGCATTTCATCGAAGGTGCAACCGTCCGTCCGAAGACGACGATGCAAGTTGCAGGCTCGCAATGCCCCTTTTCTACGATTGAATTCCAAGCGAGCTTGATAAGCGTCGATCGCGCGCTGTTTGCGTTGGTGATAATCAACAATCATTTTTCGTGGGATGCTCAACCCAGTGTCGACCGCACTCAACAGTGATCGTACCGGTCGGTGTTGCAAGTACATTCGGCGATAGGCCGAAAACGTTTCTTTCTGAATAAGCGTAATCGCTGCCATGACGCTTTCTCGTGTAGTGAAAATAAGATCATCGCCGAGCTCAACACATAGCGGCTTGAGGTAGTAGACCTTCACCCCTTTCTGCTTCCCGGGACCATCCAAGAACTCCTCAAGACGAGTCCGCACACAGTTGGGTATCACATCCGTAATCGCATCGAAACGATTTTGCTCGGTGATGCTGACAAACAACTTGCCCTTTGGCAAGCGAATTGAGGCTTTGCAAAGATCGATTTCACGCACTTGCTGAAAAGCTGCTTTGTGTTCCTCGACTACGTCCGACCAACACTCGCTCCTGGATGACAGTAGTCCGTGCTGGCTTAACATGGACTTTGCGAACTCCGTGCTTGAATCCTTGGGTGGAACCCAGATCGATTCTCCGACCCATGTGCCAAACGGCTCAAGTTTCTGCGCCAAGGTGAAGGGCGAAGAGGATACCGCTTTTGAAGGCGTAACGCGTTCCGTTGTTCGCGTTTGTGCCGCAGGTCGTTGAGTTGCAGTCATCATCGGAATAGTCCCCGAGTAGAAATCGTAGAACGAAGAGAAAGAAGGGTGACGCGAAACTCAGTTTACCGCATTTACTGGAGAGAAAACACAAATAAAACCCGATTCGTGGCAGAATAGTAACAAGGTAACGAACGCCGAAACTGGATTCATGCGAGGTAAGAAAATCTTACCGTGCTCCCGACGTCTTTCGATAGTCTTTATCTCGGAAGACCAACAATGGATCTATGCCGACGGCCAGAAACTCATTGACTTCCTCGGCACTTCCAGTGATCTTCAAACGAACCTTAAATTGAGGGTGTTCGCTGCCAGCGACTTCCTCGAGAATTTCATAGGATTCGAGCTTCTTGCCTGATTGCCAGCGTTCATCAAACATGTTGATCTCAGGTTTGCCCGTAATGGGACCCAAAGGAACACCAGATTCCCAAGTTTTCAATGCCGCATCGATCGCACTGCGTGCAACTTGTTTTGAGGGCTCGTAGCGGCTTGGGGAATTTCCTGCGTTACAGCCGGCAATGAAGAACAACACTAGAACCGCTCTCGCAGCCAGACTACCCGTATTGCAAGTCATGACGTCAATTCCTTCGTTTGTGATTGTTGGTATCGCGACAAGCGGCGTTTCCGCACCCTATAGAACAGTACAGGAATCAGCAAGTCGACGACCTCGTCCGCTATCAAGATACCACCAAGAACTGGAGCTGCCATGGGGCGGATAACATCTGCGCCGATGCCAGTGCTCCACATGATCGGCACCAAACCTAGGATCATTGTTGTTTCCGTCAACAGCTTGGGTCGCAACCGATGAACTGCTCCGTCGATGACAGTCGCTTTGAGTTCCGTCAGCGACAAGGCTTCTAAACCACCTGCATCTGCCAGTGCCTGTCGAAGATAGACCAACATGACCATACTGGTGGCAGCTGCCATGCCGAAGCACGCGATATACCCGACGCCTACCGCCAACGAAAACGGAAACCCCATGAGCCATTGGCACAGCGTTGCACCCGCCAACGCTCCTGGAATGGATAACAACATGAGCATCGCATCGGTGATATCCCAAAACACTCCAAACAATAAAAGCCAGATTACGATCACACAGCACGGAATGATCCATAGCATTGCAAAACGTGTTTTGGTCGCATGCTCAAACTGCCCCGTCCACTCCAAAGTAATTCCATCTGGCAACTGGATGTTCGCAATCTCTCGTTTAGCCTCTTGCACCCATTGGCTTGCATCGCGATCGCGAACGTTGAGACGTACATAATTGCGAACTTGACCATTTTCACTTTTGATTGTCGCTGGCCCGTCGCGATGATGCTGAGAAACGAATTCTCGAAGAGCATAACTTTTCAAGGATTCGCTGTTCGCAGCTTCGCCGCTTGACACCCTAAAAGGAATCGACGCATCCAATAACCCTTTTCCTAAGTCTTTTGATGGCAACACAGTCAATCGAACTGGAATCGAACGGGCGTTTACGGAATCGAATGGAATGACATAGCCGCGCGTGGCTGTGTCAATCGCAAGACGTATTTCGGTCATGTCTAGTCGGTAGTCGTCGGCCCGATCGCTATCGATAACAAAATCGGTATAGTGTTTGTCTCGTATCGGATCCCCAAGGACATTTGATGCGCCCGGAACCTGTCGCAGTACTTCGGCAAGTACTTCGGACGTTTCGACGACCGACGCTAGATTGCCACCTAGTACTCGCACGCCGACCTCTGAGTTGACTCCCGTGGCAAGCATGTCAATTCTATTTTGGATAGGGCGAGTCCACACGTTTGCCCAGCCCGGCATGTGAAGCGCCCTGTCGAGTTCACCCGACGGCCCAGACAACGATTCCTCATTATGCGCCCACAGCCAGACTTGGCGAGAGAATTGACTCGATAGTTTTTCCATCAACGCATCATAAACGCCGTGGGGGGTGATGATCGGCAGCTTGGAAATCGATGGCATTCCCATAGGAATACCGTCGTGATGTTGAGAATTCAACATTGAATTTGCATGGCGTGCCGCCAACACCTGATCCCAGGTATCCGCAAAGTCTGTGTCGATCAACGTACTTCGCTCACACAATTCGGTGACTACGATTTGCGTCCAACTGCGACCCGCCCGATTCGCGAGCAACTGATTCTCGCTTGCAACGAATTCACTCCATCGTCGCTTTGAGATAGATTGCAATTTAGCAAGCAAAGAATGAGAACGGTTTACGTCGGCACTTCCCGCTGATGCAGCCTTTTCGGTGAAGCTTAGTGATAACTCGCCCGAGGCAACTTTGCACAGTTGACGAACGACAATTTGAACCGAATTCGCATCGAGTTGCTGCGCGAGCCTCAACTGGTCCGTCCATTCCACCCTGGACACAAGGGTGCGCAATTGCAAATCACTCACCTGGGAATCAATAACGCGATTGCTAACCCATTGCTTTGCGAGCTCTTGGGCCACAGCCAACATCAATTCCTGCGATAACTTTTTCTCGAAGGGTTGGAGAAGCTGCCAGCAAAACTCGCGCTGGATGGAATCGAAACGTTGCAAGCTCGCGTCGACGATTGGATCGATGAGTTTCATCTCATCCTCGGATAGCTCAACCAGTCCTGCCTCCACCATTCCACGAATTAACTGTGCCGCGTGTCGCCTGGCATCGGTGTGCAACAGTCGGCGGCGAGGCCATGCCTCGTGCGAACGAAACTCAATCATTGTTTCAATCATGTCCATGGGTGCAGGATCGAATGCGGTTTCCGCCCGCCCCGCCTTGCCTGTTACCATGCGTACTTCTGGAAATCGGCACAAGATCATATTGCGAGCCTTTAAATCATTAATTGCTTGCGATGCCGTCATTCGAGGAATGGTGATCGGCATGTCCATCACCATCCCTTCGTCCAATGGCAACCTAAGGGCAAGCCGTATGGGGTTGACGGTTGCTTGCATCGTCAAGGCCAATCCGATCAAGCCAAACGAAAGGAACAAGCTTGCAGCCCGGCGATTCGTAAACCACCAAACAGTCCCAACCGATACCACGGTACCAATGCGCAACAGCCAGTCGTACCCCGTGACAGCTGCTGCTGCGATCACAACGCCGCCCAACATCAAGAAGAGTGGCCAAGGTTGCTCGAATAAATAGTGAAGGCACGGTCGATATACCCGGCTGATCGATCGCAGAATCGAACTTTCATTCTCGCATCGTAGTCGACCTCGTATCAGAAAACTCGACAGAGCGGGAACGACGGTAATGGCAAGTGCCATCACGGATATAAGCGTGAGTGTCTTAGTCCAAACAAGCGGACGATACATTTTGCCATCGATACCTTCCAGAGCAAGCATGGGTAAGAACGACACCAACATGATCAATATGGCGAATATCGCGGGCCTAGCCACGCGGACGGTGGCTTCTGCCACCAACGCACTTGTGTCACCAACGACAGGATGATCGCCGAATTGCTTTTGGAGATGGTGCGTAATGTTATCCACTATGACGATCGACGAATCGACGAGTACACCTATGGAGATCGCAATTCCCGCGAGTGACATAATGTTGATGTTCAGCGTTGAGCCAATGCGAGTGATCATCGACATGCCAATAAACGCTCCAAGAACAGATAGCGGCACGGTCAAACCAATTACGATGGAAGTACGCAAATGGCGCATCAAGAGCCATATGCCTAACGCAGTCACCAACACGGCTTCTACGAGCGTTCGCGATAACGTTGCGACTGCACCGCGTATCAACGGAGATCGATCGTAACATGGACTCAATCGCAGGTGGCTGGGTAGCTCATCCCCCAACGTGCGAAGTGCATTCAGTACAGATTCGGTCACCCGTAATGGATTCTCACCTGCCCGGAGGTGAACAATGCCCGCCACCAACTCGCTACCATCCTTCTCAAAAACTCCCAGCCGCGGAGCAGGTTGCAGAGTCAAACGACATAGATCACTCAATGGGTTATATGTTCCACTTGGCAATTGGATCGGGTATTCTGCAATCTCTCTCGAACTATCGGGACTTGCAGAATGCAACGAACTAAGGGGCTTGCGATCGCGAAGCTCGCTAGGAATCGAACGGAGTTGCGTCTCCAATTCTCCGATGGACAACCCAACTCGCGCTAGCGTTTCAGAATTTGCCGCCACAAGAATTTCTGGTTGCATGCCCCCAACACTGGAGACCTCCGCAACGCCTGATAGTTGACTTAGCCGCGGGCCGACGACCTCTTGCTGCCAACGTCTAAGTTCTACAAGATCGGTACCAATTCCACTCAGGGTGTACCAAACAATTTGTCCGGTCGGAATCCCTT
>JAYTVM010000042.1:0-2570 GCA_043743995.1 Pirellula sp. | reverse complement strand
GTTGCCGGAGCGATCAATCGCGAAACAGACGGAGCCTCGCGGAGCATTACCATCCGAGCCACCTCAGCCGACACTTCGTTCACCGACCAAGTGTTTTCTATCGCCATTGTCGATGCGAATGAGTTCAGCGTGACTGCACCGGTAGACACCAACGCTACTGCCAACACCGTCAATGAAAACGTAGCTATTGGAACCGTTGTCGGAATCACGGCGAATGCGACAGACTCTGACGCGACGACCAACACGGTTACTTACAGCCTCTTCGATAGCGACAGTGGCAATTTCGCAATCGACGCCAACACTGGGATCGTTACGACAGCGGCAGCGCTCGACCGCGAAGCGCTGGGGCCCTCAAGAAACATCACCATTCGCGCCACCTCGGCGGACGGTTCGACCGCCGATACCGTCTTCACGATCAATATTAACGATCTGGACGAGTTCGATGTCGGGGCAGTCACTGATAGCAATGTAACCGCCAACACGATTGCTGAAAATTCCGCCAATGGTACGGTTGTAAACATTACCGGTTTGGCGATCGACGCGGACGCGACAACCAACGCAATTGCATATAGCCTTGATGACAACGCTGGCGGCAGATTCACCATCAACAGTTCAACCGGCGTCGTGACCGTGCTCGACGGAAGTTTACTCAACTACGAAGCGGCCACTTCCCATAGCATTACCATTCGAGCCACCTCGGCCGACACTTCGTTCTCGACTCAGTCATTCACGATCAACCTGACCGATGTTAACGAATCGGCTATCTCGGCTATTAGCGACTCGAACGCCGCTAGCGACTTCGTACTGGAGAATAGCTCGATCGGCTCAGTTGTGGGTGTTACGGCCTTAGCAACCGACGCTGATGGCACCGATACGGTGACCTATTCGCTCGATGATGACGCAGGTGGGCGGTTTGCGATCAATGCGACGACGGGAGTTGTTACGGTTGCAAGCGCGATCGATCGCGAAGCGGCAGCCTCTTACAACATCACGATTCGAGCCACGAGCACGGATTCGAGTACGAGTACGAGTACGAGTACGATAACGATCGGTGACGTAAACGAGTTCGCCACATCCTCGGTGACTGATTCCGTGTCTTCCGTGAATTCCGTGGTTGAAAATGCAACGATTGGCACGACCGTCGGACTGACCGGGTTTGCAAGCGACGCGGACGCAACGACCAATACGATCACTTACAGCTTGTTTGACAACGACGGTGGCCGCTTCGCGATCAATAGCAGCACCGGCGTTGTAACGGTTGCAGGGGGGATCGATCGGGAAGCGGACGGTCCCTCTCGTATCATCACCGTTCGGGCGACGAGTGCAGGCGGATCATTCTCGGAAGAGTCGTATCTTATCAATGTTTACGATGTCGATGAATTCGATGTCGCTTCGATCAGTGACCTGTCCTCCGGGCCGAATGCTGTTGCCGAAAACTCGGGCGTAGGCACGGTCGTTCCGTATCAAGCGTTCTCGTTCGATGCTGATGCCACGATCAATCGAGTCGTCTATTCGCTGGATGACGACGCAGGTGGCCGGTTCGCAATTGATGCGATAACTGGCGTGGTAAGCGTCGCCGATGCCTTCGGGCTGAACTACGAAGCGAACACGAGCCACAATATAATCGTTCGAGTGATGAGCGACGACGGTTCGTCGTCGACCTCAACGATTAGCATCGCGGTACTCAACGTAGCGGAGAGGCCGATTGGCTTTAGCGAGCATTACTCGACTAGCTACATCGAAGTACTGCGTCAACTTGCTGCCGGTGTTCTTGCTAATGACCTAGATCCTGATGGAGACACGCTTAGCGTTCAGCTATTGAGCGGGCCAATCAGTGGCTTGTTGGCCATATCGAGCAATGGTGGATTTGACTACACACCTCAAGCAGGTTTTATCGGCCAAGTGTCATTCGTATACCAAGCGTTCGACGGAGCTTTAGCATCGGATCCAATCGAAGTCACCATTGATGTGCTGTTGCCAGCCAATGTCGGGACGGGCGGATCCGGAGGTAGCGGAACTGGAGGTAGTGGATCTGGAGGTAGTGGATCTGGAGGAAGTGGATCTGGAGGAAGTGGATCTGGAAGTAGTGGATCTGCAGGTAGTGGATCTGGCAGCACAACACCGCCAACCGACAAAACGATTGCAAACGTGGTTCCAGTGATTGTTCCGATTGACGCCTTTCTTCCGCCGAGTACCCCAGTCATAGCACGTACTGGATTTAAGAAACCAGAGAGTGAACGCCACGAGGAATCAGATGAATTTGGACTGATAGAAACAAGGGAGAGTCGCCGCGTGGGCGAGTTCAACGCGGCCGTATCACGCCGGGTGTCGAGAATCAATGTTGAAGAGTGGTCGACTCATCGAGCATACGAAGAGTCGGAAGCGTTAAGGAGGAGAGAAGAGTTTGTTTTGCCGTCGTCGATTCTGACTGACGAGAAGCAGAATCGGGACGACAACTCGGATCAATCGGCGATTTCGTTCAGCATGGGGACGGTAGTAACAACGGTGGTTGGTACAGGAGTGATACTGTGGGTTGTGCAAGCGACCCAGCTTGCCGCGACATTTATCAC
>JAYTVM010000041.1:0-8518 GCA_043743995.1 Pirellula sp. | reverse complement strand
TGAAAACATTGAGATTCTGCGAAATCTTCGCTTTCCTAAAGCTGAGGTCACAGATTCGAATTCTGTCTGGGGTACTCGCTAAAACCCAATGAATTCGTTGGTGGAAACCGTTTTCTTGGTTCTTGACCGTCGCTAAAAAAATGCAGTCGTGCACCATTTTCTGCACCGCGAATTCTTGGGTTTCCCGTTTCGAAGGACCAAACGTGTCAACGCTCCGTAGATTCTTAGCTGGCAAAAGGAGCAATGCATGCGGAAACCGTTCTATCGAAAGCAAACCAAATGCTGGTACGTCAAAGGTCCGGAGGGGGAATTTATCCGACTGGATCCAGACGAAGAAAAAGCGTTCGCGATCTGGGAGAAAATGCGAAGTCTTGCTGATTACGATTCACCAGATGCTACGATCGAATCAATCTGCGAAGCTTTCTTGCATGCGATCAATCGCAAAACGCCGTCTAGAGAGCGATTCGACAAGATCACCAGCCTTTGCAAATCGTTTTGCATCCACGTTGGACCGACGAAGCGAGCTCGCGACGTGTTCGCCGATGATCTCCTTTCCTGGATGTATTCTCCCAAGCAAAACGGCAAAATCTGGTCGGTTGCTCGACAGCGAGACGGGGGCCAGATCGTCAAACGGGCCATGCGATGGGCGATTGAAAAAGGGCTTATTCCGACTTCGGATGTTCTATCGATCCGATTCGAAGATCCGGAACCAAGGGACGCGTTGATAAGCTACGAAGTGCATAGGCAGCTTGTTTTGGAAACTCGACTCCAATCAAGATCAAGGCCGTTTGGGCTGGTCCTAATTGCGCTCTGGAATTCGGGGGCAAGGCCAATCCAGGTTCGGGAATTGACGGCTTGGCATATCAACGAAAACGACGAATGGGTTTTCTCGGTGCATAAGACTTCGAAGAAAACAAAACGAAAGCTGATCGTTCGGCCAACCCCCTGCTTGGCAACCCTCACGAAAATCCTAGTCGCGGCAAGGCCAGCGGGATGCCTATTTCTAACATCACAGGGGCTTCCATGGACCAAAGATGGCATCGTTCGGCGATTGCGACGAATGAAGACGCGGCTGGGAATCGAATCGGACGTTACGGCCTATTCCTACCGGCACACTTTTGCAACCGATTCCTTGCTTGCTGGCGTTGATATCGTCCAGGTTGCGGAACTGTTGAACCACTCCGATATCTCGATGGTCGCGAAAGTCTACGGCCATCTTGGGAAGTTTGGCGAGCCACTTCGAAAAGCGGCTGCAAATTCAGTTAGACAAAGGAAAAGAGGCTAGCCCTATAGAAAATGAAGTCCACTTTATCGCATCTCATGTGAGCGCTTGCGTTCCACGGTTGAGGAAACAAAATCGCTTTCCCCCCATGCTCTCGAAACTTTGTCACATTGCTATCCGAGTCGTCGATCAGAATAGCGCCCGACTTTGCGTTCAATTCTTTTCGTGGTCCGATTTGATAGTCGTTCTTGCGTGAGTGCATCAATCCGTGATTCCGCAACCATTGGACTTTTTGACTAGGGCAAGTTGCGTCGAGACTGGGGGACGTGCAAAAGATCACTTCACCCAGTTTTTGTAATTGACACACAAGCCGCAAGGCCCAAGGGTATGGTTCTAGTTCAAGCCACCACTTGCCGCTATTAGTTGGCTCCCACATTTCCGCGTCCGTGACCCCAAACGTTCTGTGGTGGTTCCATGACGTGTACTCGTTGTGCGTAATGGGCCATCCGTGCGATTTAATTAGCCCTCCCACGAAGTCGCACAACACACCGTCTACGTCCAGTAAAAAAATCATTCGCTATCCTCGTTGTTAATGCTTTCCTCTATGTATTTTGACCGTGGATGAACTTACACACCGCGAACAACACTCGATTGTGTTCGTGCGTTTCGATTTCAAGGAACTTTACTCGGTTGCCGCCGAGTTTTTCGATGATGCGGTTTACGATTTCTGCTGTGATCAAGGTTCGATCCCCATAATTGAATGTCTTTTCAACTGAACGTTCTTCGGTTTAGTCGCCGATGGTTTTGGCTTTGGTTCGGGCATCTCTTCGCTGTCGTCTGAATCGCCGTTCAAAAACGCCATGACGTTCTTTCGAACGAATCGCGGTAAGCCGCGTTTGCCGCCAGTCGTAAGCGAAACCGACTTAAGCCGATTCGACTTGGCTAGCTTGTGAACGGTCTGAATCGAGCAACGAAGGATCTCGGCTACATCGTCTGCCGTCAAAACGTCGTTCGGGCTTTCTGGTCTGCTGTCGTGTTGGGTCATTGTTTTGCTTTCTTTTCTTGCTCTATCAATCGCCGACCAATCCATCGCATAACTGGGACTGCCATTGAATTGCCGATTGCCTTGTATCGCGGTCCGTCGCAAGCTGGCTTACCACGATATTCGATAGCTGTCCACGAATCAGGAAACCCTTGAAGCCTTTCGCACTCCAAGGGCGTCAATCGCCTGACTTGCATTTGTTGCGTTAGGACTCGCTCAGGCTTGGTCGCGTCGACGGTTCCAGCGATAGGGCTCAGATGCTCAGGCCGAGAGTATCCACGCCCATCATCACCTCGGGCCCTTGATCCGATAGCGATTGGCAAAAAAGCAACTACCTGCTCAGAATTCCCGTTGATCGAATGATGAGCCTTCAAAGTGCCACACGGAATGATTGGATGCATTCCGTTTGATACGCCCCCGTCACTCGATGGCAATGTGCAAGCAACGAAAGTTTCGCAGCTTGGATCAAGCCTGCCAGCACCACCTTTTGCAAGGCAGGCATGAACAACCAAGGGCGTACCGCGTCCTGTTCCATCTTCGCTTGCGTCAAAACCCTCGCCGCGGAGCGAATGCGTCACAAAGTTGTCGCTGTCCTCTCGATGACTGCTATTAGAGCGGCCTCTAAGTGCCTTGGCAGTTTCTTGTTTCTTGCTTGCGCCCTTCGAAGTATCCCTTCGCAAGCTTTCGCGCTCAAACAATACCGCTGCGGCACGTCTTTTTCGAGTATTTCGTTCAATCCGCACGATTTCGGCTCGTGCTCTGCGGAAACAATCCCGCCAATCAGAACGCTCGGACGATTCGCAAAACAGGCTTTCACTTGTTGATTTCGCATAGTCTGTAAACTCCTTCAGAATGGTCAAAAGCAATGATTCCAGATTCCAATAGTCGCTTGACCAATCTGGAATCGTGCAACACATTTTTGAGTCGGTTATGGATCGCAGTGTGGTTAGAACTTGACTCACAAAGGAACAGGTTTTCAATTCGATTGTCTGAACCATCAAGATTGATATGGTGGACGATCTCAGTAGACTCAATAGGTCTACCAATATGCTGCTCCATGATGTGGCGATGCTCTTGAATTCGCTCAAGCAATCCAGACTTGCCGACTCTCCAAATCCACCAGTAGCCATCTTTGAGAACTCGCGGATTAACCCTTCTTCGCTGTCGTTGAGATGTATCCATCGAGTCGAATCCGAGTTTCCTTGCTCTACCGTATACCGAACTTGCCTTTCTTCCCAAAACCTCAGCAATTTCGTACATGGATTTCCGTCCGTAAGTCTCCCTAATAAAATCAACTTCTGAGACAGAAAATCGATTGACAGTTCGATTTCTTTTTTGGAATCCAAGCCGTTCACATCTAGACACAACACTTGCCGCATTGCGACCCAAGTAGCGAGCAATGCTTGCAACATTAGCTCTGCCATAATTCGCTCTGATGTAAATGTCCTCTTCGTCACTAAATCGTCGAGTCTTGCGCATACTAAAAACACCCTCTTACGCCTTTGTGCTAAACCGAAATCCTGAGCGTCGTGTATATCTATGTCGCACACGTACCCAGCGCGTGTAAACTCATCAACAATTGCTGCTATCGTAGAACCACCGCAATCAGAAAGTATTCCTGGAACATTTTCCCAAACCACATAGGTTGGCTTAAGCCGTTCGGCCATCTTTATGAACTCAAACGTAAGCTCACCACGCAAATCATCCCGTCCCATTCTTTTTCCTGCTACTGACCAACTTTGACATGGTGTTCCTCCAACCAATATATCAACGTGACCAATGTCACTATGCTGAATTTGTGTGAAGTCACCAAAATTCTGTACGTCCGGAAACCGTGTCGACAACACTGCCTCAGGGAACTTTTCGATCTCAGAAAAACCGACTGGAGTAAATCCTAAAGGGTGCCAAGCAACGGAAGCGGCTTCGATGCCAGAGCAGATTGAAAGGTATTTCATACTCAAACGCTCCAATTGCTTTTCATGCCAAAGTTTTCGTGAATAGCTTTGATGCGGGCCGTCTCCCGTTGTGCGACTATCCGCCAGCCATCTCCGTTCTCCAAGTAAAGATTGAGCAACCAATGGATGACTGCCGCTTGTTCACTTTCGGATCGTTGCTGGATTTGGTGGCCGTCTTCTCGCAACATTTCTGCAACTGGTGCGCACCAAAAATTTGGTCTACCAAGAATCCAAAGTGTGTCTTCGTTGAGCGGGATGCTTTCGGAATTTACGGCTATCGTTTGATCGTTTGCTTTGCTTTGCGTAGCTTTCATTCGTCCTTTTCCTGGTTGTCTTCTTCGTCCTCGTCGTTGTCCAATCCGTTCATCACTCTGTCGCTAAACGGACATTCGAAATCGCAGTATTTGGAACCTTCGTTCGAACATCCTCCACCTACCTAAAAAGTTGATTTGTGATCGATCCCGACGAAACGGCGGCGACGGTCGCCGCCGTGCATGTATTGAACTGTGTCGATCGCGCTGTTGATCGCTTTGAGTTTGCGAGAAAACGACTGAATGGTTCCTGCATCCGAAACGTCATTTTCGTTGCACCATTTCTCCCAGACCTCGAATAAGTAACGAGTGTCGCATTCCTTGCCGCCACCCAACGCGCATTCGTCCATTACGAATTGATAGACAGAGCTGATGATCGATTGCATTTCATTTCGAGTCTGGCGAGCCATTTTGGGCTCAGCAATTTTTGGATGACTCGCCGTGTTCAGCATGTGCCGACCAGCAATAGCCCAATTGAGAATTCCCGGTAGTTCAGCCGAAAGCTTGTCGAATAGTTCGTAATCTTCTTTCCCCAAATGGCTGTTCGGCATTCGCAGGAATAAGCATCGGCTCAAGAACGCGGCTGACGGGTCTTTGATCCTCGGAAGCATGTTCGAAAACAGAGTGAATCGTACTTTCAAATCGAACGCGGCAAGCGTGTCCTTGTATTTCCTCGAAACGTTTTGAGGATCTCCACCACTGATCGACAAAAGCCGTTCGGTTATCGTTACTTCGTCTGCTCGATCGCTCAATCGTGCGTCTGGAATGATCGCGACCGTTTTTCCAACCAGGGTGGCGAGTGAAAATTCTCGGGATAGTTCGCCCAATGTTGGCGTTGCAATGTTCGACGTGCCGAATAACTCGTTCATTATTTTGATTATCGTTCCCTTACCGCATCGCTTTTCACCGATGACCATTAAGATTTTTTGGAGCGAAGTATCGGGGGTGAGTAAATACCCAAACCACTTTTGCAACAGGTCTAGCGAGTCTGGATCGCTGTTGAAGCAGCCCTTTAGAAATTCAGCCCACGTTGGACATTCGGCGAGAGGGTCGAAATTGAAATTCAGCTTCGTAGTCGAAAACCATTTCGGAGAGTGTGGAAGTAGTATTTCGCTATCTGGTGGGGGTGGTAATGTTGTCGCTTTGGTGGTATTTAGAATCCCGTTTCCAACTGCCATAAACCAGTCTTTATTCTGTTTGTCGTCGGTCCATGCGTGCATCTTTTGGCTTTGATCGAGATGCACTTCTTTCATACTGGCCGTGGCTGCAACCGTGTTTTTGACTAGCGCTTCGCCGAATTTGCGAATTTTTGGTGCGCCGCGATCTTTTGATTCATCGAAGTGCTTTGAAAGTCGCCATGTAATGTACTTGTCTAGTTCGGATTGGCACGCCTCTTTGAATTCATCGTGAATGGATCTGTTTAATCGTTTTTCGAAATGATCGTTCGATAATTCTTCGTAAACCCCGTCTTGCCACGAATAAAACGTTTGCTTCCAATACTTCAATGTTCGCTTGAATTCTTGTTCGTACTTCTTCAAGTTGACTCTAGCTAGTCGATGCGGATCGTCGATGAATTCGCTGTCATGGTCGGCTACTTCGACGTTCTTCAATGCGGGAGCAGCTTTTAGTTCAACTGGTTCTATCTTGTCGGCTCGTCGGGCTGACTCCATCAACTGTTGATAGACTTCCTCTCTCTGGTTGTTGGCTTCTAATCGCTGGATAATCAAGTCACGCATGTCTTTGCCGTGCGTATCGGCCATTGGATACGGCGGAACAAAGTTGCGAACGCGACCAGCTACGTTTGCTAACGCGGGAGCCCAGCCAGGACGGGTTTTACTACCGTTCGAGACGAACAACGCTCCGGATTGTCCGGGCTTGTCGCAGTCATGGACAACGAATACTTCGGGTATGTCGCGATATCGCTCTAACATCCAGGGAGAGGATGCCGGATCTTCCTCCGCGCCGAACAAGTTGCATGAAGCGAAGTGACCCTCGGGAAGCCCAAGCGAAATTAGGGCCAGTGTGCACGATAACCCTTCAGGTTTCCAACCTACTTTCGGTTCTGCGGGTCGATCGGTGCCAACCCAACCCGGTTTGCTCCCGGCAGTGACTTTGATTTTTTTCCATTCGATTGGATCCTTGTTTCTTTTTTCCCAGACCGGTAGTTCCTTTCCAGTTGCGCCGTACATGCAATAGCCAACGGTTTCGCCATCTTTCCCCCTGGCTGGAATTGCGATAACCGGATGTTTCTTTCGGTACATGGCATACAGACCGCCAACCAAGCCAATCGCGTCGGGCGTAATTCCTTTCTTTTTCATGCAGAAGATTTTGAACATGGCTTCGTTTCGGCCTAGCAATTCTAGGTTTTTGGCGGGGTCTAATAATTCTTTTGGTTCGTGATCTTGATTGGATTTTGGAGGAACGCCAAGGCACTCTGCGACGAGTTTGAGAGATTCTATAAATGAGCATCCAAGATGCCTTTGGATTACTTCAAACCCATCGGCCATCTTTCCGCACTCGTTGCAGACAGCGCCTCCGGTTTTTTCGTAGTCGTCGAATGTCCTCCATTTGTCGGTTCCGCCGTGCTTTGGGCATGGTCCGTGTTTACCAGTCAGAGATTCATCAGAAATTCCGCACAACCGAAAGTGCACGGATGCCCAATGACCAGTGACAATTCGCTTGACTTCTTGCGAGTCGTAAAACATCCTTAGACCATCCGTTGCTCGGTCGGGAATTTCCTATCCTGATGGCAGTCCGGATCGTCCGGCTTGCTCTAATTCAAAAGCTAGATCGATTGCAGTTCCGAAGAATGTTTGCCGATCGCGTCTAAAGCGGCGTTTTCGATTCTGTCAGCTAGCTCTACGCCGATGCCATCGGGCAAAAGCTTGCTGAAATTTTGGTAGGTCTTTCTCGCTTCGTGGAGCGTGTCGATGAGGTGCCCAAGCGTTGGGAATTCGTCGATTACTGCCTCTCGCTTCTTTGGACCCAGACCGCCTTCAACTGCTTCGAGGACTTTTTCTGTTGGGACGGCTCGCCAAGTCGTGTCGTTGTTGACGATTGGCTTTTTCTTAACAGTCGTCGTTCCGTCTGCGGCAATTTCCGTGGTGACCTCGACTAGTTCATCGGGCTCGGATTCCTTGGCAAGCTTGACGATATCGGGCATGGACGGTCGGTCGGGGAACGTGGCGCCCGAATCGAGAGCGTTCATCAGTCGAAGCATGATCGCTTTGTGAACCTTCTTGGTTTGCTTGACTACTTCCCCGGCTTTTTCGATTGCAATCGCTGCATCCGTTTGGTCCTTTTTGAGTTTTTCGAGTCGTGTTTTGTAGTCAGACTCAGCGCGGAAGCAATCTTCTTTCCACTTCTCGATCGCGTCATGGTAGAGCTTCGAATAGTCAGCATGCGCGACGGGTATTTCGGCGACAGGAACAACTTCCGGTTCTTCGGTTGGCTCGGTGTTGACGTCGATCGAATCGGACATAACGAAATCGAACATTGCAGGTGCTTTGATCTCGATTTGGCATTCCTTTTTGCAACAAAATGCCGTGCAAACTGCTTTTTCGTCTGCGTCGTACTGCCATTCGGAAGGATATTCAGGATCGTCGACGTCAACGGCCATCGTCGTGAGTAAGATTCTGCACGGTGAGGCTTCGGAATCTTTCTCGCATCGATGGCAAAACGCATCCTGGAAAATTTCTCCTTCCGTACCGTTACTTGGACGATACTTTTCGATTGGATTTTCCCTTTCCCCAATCACATTTCCTACGAACGATCTCGCCCAGTCCATCGCTTGGCTGAAAATCTCCTCGGTTGCTTGTGATTGGTCGGGCTTGTCACCGTATCCGTGAAGGCTTAACCAGTGAGCAATCAATTCGTTTTCAGTTTTCGATCTTAGCGAATCGATATCGATTTCGAGTGCTTCGTCTGCTGACAACCAGGGTGGTGTTTCGTTTTCGGATCCGACATGGCTAGTCAGCGGGAGAAGCGA
>JAYTVM010000040.1:0-8535 GCA_043743995.1 Pirellula sp. | reverse complement strand
AGCAGCTTTGTACTTGTCGGCGTAGTTTGCATCGAAAATCTCTTGAAACAGATTCTTGAATCGGCCATCGTAAGTTTTGAGAATCGTGTTCTTCGTTGACAAATAGACCGGATACTTTCTCGCTAAACCATAGATGAAAACAGAGTGTGCAAAGCCAGTGATCGATTCATCGGTGTTATACATAGCCATCGCTATGCCGGAACCCTCGGACCTAAAGACTTCCTTTTCAATCTTTGGACCGCCATCGGCCGGCTCAAATATAAGTTTTACGGTTCCCTTGCCAGGAAAACGAAACTCGCTTGCGCGATATTGATCTCCAAACGCATGTCGAGCGACAACCACCGGCTTGTCCCAATGACCTACCAAACGAGGAACGTTTTTACAAATGATCGGCTCACGAAAAATCGTGCCGTTCAAGATATTTCGAATCGTGCCGTTGGGACTACGCAACATTTCCGGTGAACCGAATTCTTTCACGCGGGATTCATCATGGGTTATCGTTGCGCACTTGACGGCGACACCATATTTCTTGGTTGCATTAGCCGAATCGACAGTAATCTGGTCTTTGGTGGCGTCTCGACATTGAATGCCAAGGTCAAAGTATTTGATATCGATGTCGAGATACGGATGAATCAGTTTTTCCTTGATTTTCGCCCATATGATACGAGTCATCTCGTCGCCGTCCATCTCGACTACGGGATTCTTGACCTTAATCTTTTTCATTACAAAAATGCCTTCAAGTGTTGTGTTCGCGGGAATTGGAACTCAAACCCACCGGCCGTTCGGTTGTGTTTTTCAGCCGAAGGTTACCCAAGATTCAAGTTTGGGAGGGATTATGCCTGAATCGATCAAAATCCGCCAGAGATGGTTCGCACGGTTACCTGGCTTCAGAATCCTGCGCAGTCTTGAACGACACGCCCCGCTCTTGGTAAGTGAGGAAACTAGAATCTCTGGCCTGAACGCTTCCAAGTTGTTCCATGAACGCACTGCAAACGGGGCATTCTTGAAGGTGAAGTTCAATCTTCGTCGAAGTTTCGGCGTCTAAGGTTCCTGCCAAGTGAGCCTTCGCTACAGCTTTAACGCTCGAACAGACTATTCCCCCGTAATTCGGTTCGGTTGAAGTTTTAGGCTTAGTGTTCACCGTGGTTTGTGGTAGCAAGGTATTCCAAGCCAATGCGACCAATAGACAAATGGACGCAACGCTTCCGGCCCCAACCATTCGTTGCTTTAGAATTCGTAATTTCTGGCGATTGGCATAAATGCCCAAAGTTCCTGGTCCGCATTCCTTCCAATTACGTTGACGATTTTCGAGCGAAGTCATAGTTATTTCATAGCAACTTTTCCGGAATGGCAATTCAAAAGAACATTGCCACACCAATCGTGATTATTCCCATAATATCGAAAAATGAATTCAGCCGACATGTAAGCTATCTCACAAACCAACAGAATCATGCAAATTCTCTCTTTGATCCGGCTGGATTTGCCTACCTTTTCTAAATTGCTCCAGGTTAGATTCAGAACGGCTTACGTCTCCGATGCTTGGGGTGTTTAGTCGAACTATGCCAGCAAGCCGGCGAATATCCCGAACCAAAAGTCGCTGACGCATTACTTGTAATAGGCCTTCTGCTTGCAAATCGCCGAGGATCATCGTTACACTTTCGCGGGTTGCTCCAATAATAGAGGCAAGCTCTTGATGCGACAATGCAATGCCAATCGTTACCCCCAGGGGATGTTTCTTACCATATTGCTCTGCTAGTTCGACAATTAGTTGAATCAAGCGATCTCGATTGGAACGAAACAACAATCCACGCAAGCGTCGTTCAATTCGTGCCCTTCGGAAACCTATTAGCTTGGTGACGCCGATCGCAAGTTGAGGGCAGTTTTCCATGAATCGCCCGACATCCTCACCCGGCAAAAGAATGACTGTGGCTGCCGTCGCCGCTTCGGCCCTTTCCTCATGGTTGCTCGAATGGAAAAGCGCCAATTCGCCGAATACCTCGCCTGGTTCAACAAATGCCATAATGGCTTGTTTCCCGTCTGGAGTAATCGAGCAAAGTCGTATTCGCCCCTCCGCTAACAGAAAAACGCTGTCCGCCTGATCGGTTGGTAAATAGACAGCATCACCCTTTGCAAAAGTTCGTAATCGAGCCTTCTGCTCCAATTGAGCTAGCTGTTCAGAGCTCAACTGCTGAAATAGGGAACAGTGACTGACGTGCCAAAATGCTTTTGCCATGCGCACATTATATTTGAAGTGAAGGCAAAGAGAAATAGTAGTAAAGGTGGTCTAAACGACTCCTTATTTCCCGAAGTGTAACGTACTTCACAGAAAAGGAATCCTTCGGCATCCAAACTTCTTGCTATACGTTGCGACACTCCGTTGCGACATTGCAGAAATTACTTTCAAGGAGTTGCGAGAATGAAATTCTCCCGAATATTGTACACCGGTCTATTTTGCAGTTTCGTCAGTCTCGGTACGTTTGCGTCTAAAGGGTCCGCTGAATTGATGTCGGTAAACGTTACCATCCGAAATTTAGCGCCAGCCAACAGCGTTAGTTTCGCTCCATTGCGTCTTGGATTCGGAAACGGCACCTTCGATTCATTCAATATTGGTCAGACTGCAGGGGCGGCGATTACTTCGATCGCCGAGGGCGGCAGCGGAGCGGATTGGTTTCCTGCGTTTGCAGCGGCTGATCCTACCTCAGTGCGAGGTTCTGTCGGTGGCGCATTGCTGCCTGGCACAACCGCTTCAAACTCGTTTATCGTCGATACCAGTTCTGCAAACAACCGCTTCTTCACGTTCGGCACGATGGTTATCCCTAGCAACGATCTGTTTCTTGGAAATGATAACCCGACCGGTTTTCAACTTTTTAGCAATACAGGCGCATTGCTCATACCAACCATAACCCAAACGGCCGGACAAATTTGGGATAATGGTTCGGAAGTGGCGATTGCAGCAAACGCTGCATTTCTTGTGGTTGGTAATAATTCACTTCGAGTAGCCCAAAACGGGGTCGTAACGTTCGATCGCTCAGAGCTGACTGTCTATAACGGACTTGTAACTGCGGCTGGGTACACTTTCAATAGCGGGCTCTTACCAAACAATGCCACTGCAATTTACCAGATCGACTTCGCCATTTCAGCCGTTCCAGAGCCAAGCTCGATGGCGCTGGGTGCATTGGCCTTGGGAGGCTTAGGGCTTGCAAAAGGTCGCACGTGGTGGCGAAAACGCAAGTTCGATTGAACTGGTACGGCTTGTCGGCGATTTGGAAATTGGCATTGGCGGAAAGATCGCGCTAGAAGTCATGTGGGAACTTTCCATCAACAGATCGTGGAACAGCGACTTTTCGAAGAAAATGCAGGGGACGCAGCTCGTTTCGAAAAGAGATGCGTCCCCTTTGCTCTGTTCCTTAGTTGTCACTGCGAACGAGAAGTGCGTGGTGACCACTGTACATTGACACTACCGACATGTTCGCGCTGCGGAAAGGATACAAGCTTCAAGCGATTCGCAATCTCATCGTACTGCATGCTTGTCGCTTCGACTACGTTTAGTCTCAATTGCTCGCCAACTCGAGTCGATTGTTGTATTGAAAACGGATAGACCCATCCATCGTCCGTTATGATCCGAACAATTGACCCTGGCTCTGGTGCAACCGTGTCTTTGCTGTCAACGATTAAAACACCTGCTTCGACAGCCCTCAACGGCGATTTGCATGCGGCAGCAGGCTGCATTTCGAAATCGCCAAACTTCCAACCACCTTTACCCACTGCATATGCGTATTTTACGTCCCGCTTGACGGAATCGTTGCTCAACGAGAGAACCCCGTATTCACCTGCAAAAATCGCATTTTGTGTTCCAACTCGCAACGCTACCCGTTCTGACTGATCGGACAAGACGATCAAATCCGTACGCTCATCCGAGCGCACTTGAATCGCGATTGTCCCGTTCGGTGCAGGCAAGCGTTCAATGGATTTAATGAATGGCGTATCGACATAGGGCTCTAATACAGATACGAAACGGCTGCGACTCTGTGTCGCTTGATGCCGCAACATCATAAACGGACGTTGAAACTGATCGAGTTTGCCATCATTTTCAAGTGCTCGACGAATCGACGGGTTTTTGCCGATGATCAGTTGGCTATCGTCTTCTGTCAACAAAGTTACAAGCAATTTTGGCCCTGTCGCATCCACCGATCCAAAGGTAATTGGGACTACTTGATTGGCTTTCAGGTCGCAACCGCTGAGTTCGCTTAAGAACCCATATACGTAATGCTGCTCCGAGATGCGACCTGTCTCGCCCTCATTTCGAGTAGGGGTCCACCTCATATTTGGCGGCAGGAGTGTTTTAATTGGCGTGAGCGTCAATTCACTCCGAACGATTGCATCGCGATCCGCGTCGCCATGCAACAAAAAGTCGTGAGTTTGCCCCCCTTCGACATCAAAGACGTCGATCGCGTATCGACGTCCTTCGCCTATGTCCACAACAACAAGCGTTCGGCTGTAGTTTTTTGCGAGCCCAGGATAACCGCGGTTTCCAGTGGCACTCACGATTTGCACTCGAGGGTCTGTCGCATCATAGAACATGAGTTGACCATCGGTTGGTGATTTGATTCCACCTAGTTCTTGATTTTTGCCATCGATAACAACAGTATTATGAGCTGCAGTTGCCAGTGTCCAAGCACGATAGGCCGTATGCGTATAGCCAAGATCCGAAAGGCATTCCTGGCCGTTTGCGAACAACAACAGGCTGAGATTATCACCGTGACTATGCCCATATCCGCCAGACCAAGTCAAATGGAATTGAGTCTGAGTGTCGCCGTTGCCACCGCCCAAACAAGCATGTCCCAGGGCCGGCAAAAGATACGGATTCGTTCGTTGGGTCGCACCTCTGTTGCTGGTCGACCACGTGTCATGCACAGGTACCGATCGGCCATTAGGCAATCGCAGTTTAGAAAGAACTTCGCGAGCCTGATTCAACGAAGGAAAACTCGTAGATAGTTCCAAGTTATCAAATCGCGAGACATCGATCGGATCAACATAGCCGGGTGGATCGCTATAGCCTTGTAACGCTTGCAACACTTGGCTGAGTCCACCCACTGTTTGCGAACCGTAATCCGGTGAGCCTTCCGACCACATGCCGTCATATAAGAATTGTGTCTCTACAAATCGACCCAATCGGCGGACTGGCTCATGGACATAATTCGGTTCCTTGATCACTATGCCCGCCTGAATGAGCGATCGCCAGGCGCTGGGGCTCATGTTGGTGAGCAGATCATTGTTCGCCATAACTTGATCACAAGCATTGCGAATGAGATCTCGTTCGATGCGGGCAGCAACGTCGACACCGCGTTCTTGAGATAGCTCTGATAAAACACCGCTTTCACGAATTCCGTCATAGGCAAGAATGAGAGGCAAAGGAATATCAAGATATGCCCACCAAGTCCAACGTGCAGTCCGATAACCAGACCGAAAGCGGCTCGGGGTAACGTTGCCGTCATAGATCTCTTTTTGTTGAAAGGGATAGTCATAGTGGTAGCACCAATTTGGAAACAGCTCAGCGAATCGATCGACAATGACCGCAGATCGCCGAGCATACTGTTTGTCCTTCGTTGCGACGTACAATGCCGCCAAGTCTCGCGCTTGTTGCGCTAGGTAAATGCGGATTTCATCGTCTCGTTTTGCCTGGAAAAAGTGACGATACCCTTTCTCATTTTTCCAGTAGGGAAAGTGTACGGTTCTGCCCAATGGACTCTGAACCGTCACGTTGTCCGACATGGGGTACCTTTCACTTGGATAGCGATGCTTGCAGAACTCGCAGACCACTTCGTTCGGAGAATCGATGGACCAGGTAAGCTGCCCTTCTTGTTTTCCTTGATCGCAGTTTGGGCAATCGATATAGTGTAAACCGGATTGCAATGGCACTAGCTCTATTACCCTCGCTTCATCGAGTTCACGCACGTACTTTGTCGACTTCAACAAGGCATCTACGCCACGATTCGAACGCTGGGGAGTCAGCTCATTGGCTTGTGAATGGGAAAAGCAAACTAGCATCGCGATTGCGACTAGAATATTGAGTTGCGAAGCCCGCCGCAAACTGGTGTTCGAAAGCCTGAACATGAAACTTGGGGTTGATTTTGACTTAGTCATGATTTCCTCTATAATCGCAAACAACGTGAACAACGCCGCATTGTATCATGGGTCGGGTAGGTTTGTTACATATTGAAAATCAGCGTCGATCACAACATGGACCGCAAACCGTGGGCCCTTCGGCTAATCAGCCGGAACGCGCTAGCGTCCGGTTCAGCCCGACTTATGATCGAGGCCTGAAAATCTAAGGAGAATGGGAATATGGCTGAATCCTCTCGACGTGATTTTGTCAAGAACTCGTTGATAGCCGGAACGGCGCTCAACATGCTTTCGACGTGCGATTCACATACTTCGAAATTGCACGCTGACTCAGTCGATACAAAAAACTCCGAGATGGTTCCGTCTTTAACGATCCAACCCCGTTATCATCGGTGGCACGTCGATATAGGTGTGGAGTGGAATGAGACCAATACTGGATATGCGACTTTGAATTGGTCGATTCCTCGTTCACGAGTGGCAATTGTGCTGATTGATGTTTGGGACCACCATTATTTGAAAGACACAGAGGCGCGCACCGATTCCGTAATTCAACGAAAACTTGTTCCACTACTCGATGTTTGCCGAAAAGAGAAATTGCAGATAATACACGCTCCATCGTCCCCGATTGCTCGTCAGCATCCCAATTGGGCACCGCTGAAAGATGCAATGCAAGTTCCAAACAAGCAATCCGATTGGCCACCAATTGCGTTTCGAGGAAAAAGTGGTATTTTCGAAACATATCGAAGACCCCACGAACCGAGAGAAGTCGAGTTGGTCAAGCTTCGGGCAGAACGAAAGCTGCATGCGCTGGTTCAACCGATTGGCGATGAACCAGTCGTTGCCAATGGTGACGAACTTCATAGCTATTGCAAACAGAACGAAATTCTGTTTCTCATGTTTGCTGGTTTTAACACGAATGCGTGCGTGCTGCTCAATGATTACGGTACGCTCGCAATGACTCAGCGAGGGTACGAAGTGATTGTCATTCGGGACTGCACAACGGGGATGGAATCGCCGGAGACGCAGGCTTCTTTAGCACAAACGACAGGTGCTATTCTGTTTCTTGAGATGTTTGGGAAATACTCCATCACTTCCGACGAAATTCGAAACGGACTGCTTGCTAGAACTGGCGCTTCGACTCATCGATAAAAAATCATAGTGGTCGAAGAACGCAGGCAAGCAATACGAAATCATCACTTTTATCACCGTTCACATCATGCGTTTTTCGATTGAATTGATCACCCATAATCGGCAGCGATCTGTTGAAAATGGTTAACGCATTCCGACAGCTGACGTTCGCTTCTACGACATCAGCTGCGACAATTGAATCTGCGAAGAAACGAGTCGTTGTGCATGGTCATTCAGTTCGACACCATGCGTCGTGATCAGTGTTAAAAACACAGTATTGGATGTATTTGATTGTCGGCGAAAGACACGAATCTTTCGCTCCAAGTCAGAAGCGTGTTGCTTATCGATCTTGAACCGATGCATCGAAAACTTCATTTCGCAAATATTCGTACAGTGGTCAGCACGGTCGATGAGCATGTCGATTTGCGCTCCTTCGTCGTCTGGTGTTTTTGCCCGGTAGATCCAGGAGGATTCTTGAGTCTGAACGTTGGCAATTCCCAATGCAGTTTTGATTTGTGGAACGTGTTTCAAGCAGAGTGTTTCGAAGGCGTAGCCGCACCAAGTGGTATAGTTTCGCCCTGCTGACTTGCGAAGCCAAATGTCTGTACCGGATGTTCGATTGGTTTCTATCCAGTTTAGGTAGAAGAGCGAATACTCATCGATTAAACGGTACAGTGCTTCTTTGACTTTGTTGTCGCGCGGCGGAGACTCGATTACGAACCCCGATTGAATGAGTTCCTGGAGAACGAATGTCGATGCTCCACCACTTTTGAGAGATGCCGCCTCCAACAACTCGGTCCGCGTCAAACCTTTTCCACTTTTCGCCAGAGCCCGCACTATCGCCTCGTGGTGAATTGCATTCTCGAACAACGCGGCATATAGTTGCTGAAACTCGTTGACAAGCAGGCCATCTTTTGCAAAACATAAACGATCTATGTTCTGTGCCGCAGAGTGCCCCGGCTGAACCTGATTGAGATAATGGGGGACCCCACCTATAGCCATGTACAGTTGGGCGATTTGAAAGTCTTCAAGTCGGACGTTTCGACGCTCGAGGTACTTACGTGTATCGCCGAGCGAGAAGGGTTCGAGTCGAATCCGTGTCGTCGTACGGTTGTGAAGCCCCCCTTTCGATCCAATCACCTTTCGAATCATCCACGAAGCGGCAGATCCACAGATGACGACGAGCAGATCGTTTCGCTGGCTGGCGAAGGTATTCCAGAAATGTTCGAACGCTGCAAGAAAGCCTGAGCGTCGAGTCTCAAGCCATGGAAACTCATCGAAGAA
>JAYTVM010000039.1:0-33148 GCA_043743995.1 Pirellula sp. | reverse complement strand
ATTGACGATGGAGTCTGTATTGGCAGCGGTAAGCCGAATCAACCACTGGCCTTTTGCGGCCTTTGTGCTCGATCGCGGCAATTCTACGGAATTAGGTGCCAGCGAGGGCACAAAAGGGGACGAAGGAACAAAAGAGTGCGGGGGTAATATTTGGATTAAAGCAAACAAATGGGGATACGCCGTGGCCGTCGAAAACTACCCCCGTCCCCCTTTTGCCCTTCAGACCCTTCCGTATCAAAGAGGCCTGACAGCCTGATGCTTCTGCCTTCTACTTTGCCATTAATCAAAACTTTCCTTCCTGTTGGACAAGCCAACGGGGAAGGCGATGTTTGGGATCGCCGGTTAACGGTAAAACGTTAGCTCCTGCTGGACAAGCCAGCAGGGGGCTAGTCGGTCGCATCCCACTTTGCTCTCGCTCTTCTCCCCATGTTGGCTTGCCCGACATGAGCGAGAGGCGACTCTAGGTTTCAACCTCTCACCAAATTGGGGACGTTGATTTCAAACCCGGTTCGATACTGACGGCGGAGCAACGCATTGGCGCCGGCATGATTCGGTATGGTCATCGCTTCGGCATTCCACTGCATCTCTTGTTGTGGAAAACGATTTGCCAATACGCCCAACAATACAGCTTCGGTTAGCGGTCCGGCATACCCAAAGTGGGCGCTCGTAGGAGCGCCTCCCAAACATGCGTCCACAAACAAATGGTAGTGGTTGCCATTCGGCTGACGCTCAATCGCGGTCGTTGCAAAGCTAGACTCAGGCAACAAAATCGGTTGCGCGATATGAGGCAACAAAACATATCCCTTTTCACCGACGAACATCGACCCTTGATCTGGCAACGATTGGACCTTGCCCTCTTTACCCGTTCTTCGAGGCCACGAAGAAGTGTCCGGCATCAAGCCGCCATCGCTCCACGTAAGTACAAAACCATCCGTGGTGTACTTCGACGGACCGAACGAGTATCGAGTTTGGTTCTTCATTCCATAAGACCTCTTCGGGGGCTCTGGGCTGCTAGAAACGACTTTCAATGGAGCTCCTAATTGCAACGCCGTGAATACCGGATCCAAAATGTGAATGGCCATATCTCCCATCGTTCCGCATCCAAAGTCATACCAGCGTCGCCAATCGGCTGGATGGTACTGCGACTCGGAATAAGGTCGCTCAGGTGCCGTGCCCAACCACAGATTCCAATCCAAATGTGCAGGTGGTTGGCTAGGCATGGGATCTGGGCCCACGTACCCCCATGTCTTGCTACTCCAAGAATGAACTTCCTTAACTTGCCCGATCACGCCGCTTTGAATCAATGAAACCGCAGTTCGATAGTCGGTGTGGGAATGAATCTGTGTGCCCATCTGCGTTACCACTTTCTTTTGTTGGGCCAGCAGTCGCATCTGTCTCGACTCGAATACATCGTGCGTTAATGGTTTTTGGCAGTACACATGCTTGCCGCGATTCATGGCCGACAGCGCAGCGGGTGCATGCGTATGATCGGGCGTGGAAACTTGGACAGCGTCAATCTCATCGTGCATTTCGTCAAGCATTTTGCGAAAATCGTTGAAGCGTTTTGCCATAGGGTGTCTTTCACCCGCCGATGCCAATCGGTTCGCATCCACATCGCACAAGGCCACGATATCGACTTGCTTATGCGAACTGAGAGAGCCCAAATCCGAGGCACCCATCCCACCCACGCCAACACTAGCCAGCCGCAAACGCCCGGCGTTGGACTCAGTAGAACTATGGGCAGCCCGTGCCCAAAAAGGAAGTGATACTGTCAAAACCGATGTGCGAACTAAAAAGTCACGACGCGGTGTTATCAATCGATTGGGCTGGTTGGACATGGAAGACCTCCAATGGATGGCGGGGGGGAAGGTTCGGTTACGATTTGCACGACCATTCGATATTTTTGAAGGTTGCGGTTAAAGCAACCTTAGCAACATCCATGCTAGTAAATTTCACGGACCGCCCCCCTGATTATATCCCAGATTCCGATGACCCAGTCGAATAAGAGCCAACCCAAAAAAATTATTCCAAGTGGTTCCTACCTGTTTGACGCTACAAGCATGACGGTGGCGATACGTGTCCATTCTTGACCGCCACCCCACGCACCAGCAGACGTGAAGACAAAGCCAATCTTGCCGTCACCAAATTGCTTTGATCTTCGGTGGAAATGTCTTTCAAACGCACGTCCGTTCCCACTGTTCTCTAAGGCGAGGGGCAGATTGAAATCAACCTAAAAATTGGGTGGCACGTCCCTGAGGTACGAAGGGCGTGGTGAATCGCTAGCTAGCTAGTTCCACGCCCATCGCTAATCGCTAATCGCTTTGGGCGTGCCACACGCCTGAATCGCATAAGAAACGGTAATGCTGAAGGCATGGACGTCCCGAGTGTTCAATCGACGGCCACTGAACCCCGTGCTATACTTCGTTGTCATTGGATGTATTGAGAAATCCTCTCAAAAACCAACGTTTCGCGGTTTGATCCCGTGAATTATTTACACTCAACCTAATTTTCGAACTGTCAACAGACAGTTGCAGGAGAGAAAGCGAATGGCTTCCGTTTCCAACCGCCAAACCACCACAGTCATGACCGGTGCCGAAATTGTGGTGAAATCCCTCGTGGATCATGGCGTTGAAGTCATTTTCGCGTATCCAGGCGGGTGCAGTATGCCGATGCACCAGGCGCTCACGCGGTACGAAGATCGCCTTCGAACGATTCTGCCTCGCCACGAACAAGGGGGTGCGTTTGCCGCTCAGGGATACGCTCGATCGACCGGGAAGATTGGCGTGGTGATGGCGACGAGCGGTCCTGGAGCCACCAATTTGGTGACGAGTATCGCGGATGCTAAATTGGACAGCATCCCACTTTTGGCGATTACCGGCCAAGTTCCTACGGGCGTCATCGGGACCGATGCGTTTCAAGAAACACCGATCGTTGAAGTTTGCCGCGGCATTACCAAACATCACTACTTGGTCACCAAAGTCGAAGATGTACCGCGGGTCATGAAGGAAGCGTTTCATATCGCGACCACCGGGCGACCAGGGCCAGTTTTGGTCGACATGCCCAAAGATGTTCAGATGAATAGCTGCGAAGTGGACTGGGATGTTCCGATGAACTTGCCAGGCTATCAGCCATCGAAGCACCCCAATGCCAAAGCCGAACAAATTCGACAAATCGCGGCGGCCATCAAGCACAGCAAACGTCCTATCCTCTATTGCGGTGGTGGCGTAGTAACAGGTGAAGCGCATCGCGAACTTCGTGAATTGATCGAAAAAACAGGCATTCCAATTACGATGACGGTCATGGGGCTTGGTCTCTATCCGGCCGATGGTCCTCTCTCGCTGGACATGCTCGGAATGCATGGCAGTGCTTACGCGAATTATTCGGTACGGGATTGCGATCTCCTCATTGCATTGGGAGTTCGTTTCGATGATCGAGTGACTGGCAATAAGAGTGCATTTGCCAAGAACGCGAAAATCATCCATGTCGATATCGATGCGTCCGAGCTTAACAAGAATAAAGTGGCTCACATATCGGTTCGAAGCGACATCAAGTATGCGTTAACGGAACTCAACAAAATCGTTGAAAAGCCCGATGATATTTCGGCTTGGGTTGCGACTTGCAATGCACAGAAAGCCAAGCATCCCTTTGCATACGATGAGAGCTTCGACGGCATTCTTCAGCAGCATGCGATTCGAACCCTTTCGAACATGACCAAGGACCGGGACACTTTTGTTTCGGTTGGAGTTGGTCAGCATCAAATGTGGGCTGCCCAGTTCTTTCAGTTCCGAAAACCCCGCACGTGGATGAGCAGCAGCGGGCTTGGCACCATGGGATTTGGCTTGCCGGCTGCTATGGGAATTCAGTCTGCCCACCCGGATGCACTGGTGATCGATATCGACGGGGACGGATCCTTTCAAATGAACATCCAAGAGTTGGCAACCCTTCACTGCGAGAAGTTGCCGGTGAAGGTCCTGCTTTTGAATAATCAGCACCTTGGGATGGTGGTCCAATGGGAAGACCGATTCGAAGGCTCGAACCGTGCTCACACCTACTTGGGACCAATCGACGACGAAGAGGCGCGAGGCCCTGGTTCAACAGTCGCGCACTCCTACGCGGCCAATCGTTATCCTAACTTTGTGCAGATTGCTAAAGGTTATGGATGCGGAGGTGCTACGGTTAGCAAAAAGAAGGATTTAGAAGCTGCCTTGCAAGAAATGATTAACTATCCGGGTCCATTTGTACTGGACGTGGAAGTGCCGTTCCAAGAGCATGTTTTGCCGATGATTCCTGGTGGCAAGACGGTCGAGGATATGATTTTAAAGTAGACCTTGGCTAACATTACCTTTCGAGAGGATTCTGGACTTGTCATTACTTGCGATTGCAATTCTTTTGTTCATCGCTGCGATTGTCATTTTTGCTATCGATTTGATGATCCCAAGTGGTGGGGTATTGGTCGGTGTGACTGCTTGTTTTGCGTTCGCGGCAATCTTGGTGGCGTTCCGTCATAGCACCAATACGGGGGTGTGGATGTTGATTGCAACGCTCGGAGCAGTCCCAGTGATGATGTGGGGCTTTCTTGAGATTTGGCCACGAACGCCGTTGGGCCGCCGCATGACTAGTCCGCCAGCCCCAGCTGGAGAGTTTGTTTGGTCCGATGCAGCCAAATCCAAGGACTCGCATTTGCTCATCGGTGCCGAGGGAATGGCGATGGGAGAAATGATCCCAAGCGGCTTAGTTCAGATCGGCAATCAAACTTTCGAAGCCTTCAGCGAAAGCGGTCCAATCGATGCGGGCACGCCAGTTCGGGTGATTCGGCTTGACGTAGGACGGCTGGTGGTTGCAACGATTCGGGTCGGTAAGCAACCGAATTCCCCAATGTCCCACGGAACCGGACTGGATAGGCCAATATCGGAATTCGATCTAGACTCGATTGACAGCTAGTCAAGGTTGAGGGGGACAAGCTCCCGCTCAATCTGTCGAAACGATATGATTTACCAACAGCCTTACTATCGTATCTGCCTCAACGCTTTTTCCGCCCAGAAGCATTACGGGTTTTGAACACATGCCTAAATCCCCTGACGATTCCTCAGAATCCCCTTCTGACGGGACTAGCAAATTCGAGTTATCCGGCGATAACGCGTTGGAAACCACAGTCTTTGGGCAAAACCTGCTTCCCATGGGCAACGAAGAGGACAGACAGGACACACCCATCGGTCGTGATGAATTGATGCTTCGGCCAAATGACTGTATCGGTCGTTACACAATTATCAGAACGTTGGGAAGTGGTGGATTTGGAATCGTCTACTTGGCACACGACCCGAAGCTTGGCCGGAATGTTGCGATCAAGGTGTCGCGGTCCCTCGATTCGCTCCCGGATAAGTTGCGAACATCACTCGTGGATGAGGCCCGAGCGGCCGCGAGCTTAGATCATCCAAATATCATCCGAGTGTTCGATGTCGATCAATGGCAGAATCGAACCTATGTGGTGATGGAACTGGTGGAGGGGAAAAGTTTGGCGGACATAATTGCAAAGCAGGAATCGATTGCATTGCCGCGCGCCCTGGGGATCATGCGGCAAATTGCATTGGCCCTCGAACAATTGCATGCCAAAGGGATTATTCATCGGGATCTCAAGCCCGCTAATATTCTGATCACGGAGAATGAACAGGTTAAGGTAACCGATTTGGGGCTTGCTCTGACTGATGATTCACCACTATGGAACGCCAAGCACATCGCCGGCACCCAACGGTATATGTCCCCAGAGCAGGTCTTGGGGGAAGTGCATCGGATTGATGGCAGGACAGACATTTGGGCATTTGGCGTGGTCGTTTTCGAAATGTTGACATTGCAGTCACCCTTTCGCACGAGTGATCAATCGTCGGTCTTTTCCAAGATTCTCAAAGGCGAAATCGCTTCACCGCGTCAGCGCCGCCCGGAGATCCCAGATAGCCTGGAACGGCTTTGCTTGAAATGTTTGGCGAAGAGAATGACCGACCGATTTCAATCTGCAAAACAGTTAAGCGAGGCGATCAACAAGATCGAAGCGGACGCGACGATTCACAACGCCTCGGCGGTCGATCGATCCACGCCGGAAATGAGTTTGGAATCGCAAATCATTCAGACGGCCACCCAGAGGAGTGCGTCGACGCATGAATCCCATTTAATACGGTCAGAAAAAAAAGCACATTCGTCAACTGACTTTAGCGAGTTGCGTAGTCTTGTGCCGCGGGGGCTGAGAGCTTTCTCCGCCGAGGATAGTTCGTATTACCATCGATTGGTGCCTGGCCCCTATGACATGGAAGGGCGTCCTGCGATTCTCAACTACTGGTTGAAGTGGATTGAGAATGCCGACTCCAACGTCAACAATTGTGTCGGAGTTATCTACGGCGCGAGTGGGTGCGGAAAGAGTTCCTTCGTTCTCGCGTCGTTGATCCCTTCCCTCTCGCCCGCGATCAAGACCGTCTATTTCAATTTCACCGTTCAGAATCCGGTCCAGAGCTTAATTCAGTTATTGCATGAGCGATTTCCGCACACCAAACCTTTTGCAGAGTTGCCGCACATTTTTGGGGCCATGCGATCGCGTGAAGAGCCATTTAAGGTGCTTTTCGTATTCGACCAATTTGAACAATACCTTATCAACACCCACATCGATCTCGAACACGTGATGGTTCAAGCCATTCGACAATGCGATGGCGAGAGCCTTCAGGCAATCATATTGGTTCGCGATGAGTTTTGGACCGAAATCAGTCAGTTCATGCAGATGATGGAATTGTCTCTCTCGGACGGCACGAATGCTTCCAACCACCCCTTGATGAACAAAGTGCATGCGAGACGTGTACTGGAGTCGTTCGGTCGCGCATACGAAATGCTTCCGACCTTTGATTCGGAGCTTACGGCCTCCCAGCGGACCTTCATCGATACGGCGATTGACGGCTTGGCCCAGGACGAAACCGTCTTGTGTGTGCGTATCGCCATGTTCGCCGAGTTGATGAAGAACTATCCATGGGAAACCCAAACGATGATTGGGTTTGGAGGTGTCGATGGAGCAGTCTCGCGATTCTTGTCCGACGCGTTCCATTCGCAAGACTCGCCAATGTCGAGACGGTCCGTCGCCGAAGTCTGTGTTGCAATCTTACGTACACTGCTGCCAGATGATGATCGGGAACTAAAGTCCGCGGCAAAGTCACTATCGGAACTTGCCAACGCGGCTCATGAGAGCCAAAAATCCGTCCGTTTCACTCAAGCGATTCGATGCCTGGAAAATGACTTGAGGCTCATCTCTCCGATCTCGTTCAATGAGGGTGAGGAACATCTTTACAGCCTTGCGCATGACTATTTGGTTCGCCCGATTCAGAATTGGCTTGCTGCCCAAGACAATTCCACTTGGCAAGGTCGCGCTCGCCAGCGTCTGAATCTGATGGCAAGCCGGTACGCGCGAAAGCCCAGCCGAGACAACCTACTCGGAGTCTGGGATTGGTTCGTAGCTACCGCAGCGGTGAGCAAATCGAAGCGGAGCGCAGAACACAATCGTGTGTTGCGAGCGAGCGGCGCACGAGCCATTGCGTGGCTATCGGTATTTTCGATCGGAATCACCCTGATCACCCTATTGGGTGCTTCAGCTCGTACAGAGTCCATTCGAGCATTCGAAAACCAGAGAATTGCAGTGAACAATGATATATATTCGTTTCTAAACACGAGACCCTCTGAGTTGCAAACAATCTTGCGTCGTCTGCAAAACAACTTCGGAATTGCAAAGAAGGAGATCGAGGGATTGCTACCCGTTGAGAACCCGAATCAGCAACGTCGGCAAGTCTTATTAAGGGGACTGTTGGGTGCCAAAGTCTCCATCGAAGATATTGACGAATCGGTATCGAAAAGTGATTTGGGAGAACTGGATGTCTGGAAAACCTACTTAAATAACGAGTCGCATAGGAACGAGGTCGTAAATTACTTGCAAGTCAAGCAACCCAGCAACTCATTTGCCGAGTGGCAGTGGTTGTTTCTGGTTCGACAGGACTACCGATTGTTACAACAGATCTTGGACGCTGACGATCCGGAGGTCGAAGCCTACAAAGTGCTGGCCTTCGCCGCACAGGAGGAAGCCCCATTCCTAAATTCCCAAGTTCGTGCCAGTGTGGCCCACAAATTGATCGAGGCAGGAAAGGTACAGGATGACACGTACGACATGATGATGAATCTGGCGGCTCACCTCCTCGGATTGGATAAGTTACAAAAAGAACTCGTTCCCAAACCTCTCTTGGACTACTTGGAGTCGACCGAGTCGGAAACGACACGAAGCAAAGCCATGACGGCACAGTGGTTTCTGTCGAATTTAGAAGGCAGGCGGATGATCGCTCCGCCCTCCAAACCAAGCAAAGAATGGAGAATAGATGAGCCAATCAAGGGACTGCCGTTTGCTATGCTCCACATTCCAGAGGGTGCATTGACCTACGAAATCACAGGAACCAAAGGCAAAAAAGAGTTTGGAATCGTGATGAGTGATAATATTTGGATGGCTCGTGAAGAGGTTAGCAACGGATTGGTAGACGCCTTCTTTAGTGAGTTCCCTATGTTCCGCGAATCCGATTGGGTGAGCGAGGTTTCCAATGATTTTGGTGCATCCAATGTCGCAGCGCCAACCGCGTTGAGGTTTTGCAATTGGCTCAGTGACAAGGCCGGTTTAGAGCAAGTTTACTTATTCGGTACCGACAAACCGGACAACCAACAGATAGTGAACTTTGTTGGAATAGCGATCGACATTTACGCCGATGGATATCGCCTTCCCACCTTTGACGAATTTCGCTTCGCTTCCATTCACGGAGACTATGAGTCTTTTTGGACGAAGATTGGAACGAAAGAAATGATGCAACGTTTCGATCCTAGGTCGAATGGACCGAATCCAACATTTGCCAATTATCCAAATGCCTGGGGTTTCCTGGGTTTAAGAGGAAACCTTTGGGAAATGGTCGTCGACAATCAAAACCAAATTTGTATAAGCATGTCGGGAGAAGGAATCAATTTATGGAATGTCCCCATTCCCTTCGTTGAAATATCGGATTCGAAAAAACAAACCAACGGCTTTCGACTCATTCAAGGTTCAATTGCGAATCCGACAAGCATACGTAACAAAAAGTAATCGACTGAGATTAAGGCACCTCGAACTGTGTTAAGCATAGATCATTGCATTGGAAGAAGCAACGTGCACAGTTAGTGCCCCCATTGGCCACACATTGCTCGTAGAGGTAATGGCATAATTCGGGAGTAGGCTCGGTGGGTAGAACGCAAATTACTTGCATTCTTGGTACGGATAATACTCCCGGTAGAGACATTCTCTTGCCACTCGGATCGTTTATACACTCGCAATATGCAAGGTGCGCAATCATTTTGCATTCTTGACAAGTCTGCGGGTTGTTCCCAAAAAGCTTTTCGCAAGTTTTAAGGTTCTTTTGATATTGCTCCGAACAAGTTGGTGCCCTGGTGCACGGAGCACAAGCATTTTGTGAAGGTGCACAAGCGCAAGGGGCAGGAGTACAGGCAGTTGGCGCACAAGCCGTTGGAGCACAACGTGCAGGTGCGCACGGTGCTGGCGTACATACAACTTGCGGCTGACAGCAACCAGCCTTTCTGCCACCGTTTCGGTTTAGAATGCGATCGAAAAGTCCTGCCTCGGCGGGAACGCTTGCTGCAATTACGATGCAGCCAAAAAAGGTCACTTTCACTAGTTTACTAAACATGGTGTCTCTCCAAAGTGATAGAAGGCTACCCTTCACGAATTTACAAACGGCGGACGTAGCCGTTTTCGTACAGTGAAACTTAGTCCAAGGCAAGTCGACTTGCAACAATGCAACACGTTGAAAATGATAAGAAGGAAAGTATTTGAGCTATAATTTGCGTGAAATGGTCATTCAACTCGCTTCAATTCAATAATGGGTCGCCCCCCCGGATCGGCATCGACGAGCCTGGCCAATTCCGAATCGATGACGCCGAGATGCGCGGCCTCGGCCAACGTCCATTTCGGGTTGCATTCGCTTTGTTTCATTAGGATCACTCGATCGGCGTCGATGATCTTTCCAAGTAACCATGCGAGAACGTCGGTTGTGGTGTTCCAATCCGTTTTAGGAAGCCAACCTGGAGGTATCTCGTGACAGTCCTCTCGGTGATAGAAAGACTGGACCCGTACCCAAGCTGCACCGGGTACATCTCTAATTCGTTTCACCCGTTCAAGCTCCTCGCGGTTTGCAATCGAAAGCTCGGTTGGAACAATCTGCTTGGCGATGGTCCAAGTGTGATCCAGCAGTTCAATGCATTGCCAATGCACTTCCTCTTCTTGGAGGCGTGGATAGATTTGGTGGACGGTTCGTATGGCTTCGACCAAATCGCCACCACCGACCAAAAGCCAAACCTGCGCCTTTTTGTTTTGACTCAACAGCGTGCGCACTTCGGCTTCAAAGCCGTGCTGTTGGAAGAGGGTCGCGCCCCCAATCTTGATCACGATTCGTTCAACCATAATGCACTTGTTCGCCCAGTTCTTCGGATGCGAGCGTCGCGATGGCATACGCTGGAGCGCAACGTGACAAGTCGTGTCCCAACAGTTCCTTCAAGCGAATGCGTTCGCCATCCCAACCGCATTCGGCCAATGCAGCTTCGATCAAGAAATCGCCATGCCCGCTGATCGCGACGCATTCAAATGGGTGGGAACTCGATGCCAATGTTGTCAAAGCTCGAGCTGCCGGTTTCTTCTTCTTGGTACTCGATGTTTTCTTAGAACGGCTGGCTGCGACCTTGGCCAATGCTCTCGCAACCAATTGCGTTTGAGCTGCCGCAATTTGCTCAGCCATGCGATCGATGTCAGTGTCGGCCAAAGTGGAACCATCTTCGCCAACGATTCTGGCAAGTCGATACCTTGCTGCTTCACGCGTGGCGGGTTTACCATCGGCAGTTTCGCGGCACTCGGGTTGGTCTTCCAATTCCCGTAGCCAAAGATAGACGTCTCGCATGGTGGCAAACTGTTCATTTATGACGGGACACGAGGTACCATAGAGAGACACTTCCGAGACGATCCCCGCAACATTGGACCGCTCGATCCCTGTATAGACCAAGGCTCCCGATTGAAGACGTTGCGAATCGGTACGAGCATCTGTCAAGATCTGACCATCACCGATCGCGATCAAATCGGTGGTGGTAGAACCGGTATCGAACAACAAGCAAGATCTTACACCGGCAAATCGGATGGCAAAGCGAGCCAGTCCATGCCAGTTCGAGGCGGCGACGCTCCAGGGATCGCGGGCGGATTGCGAAACGGTTTTCCAAGTGCCGTCGACGCAATAGATGCGCACCATGGACGCAGGCAGGATGGATGTGAGCTGTTCTAGAATGACCGCAACACCCTCAGCACGGGTCGCAAAGCAGTCTGCAAGTTCGCCTGTCATGGTGACTGCTACTCCGATAAATGCAGGGCACTCATTAAGCAATTTGGCGACCGACATGGCGAGCGATTGCCAGTCTTGCCACATTGCGAAACTTCTGCTCTGGGACCAGCCAGAAGTATGGGCGGCCTTGAGGTTCGCACCTCCGATATCAAGTCCCACCCACGGATCGCCTGGACTCGACAGTGTTTGGGGGGGCGGGATGAAAATGGGTATGGTCACGTTTTAGGGGCTATCTAAATGATGAGCATGCAATCGCCGTAGCTATAGAATCGGTACTCTTGCTCGATGGCTTTTTGGTACGCTTCCATGATTAACTCTCGGCCTGCAAAGGCAGAGACGAGCACAAGCAGGCTGCTGCGGGGCAAGTGGAAATTGGTCAGCAACACATCGACAGCCTTGAACTGGTGACCAGGTCGAATGAAGATATCGGTCTGTCCACTCCACGGAACCAACCAACCGTTGCCGGACGTAGCAGCGGTCTCGAGCGTTCGTGTCGTGGTCGTTCCTACCGCAACGATGCGCCCACCTTCGGCACGACAGCCGGTCAATCGCTTCACGACCGGTTCGGTAATCTGAGCGTATTCACTATGCATTTTGTGTTCGGCTAAGCGAGCGGTTTGGATCGGTCGAAACGTCCCGAGACCGACATGGAGGGTCACGGAAACCAATGCGACTCCTGCCCCTCGAATGCGCTGAATCAAATCCTGTGTAATATGAAGTCCAGCGGTCGGAGCTGCAATGGAACCTGGGTTTCTCGCGTAAACGGTCTGATAACGTTCCTTGTCGATGGTAGTCATTTGGCCGTCTCGAATGTACGGCGGCAGAGGGACTCGACCATTGCTCTCGAGCAATTCCAGCCATGGTATGTTGGGCTCTGGCCTGAGGAGCATATGACCACGTTCCGAGCCAGCCACGACAATTAGTTTTTGCTTTTCACGACCTTCGGGATCTCGTACCACGATTTCTTCGCCTGGTTGGATATAGCCTCGCGTTTTGCAAATCAGTTCGGCGACGCCGTTTTCCTCTCGCAAAAACAGGCCTTCCCAACGACCGCGGGTCTGGGCGCGAAACCCGATAAGTCGAGCCGGAATGACCTTCGAGTCGTTGACGGCCATTGCGTCACCAGCCCGCAAAAAGGACGGGAGATCACGGACCGAAACGTGATCGATGTGACCGGTCCCCCGATGAATAACCATCATCCGCGAATCGGTACGCTTTGACGTAGGCTCCTGCGCAATGAGTTCGCGGGGCAAGTTGAAATCGTACTCATCCAGTTCGTTTTGCGCGTTTTCGTTGGGTGTATTGGTGCTATTTGATCGATCGGTCACGAAGCGTTTTCCGTAAAGCAATTGGGGCGTGAGCGAGTCGATGATCGAACAGGCCCACGTAATTCAGCGCTCGACCCATTCTACCCCCAATTGGCGTATCACGCAGGGGCATTGACAGGACACTTCTCGCCGCGACCGGAAAATAACGTTCGGAACTTGTAGTGGATCTAATGTGCCGCACGCTGTTTAACAGTCAGCCGGAGGCGTACTCATACCATCAACGTACGCGTACGGCTAACCGTTTAACGATAATCCTATACGTCCATGACCATGGCACCATGTCTCAGTGCGTGCACTGGATCGGGCCAAGTTGGTATGAATTCTTGAGCTACGAAGCCTTGATAACCTGTTGCCAGAATCGCTCGCAGGATAGGAGGATAATTGATCTCTTGTGTGTCATCCAACTCGCCGCGGCCTGGATTGCCTGCAGTGTGGTAATGTCCGATCAGTGGATGGTATTTTTGGATACGACGAATGACATCGCCGTTCATGATCTGCACATGGTAGATATCAAAGAGTAGTTTGAAATATGGGGAGTCCATTCGTTTGACTAGCTCAAAGCACCGTTCGACATCATCACCAAAATAGCCGGGATGTCCTTTCATGGGGTGTGTGTTATCCCGCGAGTTGAGATGTTCCAAGACGATTGTAATTTTGTTCTTCCCTGCGTGATCGATCACTTGTTTCCAGCAATGGAGGCAGTTGGTCTCGGCCGTCGCGTCGGGCATGTCGGCCACTCGCATGCCAGTAAAGGTAATTATGCTAGGAGCTCCAGATTCGACTGCGATGTCGATTCCTTTCGTAAGTTTCGCAATGCATTCAGGATGGTTTGCCGTATCGGTCGGTCCCTTTGCGAAACCATGACTGCCGACCAAGGCAATTTTCAGTCCTTTTGCGAGAGCAAGCGAATAAAACTTGGAGTCGACGCCTTCGATGGCTTCGATCCCAATCTTAGCGCAGTGGTCTATCAATTCAGGAACCGGCATTGGATTGAAGCACCAACCCATGACGGATTGGCGAATGCGTTTGTTCGCAACTCGGAAATCCCCTGGAACTGCGTCCTTGGGCGTCTGGGATGCGTTTACCTGCTTGGTGGTCGTTGCTAGGAGTGCAGTCGTTACGGCTGCGGATGCCAGCAACGACCTTCTTGACAGTTGATCGGAATCCATTTTGGGCTGCACTTTCATGTTTTGATCCTAAAAACTCATCGTTGGGAGGCGTACGTGGCCTACCGTATAAATATCGTCAAATCGACTTTGCCCAACCAATTCATTACGCGGGAGGGTGAGGCTCCTGCCGAACCATGGCGGCACCCGCTCGGCAGTAGCCTCCCTCTCCCGTTGTTTTTCAATCAATTAGGCATTGAAAAGATTTTTGCAGGGGTGGCCTCCGCCAATGGCACTCACTTTGAACCGCAACGCGCTAGCGTGCGGGCTGCACGGCTGGTAATCACTTGCAAATCAGGCCCTCACGCTAGCGCATTGAGGCTCAAAATTTGCAAAGATGAGTGCCATAGGGCCTCCGCCCCCCATTGTTTGTCTTACAAGCATACTTCGCAAAGGTCTTTGCAAGAGTGGCTTTGAATGCATTTTAACTTCTCAGGGCTTTGGCAGGCTCAACGACTCCGATACAATTGGAAAAAGTTTCTCTCCCAACCTCCAAAAGCGGTGCAACGTATGAAGAGTTTACGCAACTACCTTTCCCGTTCCAAACGAGCTTGTGCTACAGGTTGTGTGGTCCTCGTATCACTACTGTTTTACTCCGAAAACGCTCACTCCAACGAAGCAAAAATGCAGATCGAAACAGCCCCCTTCGGCAAAACAGCCGACGGACAAAACGTCACACTCTTTACACTGACTAATGGCAGTGGCAATACCGTCCAAATGATCGACTATGGCGCGATCGTCGTTTCGATAAATGTCCCTGATCGAAACGGCAAAAAGACCAACGTGACCGCAGGCTTTTCATCGATCGACGGATATTTGCAGCGTCACCCCTATTTTGGCTCGACCGTTGGTCGGTATTGCAATCGAATCGCCAAGGGCACTTTTGCCATTGACGGTACCAATTACAAGTTGGCAATCAATAATGGTCCTAACCATTTGCATGGTGGCACGGTCGGCTTTGATAAACTCATGTGGAAAGCAACCGAAGTCAAGTCGGAGTCGAACGTGGGACTCCGATTCTCCTTGGTCAGCCCAGATGGCCAAGAGAGCTACCCTGGAAAGCTAAGTGTGACGGCTGAGTACACCTGGGACAATGACAATAAGTTGGCCATTCGTTTTTCGGCAACGACCGACAAAGCTACGCATCTCAATCTGACCAATCATGCCTACTTCAATTTGTCAGGTGCAAACAGCGGGACAATTTACAAGCATGAACTGACGCTCCCGTGCGGCAAGTATTTGCCCGTGGATGACGACATGATACCACTCGGGCAACTAGCTTCGGTAGCAAATTCTCCCTTAGACTTTACGTCCAAACGAGCCATTGGAGAAAAAATTGCCGAGCTGAAACAGACAAATGGATATGACCATTGCTTTGTGGTTGACGGAGCCGCGGGAAAACTTCGGCTGGCCGCAAGTGTGGTGGACTCTGCAAGTGGTAGAACGATGGAAGTCATGACGACTCAACCAGGGATTCAGTTGTATTCCGGAAATTTCCTGAGCGGAGAAGCGGACAACGCTGGGTTTAAGAAGCATGAAGCTTTTTGTTTAGAAACGCAGCATTTCCCTGACACCCCAAACCAAACTTCCTTCCCAACCACCTTGCTAAAACCAGGCCAAACATTCGACGAAACGACGACTTACAGGTTTGGGGTGACCAAATAGGCTGTGCTTTCATTATTGTGACTGAGCGAGGCCCTCGCTCAGGTTTTGTATCCAACGAGCGAAGGGCCTCGTTCGTCCATGCGAAAGTGCGATTTTTTGCCAAAGGCACAAGGAAATCGATGTGACGAATTTCTCCAGGCGCCGCTCCAACGCCGTGAAGCATTTTCGTCAACGAAATCATTGGGATAAGTTAGTCTAGACTCCAATGGTCGCACCCGGCAGGTGCGACCTACCGTAGGTCACTCTTGCCAAGAGTGACTTTGCACTGTCGATACTGCCTCAATATCCTTCACTGCGTTGGCGCCGCTCCCCGAAGCAAGAAGCAAGAACCAAGAACTGACGTCGATGAATATTTTTTAATTTCTAGCGGAAACAGTGTACGATCGTCGCGTAACTGGATAGATTAGTAAGATACACACACACACTCGCTGGTTTTCGACAGTCCTTGCAAGCGGAAGTATTCGTTTTCAAGGCCCCCTTTTCCACGTCGTCTCCAAAACGTCCGTCGTCCCGAAAACGTAAGTTGAGTTGTACTTATGACTCGTCCAAATCCCAAGAACTCTACTGGAAAGTGCAAGTCTGCTGGTCTTTCGAGAAAGCTTCGTTTCGATATTTTAGAAGACAGACGTTTGCTCGCTGGAATCGACGTCTTTGTTTTCGATGATTTGGATGGGTCTCGATACTTCAGTACTTCCAAAGACAGTGCCCTCGTCGATCGAGCTGTCTATGTCGATCTAGACAACGACGGCAAGTTCGCTTCTTCGGAACCTTGGGCCGTCAGCGATAGCCGCGGTGTCGCGAGATTCCCTAATCTCGAACCCGGCCTCTATTCGGTGCGTTTGCTCGGCACTAATAACACCGTCGTACAGACCTTTCCTACAAGTCCGGCGAAACAAGGCGTTTGGTCGGACGCTCTGAACATCACGAAGGTTCTTAGTGTTGATTCGAGTGGGGCGACTTGGGGTATTTCTGGTAACAAGCTTGTACTAGTCAACATTGCAACAAATGAAACGATCAAATCGATCGGTTTCGGGACATCGACGGTCATTGACGCCGCCTTGGACCAGTCCTCAAACGGCATCGACGCGAGTGGTTATGTTCTTTCGAGGAACCAAGATCAATCCCAAGTCCTCTGGCGCGTAACCTCAACTGGGACCGGAACAAAGCAAACCACCAACGTGGATGTTGCAACGGCGACGGACCTAGTTGCAGTTGGTGAAAAGGTCTTGGTGCTAGGTGGCGGGAACCTAAAGGAAATCTCTTTAACGAAGTCGGCGTATGCCACTGAGACGGTTCTTCTAAAGAGTATTGGCGTTGCAGGCCTTCCAACAAATTCGGTTGTCAACGCGGCTGGCCCCAATCGCTTCTTAGTTTTCGAGAGTGGGGTTTCGAACCGCCTTTCACTGTATCAGTTCCGCGACGGAATCAATCAGTTGGTTGGAAAACGCTCTTTTCCTTCGCAAGTACTTTCCTGGGATGTTTCCAGCGATGGAGCAAACATCGCTGTTTCCACTCAAGACGATTTTATGATTTTGAGCCCTGAACCAGGTTTGCCCGCCAAGGCGATTCTACAGGATGCCGCTGGTCCATTTGTGTTCGATGCTATTCGAAATCTGTTGATCACAGGAACAGAGTCCAATCCGTCGCAACTCACGGGCTGGAGCACATCGAATTGGGGCAAGAGCTTTTCGGTTCCAGTTGCTAAAGGAGAGACTCTGACGGGAACCAAAGCCTCGCTTCACTTAAACGCAATGGGAACTCAACTTGTCGGCTCTCAAGGTGGGAGGCTGTATCAACAGAGTATTGCGACTGCCGCCGCTGCAGTCGCGACGGTTTCTGGTAGCGGAATAACGCAGCTTCAAATTGGAGTGAGATCCACCGGCACTAATCGCAAACCAGACTTAAGCAGCTTGGAGACACTTTACGTCGATGAAGATGGCCAAATCAGCATAGACACTGCTCGAATACAGGCTCGATCCTCAGATTTGGATGGGGATGCGTTGGTTTATTTGATTCGAACGAATCCAAGCAACGGGACTATCAACTGGAGTCAGGAAGCTTTCAGTGTTTACCAACCTTTGGCCAATGCGAATGGTCAGGATGCGATCACCATCCAAGCATACGATGGTCGCGATTGGTCGGTTCCCCAGTTGTTGCCGATTGTAATTAATCCTATCAATGACTCACCCTCTGGAATTGCATTGTCAGTCGACTCGATCCATGAGAATCCAGAAATCGGCGAAGCATTGCTGACGTTGCGTGCGCTAGACCCTGACACGGTTGCCATCTACGAATATCAAGTCAACGATACGAGGTTCAGCGTTGTCGACGGTATCCTGAGACTCCTTAATGGATCGATCAATTTTGAGGAGGAGCCACAGATCGTTTTGGCCGTAACCGCCGTCGATCGACTAAATCCCGAAGATTTCATAACTCGAACGATCACACTTGGCGTCCTTAACGTAAACGAAGCTCCATCTGGTGTTTTATTGCCTAGCAGAACCTCGGTACCTGAATCGACCGACGGTGTGGAACTTGGCCGGATCACTGTTATTGACCAGGATGCAAATGAACAGTATGCGTGGACCATAAGCGATAGCCGATTTGAAGTCGTTAACGGAAAATTGCGGCTTTCGAGCGGGAGCACGCTAGACTTCGAAAGGGAACCTTCGTTGGTTTTGCGATTGAGGGGTCAAGACGGAAGAGGACAGTTCGAGATTGAAACTTCGTTGACCGTTTCTGTAACCGACCAAGACGATGAACCAATTGGGCTCGCACTGACTAGCTCTGCAACCATTCGTGAAAATGAACCAGGTCGGCGGATTGGAACTGTCACGGTTCTCGATCCAGACCTCGGAGAGGTCTATTCGTTCAGTATCGACGACGGCCGATTTGAGGTAGTGCGAGGAACGATCAAGCTAAAAAATGGTATTAGCGTCAGTTACGTTGAGCCGGGTTTTATCGATTTGACGGTTGCTGCCACCTCCCTTCGCACAGGTAGTCGCGTTAGTGGGAAACTACGCTTGAATATCGAAAGGGATCGAACACCTTATCACAACGATGTGAATCCATACGATGTGGATGGAGATGGCGTTTTGACGCCGCTTGATCCGCTGGTTCTGATCAATTACATCAACGATAAGGGTGTTGGTCCGATCTCGGCACCGGGCGAAGGGGAAGATTCTGTACCCGACCTCGACGTGGATGGTGATGGCGAGGTTTCTCCGATTGATATCCTGATCCTAATCAACAAGTTAAACGAACAAAATGGAGAAGATGTGCTGAAACTTGATGTACATCCGCCGTTAATTGTTGGTGAGGGTGAGGGATCGCTAGGGCCGGAGTCAGAGGACGCGCTGGTTCAGCCCAAGCCGGGTACGTTGGTTGGAAAAAATCTGAGTGACGCCTCCTTAACTAGTTACCTGTCCGATCTTTCCGAAGAAGCCAAGGTTCGAAAATTGCGTCGTTGGTAACTTAGGCGAGCGGCATACAGAAGACTACCAGGCTAGGCCATCGTGTGGCACGCCCAAAGCTCTTGATAGTGGCAGTTGCTCTATAATGTGCTACCATTTGTCGTTGCGAATTTGCACACTCCCTACCTGATAACGGCGCGCACAATGAACTTTCCTTTCCGATCCTTGGTCTTGACTTCTTTCTTTTTTCTGATTTTATCGCCGATTCAAGCGGACGAATGGGTGTCGGTTTTCGATGGCAAAACGACGACAGGCTGGAAAGCCAATGAAAAGCCCGAGTCATTCACAGTCGAGAATGGCGAACTAAAGTTGAAGGGTGGCATGGCGCACTTTTTTTGCGAGAAGGAGGGCGTTGCGGACTTGAAGAATTTTGAATTCAAAGCCGAAGTCAAGACGCTTCCCGGTGCCAACTCCGGCGTATTTTTTCACACCGAAAACCGCGGACCGGGCGGTCTAAAAAAAGGCTATGAAGCCCAAATCAATACTTCCTTTGTGAAAGATCCACGTAAGACCGGTAGCCTGGTCGATGTCAAGGATCTCGACAATTCGCCCGTAGATGACAACGAGTGGTTTGAATTCCATTTGGTTGTCAAGGGAAAGCAGATTGTCGTAAGCATCAACGGAAAACCCGTCGTCGATTACACCGAAGAAGACAAGCCCCTCCGTAAGAAAGGACGAGAAGAAAGAGTCCTCTCCCACGGACCGATTGCGATCCAAGCTCATGATCCGGAAAGCACAACTTATTTTCGAAAGATCCAAATCAAGAAACTGCCCGACTGAGCGACTCATGTATCGCCAGTGCAAAGTCACTCTCGGCAAGAGTGACCTAACTTATCCCAATGATTTCGTTGACGGAAAGTCCTACACGGCGTTGGGATAGTGGAGTTGCTTCGGAATTATGGCTGGTTTACAAAGTTACTGGAAATGCAGAATAGGTGCTTTTCACCTCGAAGGAGAATTTCATTGCCGACGATTGCCAACGAGGCATTGACGTTTTCGTCTAACCGATTGACAGCGACCGTTCGCGGAATTTCCGAGTGTGTAATAACTTCGGTGGTTCCAGACAAATCCGTGATGTACACGAAACCGTTCGCACCGACCGGTGAGGCGTAGATGCTACCCAAGGAACCTAAACGAATCGGACCAGGCGAGTCTTTTCCGGTTGGACCATGGACTCGCGTCAAGACGTTTTGGTAGTGCGTCAAAAAATAGAGTGACTCGTCGTAAAGTAGCATTGAGGGAACGTACGGCGTCATGCTCTCCCGGACGGCCACTCATTCTTGGCGATAACTTTGCACCAATCGGTATGGCCGTTGTCAAGAAAATGCGATCGCCAAAAGCGACGGGGGTGCTGTGCCCACGTCCTGGAATGGCTGTACGCCATCGCACGTTCTTTTCGGTCCCCCACTCAATAGGTGGTTTAGCATTCAAAGCAACACCGTTCGCATTTGGTCCTCGCCACTCCGACCAAGACGACGTTTCGTCCGCTGAAACGCGCAAGGGTTCGCTAACTACCATCGAGATAGCTACTGTTACTGTAACGGCTTGAATCATTGCATACCGCAACATCGACTCCCCCATTTATGGTGCATTGTTGTATCCCTAGTTTGATTGTACTGCATCCATGAAAATAGGGTTCATCGGCGACATGACCAATGCCGCCGAGTTTACTCGGGGGATTATTACCATATCTCTAGAGGAAAAGGTCAGTACTCCCGGCGTAAAGCCTAATGGCACTCACTGTGCAATTACTGAGCATCAATGCGCTAGTATGAGGGCCGGATTCGCTAGAAATTTCTAGCCTGCCAGCCCGCACGCTAGCGCGTTACGGCTCAAAGTGAGTGGCATTGGGCGTAAAGCCGGCGGCATGTTCGGTCGCCGGTCGATCCATAGCAATGTCGACGGAATAGCAATGTCGACGAAATTTGAACGCCCCTCTTTACCTTTCATCGTGCGCAAACCCTAAAGGGAACTTTTGCTGAAATGTTAAACGATTGACTGACTGAAAATTTCTTCTATCATTTCAATTGTTACGTTGATGCAGGAACTTTGATTGTGTTGAACCCTTCAATGCGACTTGATTGCGTCAAGGTTTCGAACGCAAGGGACGATTGACGTCTATTTTTTCGAAACTGTAGCTTGTTGCGTTCAAAGAACGCGAGTCGTTAAAAAATTCAAGACGGACATTGGTTTTCTAAATCGCTGACTATTGTCAATAAGATACCGATTGCCCATGTCTTGTAATTTCAATCCATTGATCCATAGAGGAAATGCCGTAAAGGAATAGAGTCATGGTTGATATAGAGCGTGTCGTAACCTTAGATGAGTTGATGGACCGCGTCCCGGAAGAACTAGTGCGGGATGCCGAGAGCCGTCGAATCGAAGAAGAAACTGAAACTTTTAGAGAATCCAACGAGAATAACATGTCAAAAGAACCAAGCAAAGCCAAGAGAATTCGCGAGTACCTGGACAAGCATCCAGGAGCTAGAAACAAGGACGCCGTCGAATCTCTTGGTGCCTATGGGGTCACCGCTGCAGACGTTGCAAATGTAAAGAGTCATCAGAAACGAACGGAAGGATCGTCCAGAAAAAGCGCTTCTTCAACGAAAACGAAGTCGGAAGCGGCTAGTTCGACGGCTTTGACTAGCAATGGCCCAACCCTCAATTGGAAGGAACTCGAAGCCGGCGTCGCATTTGTAAAAGCTGCTGGATCTGTTCAACGAGCGCAGCATTTGCTTATAATCATCGATCAAATCAAGGACTGCTAACTTCCAACCAGACACGGATGTTGCGAAATGAAGATCGTTCGAATGATGGCAGGTATCCCTGCCTTAAATGCTGGCCTCTATCGGCGCATCCGTTTCTTGGTCGGTGATCCAGTTGCTTGGATCGAAATCGAGGATGGCGAAGGCCCGTCGCAGTCGACGTTAATTCTAAGGGATATTGAGATGCAGAGGGCACGAGCCTCTGCAAACGCAACCAATGTGGCTTGCCCCGCGGATTTCACCCCGTCGGGTGGTCTTTCAGGTGATAGAGAGACCGCGACTGCGCAAAGCGCAGCGGAATTTGTGCGGCGTACAGAATGCAAAGAAATTGTCGTCGATCGATCCTTGCCCATGATCTATGCGGACATGTTGAGCCGAGTTGGAATCCTAGTCCGTTGTGATACCGAATGGGGATTGATTGAAAGGCGACAAAAAGACGAGACGGAAATCGCGGCCATTCGATTCGCGCAACAGCAGACCGAAGCGGTAATGAGAATGGCTTGTCAGGCAATCGCCCGTGCTCAAGTTGGCGCTGACAATATTCTTATGATCGATGGACTGCCGCTGACAAGTGAAAGAATGCAGTCGAAGATAGATGTCTGGCTGCTGGAACGCGGGTTCTCCAATCCGATGTCCATTGTCGCGGGAGGGCCCGTAGGCGCTGATTGCCACGATCACGGTCATGGAACGCTTAAGTCAATGGAACCGATCATTGTCGATATCTTTCCGAGAGACAAAAAAACGCTCTACAACGGAGACTGTACTCGAACTGTGGTCCATGGAAGGATTTCGGACAAACTCGCTTCCATGCATACGGCAGTTGGAAAAGCAAAAGCTGCCGCAACCTCTGCTGTTCGTGCGGGTGTTACGGGACAATTCGTACATGAAGCGACAAGTCGGTCTATTGAGTCCTCGGGCTACCAAATGGGCTTTCCGCCCATCGGTGCGTCGCACGACTATACTTCCATGACGCATGGAACTGGGCATGGACTTGGACTGGAAGTCCATGAACCACCGTTGCTTGCCCTGGGCGGTCCTGAATTGCTGGTGGGTGATGTTGTTACGATCGAACCTGGCCTATACTGCAAAGCAATCGGGGGCGTTCGGCTTGAAGACATGGTGGTTGTGACGGAAGACGGCTGCATCAATCTGAATTCGCTCCCCGAAGGTTTGGATTGGCTAACCTAGCACGACACTTATCAATCGCAACTAAGAATCCGTCTCGCGGCCCCTCCACGCTCTGGTGAGCGTAGCTACGGTCGCGTAGACCGTGGAGCACATTGTGCAGTCTCGCGGCTCCTCCACGCTCTGGCGAGCGTAGCTACCGCTCTATTTCATGCTTTCACTCAACATTGAAATCCTCGTTCTTGGGCCGAAACAGTCCATGCGATCGGATAAAAGACATGGTCCTGGAAAATCTTTGCCAGAAGTCTTCTTGCCAGAGAGTCAATTCTGGATATCCCGGTACGAGGCAGCCTGTGTATTTGTAGCCGCGAAAACCGTCGAGAGGCACAAGTCCGGCGCGCTCTGGATTTCGCGCGATGTACTCGACAAGCGATTCAAACGAAGACTCCATTCGCTCGTCGTCGCGAAGTACGCGGTCGTGCGCTTGATGCTGGAGACGATAACTTATTTTTTCGAAAACCATATTCAGTTGCTTGCGGAAAAACTTCGATGCTTTGAGTTGGTCCGTTCTGTCATCGATTCCGATCCATAGTGCATGAAAATGTTCCAGCATCAGGCAATAAATCGGACATGTGAACGCATACCGAAACGCGGCGTGCGTGAGTAGTTCGCGGAACTTATAAAGAAATATTGGTTGCAACCAGCCAGTCTTCCGATCTTCAATCGTCATTGTCCAATGGACATCGGCATGCCCCTGATAGTGTTCCTCCTCCAATCGCGGTAAATGTTTCTTCTTATTTTGCGCCATAGTGAAAGAATCCGTTAAGTTACCAGGGGTGGATTGTGTATCCACGCTCTGGCGAGCGTAGCTACCGCCAGCGAGCGTAGCTACCGTCGCCAGACGGTGGCTTGCTTGACGATAGGCGTGGCATAATTCTCTTCAGCGACTCAACGACCTGATCGATCTCAGATTCAAGCGTTTCTGCCGAGACGCTAAAACGGATAGCGCCTCGAATGACCTTCGGATCCAACTGCATAGCCACGAGCACGTGAGACGATTGGCTGGAACCGCTAGCACAAGCAGATCCCGTGCTGCAGGCAATTTCGGACATGTCCAAAGCTAGTTGCAGTGCTTGTCGATCCACACCGGGAAATGCAATACTCAACGTATGGGGCAATCTGTCGGACTGGGCACCCAATGCGATCGCATCTGGAATCGCAGCCAGTATTTTATCCTGAAGCTGGTCACGAAGCTTTTCCATTTTGATTACGCGTTGATGGAGATGCGAGACTGCGATTTCGGTTGCTACTTCAAATCCACCCGCAAGAACGGGCATTTCCGTTCCAGGGCGATGCCCCAGTTGTTGAAATCCACCGAAGTGTTGCGGGCTAATCGGCACGTTGTGGCGCAATAGCAAGGCACCGATCCCAACCGGTCCATGAAGCTTGTGGGCAGTAATCGTCATCGCATCGACATCCAACGCAGCGAAGTCCATCTCGGATTTCCCCAAAACCTGAACAGCGTCCGTGTGGATCAATACACCTGCCTTCCGGCACATTGATGCCGCTTGAGCTACTGGCTGCCTCACCCCGGTCTCATTGTTGGCCAGCATGAGTGACACCAATGCGATTGAGCCACTCGTCGATTGTGTTGCCAGCCATCCTTCCAGTTGATCCAAGCAAACCACTCCATTGCGAGAACAGGATAAATAGCGAACTTCTCGCCCCAATGCTCCTGCGTGTTCGGCCGCCGCTAGGACGCTCGGGTGTTCGATGCTCGAAACGACGATGGCACCTGGGATATTTTCTGCAAGCCCGAGGATGGCGAGATTGTTCGACTCCGTACCGCCGCTGGTAAACAAGAGCTGATCGCTTGCCATCCCTTGGCTTCGTCCTCCGCACAGTTTCAGAATGGACTCGCGGGCTTGTTCAACAATGTGTCTGGCTTTCCGACCCGCCGCATGCTGGCTACTCGGATTGGCTAGTCGCATTTGCAACAGTTCATGCATGCGATCGATGACCAGCGTATCCATGAGGGTTGTCGCGTTGTTATCCAGGTAGATCAATGCTCTAGTCCGTTCCATTGCCAGTATGCAGGAGTCTCAGCTTCGAAGCGCAACTCGGTTTTTAAGGTTGGATGGATTAACTCGAGGCTTCGGCAATGCAAAGCGATACCCTCGGCAAAGGGAATCTCAGTACCATACTTTTTATCCCCAAGGATCGGACAGCCAATCGCCTCAAGTTGGGCTCGTATTTGATGTTTACGGCCCGAAATGAGATTGATTTCCAGTTCATAGCCAAGTCGATTTTGGCCGAGGCATCGATACTCCAGGATCGATAATTTACTTTCGGAGGTGGCCGTGGGGCTGACGCGAGTCTTAAAATCCTCTTCACGCCGGACGAGATGATGTTCGAGTCGTGCGTCCGATTGCTTTGGCCGACTGGCAACAATTGCCCAATAGGTTTTGCGAGTGGTATGCTCGCGAAATTGCTCGCTCATGCGGCTTGCGGATTTGCTCGTCCGAGCAAAGGGCATTACGCCGGTAACCGGTGCATCGAGTCGACTTACGACCCCAATGAATACTTTGCCCGGCTTGTCGTACTTTTCTTTTAAGTAAGACGCTGACCAGTCGAACAGGCTCTTTTGGCCGGGAAGAGCTCCCTGGACAACCCAGTTTGCTGGTTTGTTTAGAACCAAAAGATGGTTGTCCTCGAACAGAATCTGCATTTGGATTTCGGGGCGCCTTAGAAGCGTTTCGCAAAGAATACATTTAACCGTTAGCCGTAGGCGCACGTAGATGGTATCGAGTACGCCTTCGGCTGACTGTTAAACAAATAATTGAACGGTATTGCCCTTAAGCACCCACCTTCCAAGTTTCTCCACTGCTGAACAACTTTTGTAAGTTGCCACGGCCCCGTTGCTGAATCGCTTGATCGATTTGGCCGCGAACTGCATCTTCATATGTCTGGTGCTCGACGGCACGGAACACGCCGATCGGCTCTGGAAAATCTGGACGGCGGAGTCGCGAGAGCATGTACACCAATGTCGAGTTGGCTTGCTCATCATGGAACAAGAGATCGTCTTCTTTGACCTTGCCTTGGCTTAGATCCACAATCTCCAAATTCAAACCATTGAGCCGAATACCTTTGTCCCTGTCTTTGCCGTAGATCATTGGCTTACCGTGCTGCAACTCGATGGTGGCATCATCGCGCGTCGCTTTGTCTTGAGCGTAACTAAAGGCCCCGTCGTTAAACACATTGCAGTTTTGATAGACTTCGACGAACGAGGTCCCCTTGTGGGCTGCTGCCCTTTTTAGCGTGTAAGCCAAATGTTTCACGTTGCTGTCGACCGAGCGAGCGATGAAACTGGCTTCGGCCCCGACTGCAACGCTGATCGGGTTGAGCGGATGGTCAACTACCCCCATGGGCGTACTCTTGGTAATTTGTCCCTCAACGCTGGTGGGCGAATACTGACCCTTTGTCAGACCATAGATGCGGTTGTTGAACAAAATGATATTCAAGTCCACGTTGCGTCGAAGCAAGTGAATGAAGTGATTGCCGCCGATACTTAGCGCATCTCCGTCACCCGTGATCACCCAGACGCTTAAGTCAGGTCGCGTCAACTTGAGTCCCGTGGCGATGGTTGGAGCACGACCGTGAATCGAGTGAACGCCATACGTATTGACGTAATACGGAAACCGACTGCTGCATCCAATCCCAGAAATGAATACGGTTTTTTCGGGCGGCACGCCGATTTCAGGCAGCACCTTTTTCATTTGGGCGAGAATCGAATAGTCGCCGCAACCTGGACACCAACGAATGTCCTGATCGCTCGTGAAGTCTTCGGCTTTGAGTACAGGGAGTACGGTGCTCATGGGAGTTTGAAGTTTGAAGGTTGAAGGTTGAAGGTTGAAGTCTGGGCTAGCTGGCTTTGGAATGTGAGGGGCTACGTGCTCCTGACTTGGTCATTTCGCAAATCTTTTCCTGCAATTCAGAGACAGTGAACGGCTTACCCTTGACCTTGTTAAAGCCGATTGCATCTACCAGGTATCGGCTACGGATAAGAGTTCGGAGTTGACCCATATTGAGTTCAGGAATCAAAACCTGCTTGTAGCGGGAGATGATTTCGCCGAGGTTGCTTGGAAATGGATTGAGGTAGCGGATGTGTGCTAAAGCGACACTACAGCCTTCGGCTTGTGCATTCTGTACAGCCGTTAAGCAAGCACCAAAGGTGCCACCCCAGGAGAGGACCAGCAGTTCGCCGCTTTGCGGGCCGACGACCTGTTGAGGTGGCAGCAGTTTCGCTGCGTTTGCGACTTTTTGTGCTCGGATGTTGACCATCTTTTGATGGTTATCTGGATCGTAACTGATATTGCCCGTGCCATCTTCTTTTTCGATACCGCCAACGCGATGCATGAGACCTTCCGTACCGGGAATCGCCCACGGCCTAGCCAACAATTCGTTGCGTTTATAGGGCATGAACGCCCCATCCGGATTATTGTTTTCCGTTGGATGCATGACCGTGATCGGAGTCATCTTGGCAACATCTGGAACAGACCAAGGCTCCGAACCGTTAGCGATGTAACCATCGGATAGCACGATCACAGGCAGCATCAATTGAGTTGCCAGCATCCAAGCTTCCTGAACGATTTCATAGCAATCCGCAGGGCTTTGTGCGGCCAACACAGGCAACGGCGACTCGCCGTTTCGCCCGAACATGACTTGCATCAAGTCGGACTGCTCGGTTTTCGTTGGCAAGCCAGTGCTGGGACCACCGCGTTGAACGTCGATCACCAGCAAAGGCAGTTCGAGCATGAGTGCAAGCCCCATCCCCTCCGTCTTGAGTGCTATCCCCGGACCACTCGAGGACGTAACTGCCATCTGACCACCGTACGATGCACCAATGGCTGCGCATACGGCAGCGATTTCGTCTTCCGCTTGGAAAGTACAAACACCGAAGTTCTTGTACTTGCACAGTTCATGGAGGATGTCGCTAGCAGGCGTAATCGGGTAAGAGGCGTAGAAAATCTCCTTGCCGCTGCGATGGGCTGCTGCCATGAGGCCGTATGCCATCGCTTGATTACCAATGATATTTCGATAGGTACCCGGAACCAGTTTAGCGGGTTCGATGTTGTAGCTGTGACCGAGCGCTTCAATCGTTTCACCAAAGGCCCAACCAGCACGCAAGGCTTTTTCATTGGCTTGGGCGATAGACGATGTGCCGTCACCGAACTTGCCGTTGATGTAGCGAAGTGTCGCATCCATGTTGCGACCATACAACCAATAGACTAACCCCATCGCAAAAAAGTTTTTGCATCGGTCCGCTTCCTTGACGCTTAGTCCTAATTCGGCAACTGCCTGTTTGGTCAGGCGAGTTATAGGAACTTTGATTAGCCGATAGTTTTCCATGGCCGGCTCCTCAAGTGGGTTCACTTTAAGTTTAGCCAGTTTGAGATCTTTGTCTTCGAAACTGTCTTCGTTCACGATCAGCAAACCACCTTTGGGCAGATCGGCGATGTTGGTTACCAGGGCGGCAGGATTCATTGCTACCAACGCGTCGAGCGTATCGCCCGGTGTATGCACCTCATGGGAAGCGAACTGCACTTGAAAACCCGAGACACCTGCCCGTGTACCGCGCGGAGCACGTATTTCAGCAGGGAAGTCTGGAAAAGTCGCAATGTCGTTGCCAGCTAGGGCGGAGGTATTGGTTAATTGAGTTCCTAGCAATTGCATCCCGTCGCCAGAGTCGCCGCATAAGCGAACGGTGATTCCACTGACGGTTTTGACTGCTTTACCATGCGAAGTCGAATGGGCTTCGGTTGACATCAGATTGTTGGCTCGTGGAAAGGATTTTCAAATCGTCTGCCAAATGCTCGCAGTCGGTTTAGTACTAGTCTCAAAATGGCAGCAAAACGAACACGCCGTCCGCTTTTCGTAAGCGGGCATTTACCCGGGGTCGTTGTGAATCTGTAACGATGGTATCGAGTTTCCTGGCTCGACTCATTCAACTATTCTGGCAAATCCAACGGGGCTTGAGTATGCCAAATAGACCCTAAACTGCCCAGATTATTAGGTTTTTGTTCCGTCCCCCTGCCGGCTTGTCCGGCAGGAAGGCGAGTTTTGCAATTAGCAGATCGTGGTCCCACTAACCGCTCCCCTGACCAGCTTGTCTGGCAGGAAGCCAAGTTTCACCATGCAAAACCTTTCGTTCCCGTTGGGCATGCCAACCGGGGCGAACCCGTGTTTGTTGACTCGTACTTAGCGAAAAACGTTCGCTCGTGCCAGGCAAGCTGGCACGGGGCGGAAACAAAGCATCTAAATTTGCTTAACCCAAAACACTTGCCAACGCAATCCAAGAGCCACTATCGAAGCTGAATTCGTGAGCATTCACGAATGCGCCGAATTCTTACGAATTCCGCCACCGCAGGTTATGCTCTGCCGCTCGCCGTTTACAATGCCTGCCTTATGAACCAAGACAACAACACACCCGTCGATCGCGATTCACTCGCTTCTGAGTACCTCGACCGCCTTCTTTATCCGCCCTACCCTGTTCAGGAAGAAGCGCTGCTCACGTGGTTTACTTGTGACCAAGGGTTGCTCGTTTGCGCACCGACCGGTACCGGGAAGACACTGATCGCTGAGGCTGCCATTTATGAGGCCCTTCGAACGGGAAAGCAATGCTACTATACGACTCCCCTGATCGCATTAACCGATCAAAAGCTGACCGAGATCCAGGAAACCGCCATGAGATGGGGCTACCCGGCCGAAAGTATCGGACTGGTTACGGGCAATCGAAAAGTCAATCCGGACGCGCCCGTTCTGGTAGTGGTTGCCGAGATTTTGCTCAATCGTCTCATGCAGAATCCAGAAACGTTTGACTCGGTTTCATCAGTAGTGATGGACGAATTTCATTCGTTTAACGATCCAGAACGAGGGATCGTGTGGGAACTTAGCCTCGGGATGCTCCCGCGTCATACCCGAATCATGTTGCTCTCAGCAACGATAGGTAACAGTGTCGAGTTCTGCAGTTGGCTCATGCGAGCACATGGTCGTAGTATGGAGTTGGTGCAAAGCACAGAACGCAAAGTTCCCTTGCAATTCGAATGGGTCGACGACGCGTATCTGGATGAGCACCTGGAACGGATCGCAGAGGGGGACGAAGCCAAACGCCGAACGCCAGGTCTGGTCTTTTGTTTCAATCGCGATCAATGTTGGCAGTTGTCCGAAGTCCTTAAGGGCAAGAAGCTAATCGACAAAGAACGGCAAGCGATCCTTACCAAACGCATTGAAGCCTATGATTTCACGCAGGGAGCAGGTCCGAAACTCAAGCAAGTCCTTATCCGAGGAATCGGTGTGCACCACGCAGGCTTGATGCCTAAGTACAGACGGATCGTGGAGCAACTTTTTCAAGAGAAGCTGCTCAGCATTTGCGTCTGCACCGAGACTTTGTCCGCCGGCATCAATCTTCCAGCACGCAGCGTTATCCTCCCAAGCATGGTCAAGGGCCCTTGGGGAAAGAAGAAGATTATTGAGCCTAGTTCGGCGCAGCAGATCTTCGGACGTGCAGGTCGCCCACAGTTTGATTCTCAGGGATTCGTCTACGTTCTGGCTCACGAAGATGACGTTAAGTACTTGCGATGGAAAGCCCAATTCGACTTGATTCCCGAGGACACGAAAGACCCCGGTCTGCTCCGAGCCAGGAAAGCACTCAAGAAGAAGATGCCCACGAAACGGACCGGCGAAACCTATTGGACCCGCGAACAATTCGAAAAGCTCAGGCAAGCACCTGCTGCACGACTCGCCAGCAAGGGCCTTTTGCCGTGGCGTCTGCTTGCGTTCATGCTACTTAGTTCCTCGGAAGTTCAGTCGCTGCGAGATCTAGTCGGTCGACGTCTGCTGCCCAACAATGAGATCCCACAAGCGCAACGCGAACTCAATCAGATGCTGGTTACGCTTTGGTCCGCCGGCTATCTTGATTTATCTCCCAAACCAACGCCGATTTCCAACATGGCTGCCAAGGACTTGCCAGGTAACGGCAAAAGCAAAGCCGAACCCGATCGAAAACCCTGGATCGCGTTTTCGGCCAAGCTGGATCCGAATGCGGTAGCCGAACCGTCAAGCGAGATGGTCGAAGACGATGAGGAAATCGATATGGGAGCCGGACTTGCCGCCGACGGAGCCGAAGTGAAATATGAGTTGGACATGTATCGGCCCGAAAAAGCGGAACCGACCGGAAAACTGGAGCTGCTCACGCAACTAAGAAGTGTGAATCCGATTTTCGGATTGTTCATGATCGATCTGTTGCAGCACGCAGATGAAGTGGAACGGATTCAGGCCCTGGAAAGTGTTTTGGAGCTGCCTGCCAACATATCGAAGCTGGTAGCTTGTCCTGGTCCAGATATTTTGCCTTTCGGACCGCTCGCAACGAATGTGTTGCACCCAAAGTTATTGGAACTCGGACTGGCTGGCTCATCCGAACTCATGGGGCAATGGGAAAAAAAAGAAGAGCCTGACTTGGAAAAGTTGGCCTCGGAAACCGGTGGCTCGTCGCGCACCTGGAATGATAAATGGGAACCGCCACCGCCGCCTGCACTTTCCCTCGCCGAAAAGATGCGCCGCCTATTCAATCATGAGATCCCCCGTGTCCACGACTTGTACACTCGCGGCGTCTGGGTTGTTGGCGAATTGCTTGAATTCAACTGCGAGTTCAACAAATACATTTTGGCCAAGGGGTTTCAAAAGCAGGAGGGGCTGCTGTTTCGTCACGTGCTTCGATTCATTTTACTCGCCGAAGAAATCAGTCAAATCGCTCCAGAAAGCACGAATGAGGAAACCTGGGAAAAGCCCTGGGACGCACTGATCGAACGTTTGACGGAATGCTGTCGCCAAGTGGATTCCGAGAGCACGGACAAGATCCTTCAGGAGGATCGCGAAGCGACGGCTCTGTTGCGTTCGGCGGCCAAAAAATAGTCTATGTTAGCAAGCCCACTGGCAGCTTCGCGATCTATCGCCAGCGTTACGCTTGGGTGCAACTGCAGAGCGCTAGCAGGGACCGATGCTGTAATGGGACCTTCGACGCAGTCACGAATGGCTTTGGCTTTGCTGGCTCCTGTAGCTAGCAACAATATCGATTGGCTTTCCAAGATGGTTGCAATGCCCATGGTTAGGGCGGTTAGCGGTACGTCGTCGATGCTGCCAAAGTAGCGAGCGTTATCCTGGCGAGTGCGCTGCGTCAGGGTTTTCACACGGGTTCGCGATCCCAACGATGAGCCGATCTCGTTGAAGCCGATATGAGCGTCTGCACCGATACCGAGAATTTGCAAATCGATTCCGCCCGCCTGCTCGATTTGGTGTTCGAACCGCCTGGCGCTTTCGTATAGATCCACCCCAGAGGTTTCCGGTACGTGCGTCAAAGACAAGTCGATATCGATATGCTTGAACAAGTTTTCAAGCATGTAGTAATGGTAGCTTTGGGGGCTATCGGGCTCGACCCCCACGTACTCGTCGAGGTTGAACGACTCGACTTTTTCGAAAGAAATTTCACCGCGAGAATATCGAGCAATTAGCTCACGATAGAGTCCGAGGGGAGTGCCGCCAGTTGCAAGTCCAAGCACGGCACCCATCGGATCCTTTCTGCGACGGTTGAGCAAACCACAAACTTCGTCGGCGGAAAATCGCGTTACGGCCTCGGGAGACTCAAGAATGACAACTCGCAACTCTTATGATCCTTATAGGGGTGGGAAGCCTGTGCATTTTCGGCATGAAAGGCCTGTGTTTTTCGGCGTGGAAGGCCTTTGTTTTTTCGGCCTGGAAGGCCTTTGTTTTTTCGGCCTGGAAGGGAAGTGTCCATCCGTTCGGGGCTCGCCCCCGACGGATGCGTTTTGGCGTACTACAATTGGGAGCCCCAACTCCCGTTCCCCTCGGCTTTGCCCGCTGGAGGCGGGCAAAGCCGAGGGGAACGGATCGACTCGCGCGTGCTGGCCTTTAGTACGCCAAAACAAGGTTGGTGGGGGACAAGCCCCCGACCAACCTGACCAACCTGACCAACCTGACCAATCTGAAGGATTTGACCAACCTGACGTAACTAGCTTCAAAGCACTAGTGCTTTGTCAAACAGGAAAACGTGGGTAGCCACGCTTGCCAAAGCGTGGGTGAACTGCGAGAAACGATCTCGCTCCCCACGGTCTCCGCGACCGT
>JAYTVM010000038.1:0-2590 GCA_043743995.1 Pirellula sp. | reverse complement strand
GAGAGCATACTTGCCGGCGCTGTTCTTGGTTTAGCAGGCCCGGGCAAGAAGATCTCAGGCATCATGCCGTGTACCGTCATTCGTCCAAGCGACATGGCCGACAATATTTTGGATCGCAATCGACATCCGGAATGGAATGGTGAGCGAACGAAGATGGTTTATGCGTTCCCTAAGAACGAAGTCATGTGGGAGCGCTACGCCGAGATCCGTGCCGAAGGAATGCGAGGCGGTGATGGTGGTGAATCGGCGACGGAATTCTATCGTCAGAACCAGGCGGCGATGGACGACGGTGCTGTTACGCATCAAGACCTTTTCTTCGCTCCACTGCTCACGAACCCGGGCATCGATACCCAGCGCTTGCAAAGCGTTATGCCAAGAGCCAAAGCGAAGGGAGGCTGCGACGAACAAGGCATTGTCTTCGCGACGTGTTGCGTAGAGACTCAGCCTAGCGGCGCGCCGATGCAGGATCGCGTCGAGGACCGTTTGATCTGTCCAGAGCCGACGCAGTTCGCTTCCTAGACCAAGCGATTCCACCGCACGTCGCCAAGTACCGAAATGCTTTACGACCGATCGCCGAAGCTTTACATCGTTTTGTGAATTCAAAGTCATCGGTAACTCACGTTCGTACATATCAATGATTCGCAGTCGCACCTCGTCTGGCGTATAGAATTCGCAGGGTGGTCGCGGAAACCCTGCTGCTTCCAGAGCGGTTGTCCAGCTTCCGTGCCAATTCTTGGCTGCCTCGTACAAAGCCCGATCCTCACGATTGGTTCGAACGAGACTTTCGCCACTTCGATGCCTTTTGCGAATCGCCTCGACAACTGCGTTCTTAGACCAACCGTCGTTTCGACGCTCCGGCTGGCCACAGGGAAGCCCAGCTACTTCCAGTGCGGCTCGTACACTGCCAAAGCAACGTCGAGCCGCATCATCGAGTTTTCTATCAGCTCGAGGTCCGTCACGTCGTGTGCTACGGAGTTCTTCAATCACCCTGTCGGGAGTCCAAATTCTTTTCGGCATCGTTAACGCTTCAAATTGGCGAAGTTCGCCGATTAGCGGTCGACTTGGTGCAAGCAATTGCTCGCCTTCGAAAGCAGTCCGACGAAGCGCAATCGCGAGGTATTACTCGCAGAGAATATCTCGACCAGACGGTAAACGGATGGGAATCGCAGCTTCCATTACGAGTCGAAGAACCCGAGGCCAAAGAGCTTTTGCTATCGCTGCTAGATGCGGCAAAAGCCGAACCATTCAGCCGTCATGCTCTTTCTCTGAGCACTTCGATGGTAATCGACGGCAACGTTGCGTTCGTTGTCAGAAGCCTGCGTTGTCCCAGCAGTCTAACCGAAGAGGATTTTCGACGGGTTTGCCGCTTTGATGCGAGCGCTGAATTGCTTCCTCGAATGACGGGCTATCTGCAAGCCGGCGATCAACGAGTACCGGCCATTAGCATATCTCGGAGCAGTGATGGAAAAACATTTAGACTTACAAAGCTAACGGTTGCTAGTCTATCGGGTGACCAAGCATTTAACGAGACTGCATTGATCCTAGCAGTTGGAGGAGAGGAGCTTCAACGTGTTATGCTGCCAGGAGGCGAGGCTTTACCGGAGTCTCCTTGGATCTTCACTAGCGACGATTCCCATCAGCTGATTGGTGTTGGAAGCGCAAGACCGCGGGATGAAAGCGTTCTTATCGCTTTGCCAGCTGATTGTGATTTAACTCTTGAAAACACGGCAGAAGTGAAAGATGTTGGCTGCGCGATTGCGGGCCGCAAAATTGTAAAGCTGACCGGCATGCTTTCGCTTCGATGCGAGGACGTGCTGTATCGAATTGCGACGAAATCGGATGCAAGTCGTGATTGCCTTTACGAATTGCGGGGTACACGACGCCGACTGGGGACTGGAGGTTCAGATGTTTGGTGTGGGCCGCCAGTCGTTTGGCAGATTCCACTCAACGAAGATGAAGTTCCCTCAGAAGCTCAGCGTGAGCAGGTGCAATGGAAGCCGGTCACGGGCGGGCAGTGGAACAACAACTTCGACAGTTGTTTGGGGCATATCCAAATACGCGTTTGCAAAGATGGAGATACACGGTATCTGGTTCGATGCATTGTAATGCCTCCGCGAATCGAACTTAAGGTATTGCCTAGTACCACCCCCGGTTCGGGAGTACTGCGAATCTCTGGTCTCGGAAATTGCCAAGTTGGTGTCGAGCGAAATGAGAATGTTGCGACCGCTGCCACTCGAAAAGATGGTGTTGTTCTAATTCAAGTTGACGTAAAAGGTAAGCGTCCGGGCTTACTTCGACTTCGCATCACGTTTGAGAATCGCAACTCATGTGAGGTGTCATTTGTATGTCCAACGACTTGCTATGCGATACTCAATGCCATTGGCGAGCCCGTCGATTATCCGACCGGTATTCCTGCCGAAAAACTCGATGGATTGACGCTCCAAGTCATACAGCCAGAACTACGCGTACCACTCATCTACTGGCCGGACGGTTCTTAGTGAGCGCGAGCAAGAAGCCCTGCAACGAATCACGGAATCGACCCGCGTAGAAGCTCGATCGAGCAAGGAGTATCAACGACTGATTGAACAAG
>JAYTVM010000037.1:0-2597 GCA_043743995.1 Pirellula sp. | reverse complement strand
AATTAGCAACCGCAGACTATTCGCTAAAACGGACCCTTCTCAAGCTCTTGATAAAACAGATAGAAATACACGAAAACGAGATTCGAATCGTTTACAAGGTACCCCAAGTCCCTTTTGTCCGGCGCCCCGATAAGCGGGGTTTTTTACAACATTGTTGGCCTTGTGCTGAAGATCGTTCAGGTTTTCTGGCTACATACCGAGCTCGCAGGCAGTAGCTTCAAAGCATAACGGCTCTCATTACTGTTTGCCTTCGGTCCGTTTTGACCACCATGGCAATCCAACTCCGCCATCCATTGTCAATGTCGTTCCGGTCATGTAGGCGGCTTCGTCGCTCAGCGTAAAGCAGATGCCGTGTGCCGTCTCTTCCGAGGTTCCAAGACGCTTCATCGGTATTTGTTGAGCACCGTCGGCAAGCTGTTCTTCCGAAAAGAACTTTCGCTCTCCAGGTGTATCGATCCAACCTGGATGAAAGACGTTGACTCGAATTCCATGGTGAATCAACTCGATTGCCGCCGTTCTAGCCATATGGTCAATTGCTGCTTTTGCCATGTTGTAGGCCATCGCCGTTGGAAACGGAATGATCGAGTGGGGAGAGCTTACGACGGTGATCCGTCCACCCTTGCCTTGTTTGACCATTTGTTGAGCCGACGCTCGAACTCCGTGCAACGCCCCCCACATACTCACATCGATGGTGCGACGAAAGCCAACCATGTCTGCTTCAATTAGCAACTGTCGATCACTGTAGACTGCATTGGATACAAACATATCCAGACTACCAAAAGCCGTAACAGTCTGAGAAACCATATCTTCGACCGCCGCCAAATCCGATACGTCACAAGCCACCACCAGTGCTTTTGAGCCAAGCTTGCGAATCTCTTGGGCGACTTCTTCAGCCTGATCGCGGCTCGCACTGCAATTCACCGTTACATTTGCCCCGCCCTGAGCCAATGCGATCGCAACAGCACGCCCGATTCCCTTCGAGGAACCGGTCACCAGTGCATTCTTTCCCTTAAAACTATATTGCATTTGCCCTTGCGCTCCCTTTGATTTGTCAAGACCTGAACGGCGATTGAGACGGCTCATCATCTAACAAGATGAAGGCATCGATCACAACATGGGCCGCAAACCGTGGGCTAGCGCCCTTCGGCTAATCAGCCGCAACGCATTAGCGTCCGGTTCAGCCCAACTTATGATCGACGCCAAGATGAAGATTACCTGCCGAAACCCTCGAGAGCAACGTCTGATGCTAATTGCCACGGATTCTGCGAACAACTCCGAAAAAGATTTGACATGGTCTTTTTCGTGACCTAGCTTTCCCAAGTCGTATAAAACGTTGCTAAATTTGAATTTACTTGGGGAATTACTATGGATTTGCAAAAATATCGTCTGATCACTCGAAGCGATTTTGATGGGCTCGTCTGCGCGATGTTGCTAAAAGAAATGAATATTCTCGGCGAAATCAAATTTGTGCATCCAAAAGACGTGCAGGATGGAAAAATTGAAGTCAATGAATTCGATATCTTAACGAACCTTCCATACGTACCTGGCTGCCACCTTTGTTTCGATCATCACAATAGCGAAGAAGAACGAGCTGGCGGCGAAAAGCGAACCAATCACGTCCTCGAATCGAGTGCCGACTCTGCAGCGCGTGTCGTTTATAACTATTACGGTGGAGCAACTCGGTTCCCTGCCATCCAGTCGGATATGATGAATGCAGTTGACAAAGCCGATGCCGCTCGATTTACCTTGGAAGATGTGCTGAACCCGCAAGGCTGGGAGCTGCTTTCGTTCTTGATGGACGCACGAACGGGGTTAGGCCGCTTTCGCAATTTTCGCGTCTCCAACTACCAATTGATGATGGCCTTGATCGACTATTGTCGCGACCATACTATTGATGAGATACTAGCCTTGCCCGACGTCGTTGAACGTGTTGAATTGTATCGCGAACAAAATGACGTATTTAAGGTGCAGGTCAATCGCTGTGCTCGAGTCCATGGAAATCTAGTCGTACTCGACATGCGCAATGAAGAAACCATCTATGCGGGCAACCGATTTCTGATTTATGCAATGCATCCTGAGTGTACGATTTCAATGCACGTTTTGTGGGGATTGAAGCAGCAGAATACGGTGTTCACGATTGGCAAGTCTATTTTCGATCGATCGTCTTCGCTGGACATCGGAAGCCTTTGCCTTGAGTATGGAGGAGGTGGACACGAAAACGCTGGAACATGTCAAGTTGCAAACGAAACAGCCGAACGTGCTCAAGCGGAGCTGACGCAAAGAATCGCCGAATTCGATACCCGTTGCCGTACAAATCTAAAAGCGGAAATGAATTCCGCACTCGAAATAGTAGCGATCAATGCGAGGTGAGGTTTTTTGTCTGTTTTGTGGTTGGGCGAGTGGCATTTAGAATCTCTCAGTAAATTGGGTGGCACGCTCTGAGGCACGTTCGGGCGTGTGAAGTGTCAATTGCGATGGACCTCAAATCCACGCCCATCGCTATCGCTCTGAGAGGGCTGTGATTTTTTCGAATCCGATGAAAGTACCCGTCACACTCCGTGTGACGTTGCCTCAAAAACCAAAGGTTTTTGAACTGC
>JAYTVM010000036.1:0-33403 GCA_043743995.1 Pirellula sp. | reverse complement strand
GGGAGGCTGCCATGCGTAAAGTCAATTTTGCTCAACGTTGTGCCAATGTGATCGCTTCAGTGCGAACAAGCGCGATTGTGGCGGGCAATTTGGTGCGCGAGCTCCTCCTTCACCTTCTACATGCGCTTTTAGGTACGTCGAGTAAGTCGCCGGGCAAAATAGGCCCCGAGATTTATTCGTGGCCCAGAGGATGGCTGGGGTTTATGGGACCAATGATGGTCCCAGTCAAATCCAGCCTACACCAAAGGACCACAAGCAAACGCGATAGCTAAATCGATTTGCTTACACATGAGCTTGCTTCCCCCAACTGCCTAGCAAGTTTACGAAAACGTACCGAAGGCGGTTGGCACGCGAAAAGTCTTTGTGTTGTGTCGTAGCCCCGTTCCTTGGACGCGATCCGCGTTTTTGGAAAGGTAGGCCTAGGCACTTCACCGATCCGGACAATGCTCATTCCAAAACACTCGCTTCAGCCGTTGTAGGGTTGACCTGTTGAGTTTGGTTTGGAGCGCGAATTGGCTAGACAAAGATCGCTCGCGTTGAATCCGAGAAACCATTCCATGGAGCTGACTTCGCAAGAAGGCGAAAGCACAGCACACATGGAGTTCAACGAGAAACGAATTGACCATGACTCTGACTGCTTCCCGAAGCCTACCTTACGAAGACTTGAGCTTAACTACTGTTGTGGACTTGGTTATCCGAGCTCAAGACGGTGACCGTTCTGCGCAGGAGCAACTCTATTGCCGATTCCAGCGACACGTTCTGTCTATCGCCTACAAGCGATTGGGGAACTGGGATGAAGCACAAGAATTGAGCCAAGACGTATTCATTCAAGCGTTTCGTCGATTGAGCCAATTGCAAGTTCCGGAGGCATTCGGTGGATGGTTGCGACAGATTGTTCACCGCATGGCGATCAACCGCGTGACTCGACGCCCAAAGCCTATGTCGATGGATCACGAGATCCTCGAAGCTACGGTGACGTGCCATAGCGATCCGCTGGAAGCAGTCTTGAGCGGCGAGCAAAAGTTGCAAGTCCACCAGGGACTGAACCGACTGGGAGATCTCGACCGAAAGACTTTGGTTGCGTTCTACTTGGACGGTCAAAGCCTAAACCAGATGAGCGATTCATTCGAGGCTCCGATTGGAACGATCAAGCGGCGACTGCATGTCGCCAGAAAGCGATTGGCAAAGGAATGCGAATTGATGCAAGCAATCTGAGTTCCAACTGAGAGCCATCCTTTCCCGAAGTGGAGGGGATGGCTTTTTTTGTGGCTTTTCGCGGATAGGCTCTGATTTTATCCATGCCTTGCAGACCTTTGTCGCCTTTTACTCCGCAAAAGTGCGTTAGCAAGGAGTACTTTCGCAGAGCGAAAGGCGACACTAGCGAGGATTATTCACACACGACGCGTTCGTTTTGAAGTTGCACCATTGCACCATTGTGCTTAGGGCCGAAGGCCCGGTGGTTTGCCCAGCCCAGGCCAACGGCCTGGACAAAGCTGAGCTGTTAAAAATTCGGGGTTGACACGATTTTTTGTGTATCCATTTCACTCGGTAATACTTCCTCTTCTATTCCGATAGGGATAGCAGCAAGCAGCTTGGTATCCCGATAGGGATTACCGAGAGTAGCCGGGGGTCGCCGCGAAGCGGCGCACCCCCGGAGGAACGAAACGACATGCGAATGGCCCTGAAAGGGTTCTGATAGGGTCAAAGATTCTGCGATCCCTTAAGGATCGGTACGCGCGGTACGAAACCTCTTCCGGTGGTGTCGCTCCGCTCAACCACCGGCTCCTGTCTGATATCCCTTCGGGATGAAAGGTTGCGCAACTATGAATGCACCGCAATACCAGTTTTTTAACAGCCCAGGACAAGGCCAACGGCCTGGGCTAGGTAAATGATTAGGCCTATGGCCCGAAACTCGTCAAGAGTTTCGGACTGCTTGGCAATAACAATCAGAAGACTTTACGACTTTTGCTCCAAGGTCAACCGTAATTCTTCGCCATAAAGAACACTAGTACCTGCCGCGGGAAACATTAGCGGACGCGCTGTTGGCAACGGGCGTGACCGGACCCGAGGGTGGAACCGATGGCTGGTTCAATTGCGTCGATGCAGGCCCCCGATATTCAATGAGCAAAAGTGCGTCCGTACGCTGTCCAGATTGGGCTGGCAGAATTTTGTTCAACCCAAATAAGGCAGGCGGATTGCCACTTAGCAGTGTATTATTTACTTGCCCAACCGGCGCTGCGACCACTCCGCATGAGAGCAGCAGCACTTGATCCGAAGGCCATCGGAATCGCTCGTGAAGTCGCCACGATACGACTTGAGGCACTTCGATTTGTACGGTCTGAGGCGGACTGAGTGGATTGACCAATTCGATCGAAACGTTGTTGAGTCGTTCGACTTGATCTATGTCACACTTGAGCATCAAATCAACCGAACGACCATCCAAACTCATCAATGGACTCAGCTGAATTCTATATCCTTCTTGGATCTCGTCGGAGACAGGCGTGTACGGTGGCCAAGTCGACGAAGTATTGGGTTGATATTCTCGTAGGTAGTTGCGAGACCTCAATTGCTCAAGCGATTGCGATTGGCCGTTGACCAAGGGTATGTCAACGGCCTGCATTTCGCGGACATCGATGCGTGTTCTCAATTGTGCCATAAAAATTGCGGCGTTTTCTTTTGGCATCAACCATGCTTGGACTCCCGCCGTTTCCACGGGAGCGGAACGCATTAGGACGGTGGATTTGGTTCGCCAGCTTGGATTACCAACCGTGATCAGTCGCAGACCAAAGACTTGCGGTTCGGTCAAGCCATTGACGAATTTCTCATAGACCTGCGCGACCTTTTTTTGCATGTCGGCGTGGTGATACACACGAAGCGTAGATCGATCGGCATTGAGGATCCCCATGGGCTCATTGAACCAAACGTCCGTTCCCGTCTCCCGGAGAATCCAGTCAAGGATGACCTGTTGTGGCCGCTCGACGTTTTTCAAATTCTGGGTGTATGGACGAATGTCGTATTCGATCCAATGTTGGCCATGGCCTGTCGGCAAATCCATTCTTCCGACCGGTTTGGGAGCGTTATTTTTGGAGCTGTTTGCAGCCTGAGCGGCCATGTTCTCAATGGATGGAACCGACGGAGTGGTTCCAATCGTGTTCGGGACGGCGCTCGACCCGATCGGAACAGGGCCCGGTGCCTGTGCCATGAGCCTTAGACCAAAAGTCAGAATAATCAGCGACGAATAAAGGTAGGGTAGAAGAGCTTTTGAGTTCATAGCGCAGTGCATTCCGAATAACAATTCCAGCTGTCTCTTGTCCTTCTTTAAATACGCGAAAGCCAACTAAAAGCCAACCCCAGTTCAGAATGCATGCATTTGCAAGTGTCTAGCCATTCTTGAAGCAACGCGTGAGCGAGTGGGTGTATCTCGTCCCTCACTTACGTTTCGGGTTACCAAATCAACACCGCCCAGAGCCGAGAGGAACGGGTCGATTCGTGTGTGCCGACCCTTAGTTCGCCAAAACAAGATTGGCGGGGGAGAAGTGCCAACGCCGTGAAGGATGTTATGCAACGAAATCGTTGGGTTGCGTTGGGGCTCGTCCGCCCGCAACCCTGTTTTGGTGTACTATGCGAGAGCAATTTTCCTATCATCCGCGTACATAGGACGCCAAAACGGTGTCCGGTTAGGACAAGCCCGAGCCGGACAATCAGACTCAAAAAAATCCTTCGCGGCGTTGGAGAACCCCCCCAGCGAACCAAAGGAATCATTGACTGATTGCGGCCGGAATGCTCACAAACTCAGCCATGGTAAATCATTGCTGCATCGCCGATTATTGTGCTTGCAAGAGTTTTTCGAGGACCGCCATCATCGCAGGGTCCGGTTTGACACTTCCTGGCCGGCTGCCTTGTGCGATCGTCATAGGGGTCCAATTGTGTTTGTTCTTGTGGTTCCATATGGACGATTTGGAGCCTCTTTGGGCGAGCAGTTCCGCAACTTTGGGATGAGCCCTATAGGCAGCCCCATGCATGACTGTTTCTTTGTTGTTATCGACAGCGTTGATATCGGCACCAAGCGCAAGCAAAAACTCGATCGTTTCAATGACCTCCGATTCGGTACCGGGTTCTTCGCCAACCGAAACGGTTCCGATTCCCGATGCGGCCAACAATGGCGTGCAGTTGTCGATATTGACCAACGTGGGATCTGCCCCCAACTCGAGCAGTATCTTGAGCATCGGAAGATCGGCCGTCTTGCAAGCAAGCAAAAACGGAGTTGATCCCTTCATGTTCAGTTTGGCTTTTCCGGCTGGTCCCCGCTCTAGTTGCGCATTGACATTCGCGCCTGCTCCGACCAACTTTCGGACAAATTCGAGGCTCGAAACATTGCCAGAGCCGCGTGGCGAAGGATCGCCATCGATACCGTCCCCGCTAGCCGGTTTGCGGACCCAACTCAACGCATGCAAAGGTGTGTAATCGCTTCTTTGGTCGTTTGGATCGGCCCCACGGTCCACCAAATAGAGTGCCAACTCAAAGTGCCCGCTTTCCACTGCTAACATCAAGGCAGATGTACCTGGTCGCGGCCCTCTACCCTGACCCTTGTCCTGACCCATAACCCCGTTTGGATCAATGCCCGCATCCAAGAGTCGCCGCACAACGTCGATGCTACCTTCGCGAGCCGCGAACATCATTGCGTTGAAGCCGGACTTCAATTCCCGTTTCAGATCAGCACCGGCTTCGATGAGCACTTGAACTGCATCCGCGTTCCCCTCTGCCGCCGCCCACATCAAGGCCGTTTGGCCCTTTCTCTCCGCTGCATCGACGTTGGCACCATACTTCAATAGCGTACCAACTACCTCCGCATTTCCATTGCGTGATGCGGTCATCAGCGGCGTCTCACCCCCTGGCATTGCAAAATTAACGTCGGCGCCCGCAGCTGCCAACAACCTTACGCTTGCAACGTCCCCTTGCATGCAACCGATCGATAGCGGTGTGACGTCGTAACGAGTTCGAGCATCGACAGGAGCGCTTGCAGAAAGGAGTTGCCGAACCCATTCCGTCCGCTTGTGAAAGACAGCCCAGTGCAAAGCGGTCATGCCGTCGGGCTGTTTAAGGGTTAATTGTTCAGAATCGGCGAGGAACTTTTCGGCGGTGGGCCAGTCACGACTTTCAATGGCGTTGACGAGAATAGGGTCCGAGCCAAACGCGATGGATGCCATCGCAATTATCAACACAGCAAAAAACAAATGAGAAATGAGCATTTGCATTACAGCGTCACAGGATCGAAGAGGTCTTCGACGCGGCCATTGCTATCTGCAAACGTCTCGAGTGGGACACCCACTTTGTTAAGCAACGTCAAATGCAGATTGGAAAGTGGAGTCGGTTTGTCAAATTGAATGTGTCTGCCACCACGCATTTTTCCGGCTGCGCCGCCTGCAACAAGAATTGGGAGATTCGAATGATCATGGGTATCGGAGTCTCCCATACCGCTTCCATACAGGAACAGCGAATGATCCAGCAAGTTTCCGTCCGCTTCCGGGGTGGCTTTGAGTTTCTTAAGGAACTCCGCAAATAGAGAAACGTGGAATTGATTGATCTTTGCGATCTTGGCTAGTTTCTCCGGATCCTTTGCATGGTGCGTGATCGGATGATGTGGATCGGGAACGCCAATCTCCGGATACGTTCGATTGCTTGCTTCGCGAGCCAGTTGAAAAGTGGTGACGCGTGTGATGTCCCCTTGGAATGCCAAGAGCTGAAGGTCGAACATGAGTCGGGCGTGATCTGCATAGTCGACGGGGACACCAATAGGTCGATCCAAGTCCGGCAGTGGATTGTCTTGGACGGCCGACTCGGCTTGCTGGATCCGACGTTCGACGTCGCGAATGTTTTCTAGGTAGCCATCGATCTTGTTTCGATCGGCGGGTCCAACTCTCAACTTCAGTCGTTTGATTTCCTTGGTTACCGAGTCCAAGAGGCTGGCTCGCTTCTTCAAAGCGGCTCGGCGTTGATCGGGGGTGCCTCCCTCGCCAAACAAACTCTCGAAAACCAGTCGCGGGTGCGCTTCGGCAGGGAGTGGATTGCTCGGTGTAGACCACGACAAATTATTTTGATAGACACATGCGTATCCATTGTCGCATTGCCCAACGGTCGCCAACAAATCCATCGATAGCTCAAGCGACGGAAGTGGCGTTGATTGTCCGATTTGCTTGGCTGCGATTTGATCGACGGTTGTGCCAAGAAAGTAGTCCGTGCTCTCAGTTAGTTTTGCTCGAGCGGCACTTAAGAAGGCAGAATTGGAGGTCGCATGCGAACCGGGATAGGCGTTCTTAAGATCCATACCGCTAAGTACGCTTACTTGGTCCTTGATATCCTCCAGTGGCGATAGACTCGAAGGCAATACGTCCAGTGAATTGCCGCTGGGCGTCCATTCCTTTGGATTGCAACCCATCGGTATATAAATATAACCGATTCGCCGAAGCCGTTCACTTGCAGCCGGCGTGGCTGCACTCGCTGTCATGGCAGGAATCATGGCATCGAGCAACGGCAGGGCCACGGCAGCACCCGTCCCTCGCAACAGGGTCCTTCGTGTGAGTGCCCTTTGAAAAATGGTCATTCTGAATCCCTCATCAAGAACGGCTTGCTTAAAACAATTCCCCGGACGATCGATGAAAATCGGAAGTCCTGCTCCGCAGCAAATTCTACTATTTTTCGAACTTCAGGGCCATCGCGATACTCGATCCCTCGACCGAGCGCGAAGGTTAGCAACTTCTCTGTCATTGTACCAACAAATACCTTGGGACGCTTCAAAATACTGTCCTCAAGCGTGGCGGCATCATGCACAGGTGACCCGTCAGGCATGGTCCCGGCAGTATCGAGCGGTTGGCCATCGTCAAACGCACGCCATCTTCCCAATGCATCGTAGTTATCGAGAGAAAAACCGACTGGGTCCATCAAATTGTGGCAAGAAGCACAGGCTTGGTCGGAACGATGCATGGCTAGACGTTCTCGCAACGATTTCCCGTCCGTATCTTGCTTATCCTTGAGGGCTGGAATATTGGGAGGCGGAGGTGGAGGAGGGGTGCCGATGATATTCTCTAAAATCCAATTGCCGCGAATGGTTGGAGAGGTTCGGGTTGCGTAGGAAGTAACGGTCAAGATACTACCGTGGCGAAGAATGCCCCCGCGTTGGCTAGTGGAGGGCAGATCAACTTTTCTGAAATGACTGCCCGAGACGTTTGGGATTCCGTAATGTTTCGCAAGCCGCTGGTTGAGAAAGGTGGAGTTGGAGCGAATCAAACCCAATACATTGCGATCCTTTGCAATGACGTCCTCGACCAACAACTCTGTTTCCCGGCGAAAAGCATGCCTTAAATTGTCATCAAAATCCGGATAGAGCCTTAGGTCCGGCGTGATGGCTTCGAGGTTTCGCAGGTAGAGCCATTGAGAAGCGAAATTCGTCACCAAGGAACTCGAACGTTGGTCCTTGAGCATGCGTTCTATTTCGGCACTCAAGACATCGTGCTCTCGCAACTTTTGCGATTCTGCGAGTCTTAGTAGACGATCATCGGGAATGCTACTCCAAAGAAAGAAGGAAAGACGGGAGGCAAGTTCCAAGTCACTTATCGCGTAGTTCGTTTCGGCTGACTCGTCGGTGGCTTCGGTGGCTTCGATTCTAAACAAGAAGTTCGGATTGACGAGTATCGAGGTTAAAGCGGCTTCGAGGCCAGCGTCGAAGCCACCTTCCCGGAACGATTCTTCGAAGAACCACATCGGTGACTCGATATCTTCTTCACGAATAGGGCGTCGAAACGCTAATCTCGCCAATCGACTTAGAATGCGTTTTGCTGTTTCGCTAGGCTTGTCCGTATTCACGGAATTTTGACCGAAGACAGCCTGTCGGGTTTGTGAGTTGCCCGGAGCTTCTGAATCGAACGGACCAACGATGGATAGTTCAAAGAGTGCAGGATTAATTCGCGGATGACGATGTCGATTGTAAGCTGCATCGAAGGGCTGACGTTTCGTTTCAATCAAGGAAGATCCCGCCTGGGGGAAGGCGACCCCGACGGAATGGTTGCCCGCCAATACACGAACACGCGTTTTCAAGTGCGAGTCAACGTGTGTGAAGTCTTCACGATTGGGCGGTGGCTTTACGGTGAAGCGGTGATTTTGTTCTCGATCGATCAGAAGATCAATCGAATGCGGTTGGGTCAGTCCCTCTACTTTTTCATCGCGATCGCGAGCCAAACGCAACTGAAATTCGTAGTCACCATCGCGTGGAAAGGTATGCTCAATAAGCACACCGCCACGAGTCCCAAGCGGCAATCCATCAACCTGCGATTCCTGTGTTCGATCGGCAGGGACTCTAATATTAATCCCCATGGGACCGAGTCCTTTGCGACCAAGTGCAATGCGGCTAATGGTCTGGGCGGCAGTCAGATAGCGATTCAAAAGCGTCGGAGAGAGTTCCCCCACGGTGATGTTGTCAAAGCCTTGACTCGATTCGTCTTTGGGAAGCAATGCGTTCGCATCGATATCCAACTTGAGCAGATCGCGGATCGCGTTCTGGTACTCGGTTCGAGTTAGTCTTCGAAGGGATTCCGTACTACCCGCATAAGGATGCAGCTGACTGCCTGTCTCCAACCACTTCTCAATGGCACGAGTCGCTTTGTCGATAACAGCACCATTAGGTCTATCACTATCGGGGGGTGGCATCTGGCCTGCCCGCAATTTCCTCAGGATTCGCTCCCAGTCGCTGCTGTCAAAGGACGAAGCGGCAATGGACTCGCGGCTTGGCTTGAGTTTCTCGATAGTGAAGTCGCCAGCAGGTTTTGGTCCAGTATGGCAATCCGAACATGTATTGTTCAAGAGAGCTTGAATCGATTCCAGGTCGTCTTCGTCGGCTTGCGTCGAAGTGGAATTTTGAACAATCGCAAGCGACAATATTGCGAAGGCGACGTAACCTCGCAGCAAACAAGTTCGCGATGGCAACAATGAATCGAATCGTCGCATTTGAGAAAGGTGGGATTGGCTGGCACAAAAAGCAGGAAAAGCGTCTTTAACGCCTTCTCTAGACTAACATAAAAACTACACGAAGACAAACAAGCACGTTCGAGAATCAGGGCACGGAGGATCACGTCACGGAACGCCGCGCTGCGTGGCTTTCGAGGTTAACGTTGCTTTCGAGGTTAAATTGCGGACTTGGACTAGTAGGAGTCCCTTGCCAACTGCTAGATTGGGATTGGTCTCGACGCTTCGAATGTCTTCTCCGGAAAAACAATGTCAAAAACTCTTTCTCCCACTGAACAAGACTACGCCAACTCAGGTTGGCTACAAGCGTTGATGGGGGTGAGCGATCCATTGATTCAGCAGTCGAGATTAAATGCAAAGAAACACTTGGATTGGATCGATTGCATCACCAGTTTGACTACCATCCGGGAAAAGGCGACCATGCTGGACTCGGCGCTGGAGGGCCTTTGGCATTTCGGCGTTTCCAATGAACTGAAATGGCTGCTGACGTCGATTCCTAGTGCCCAACCTTCATGGGTTTTGGATTGCACAGATGAATTCTCTATCGAACAGACGGAACCGCCGAAGATCGACGACGCTATTGTTTGGGCCAATGCGATGGGCATTCGCGATTGGTCCACTCAGGTTACGATGAAAATCTTAAGTGGTGACTTTGTATCGTGGCAACGACGCGTTGCTAGGCAGGGGGCAAATGCTCCAACCGGTTTTACGATGGAGTCTTCGGGTAAAAGCACATTGGAATTAAAGACGACAGCGAGCTGGAAAGCCAACAATTGGGTCGATGGAACATGGACTTTTGCAATCGAAGGTCAAGCGACCATGATTAAGGTCATTGAGGAGCCAATTAGTGTCTACCGGCCAGCGTGGAAAGCGACTGAAGAGAATGTGCTGCTGACGATTCAATCCGCGGACGAGCGCTTTGGAAAGCAACGCAAGAAAATATCCGGTAATAACATAACCCAAGGTGGTAGTAATCAAGGCAAATGGGCCGATTGGTGCGAGTCCGTGCCAGCCCTTAGCGATTTGCATTTGGCCGTATTGTGTGGCGAAGGACTTCAGTGTTCGCCGACGTTCCAAGGTGTTTGGGCCACCGTTTGGCCGATTATCTATTGTCGTCGCAAGAAGCTGAAACGAGGGACTTGTGGCCTGACCGATCTCCGCCAGCGACTGGACCAGTGCTTCCAAGCAGATCCACAACTCGTAACGTGGCTACTGGTCTTTGGAGAATTGCTTTGCAACATGCAAATCGGGGATGGACTAGGCATTTCCGCCAAGTTCAAGGACCCGAGCCTCAGATCCTAGCGCGATGGTGCAGTATGCTCTATAAATCTGCTTCTCCGACGCCTCCTCTGTGAAATACATCACACAACTAAAGTCGCCGCCAGATTCAAATTGAGTTTGGCCAGTATTTCGTTCACCCAAAGCCTCCATCACAATCGCCGCATGGCAAATGCATTTTGGCATGTCAGTCACTGTTCACTATTTCAACAGTTGACTCCCGGTCAGCTAGCCCAATTGGAACAAAAGGCAAGATCGCGGACTTTTACAAAGGGTGCTGCCGTCTACTTGCCAACCGACCAAGCGGATAGCGTTTTCCTATTGGGTGAAGGGCGAATACGACTCTGTTCCATTACCCCTGATGGAAAGCAAGCCATTTTGGCGTTTGTTGAACCTGGGGAGGTCTTCGGTGAATTGGCGCTTTTCAATTCGGGCAATCATGAGGAAAGAGCGGAGGCGGCAACGACGGCGACTGTCATCTTGCTACCGGGCGAAGATGTCCGGCGTTTCATGGAAAATTGCCCGCAATTAGCTATTGGTGTCACCAAGCTCATCGGTTTTCGGCGGGCACGAATCGAACGACGGCTAAGGGCATTGCTTTTCCGTTCCAATCGAGATCGCTTGATACAACTCTTGGTTGAATTGTCCGAGCAGTACGGTAAAAAGCATACCTTGGGAGTTGAAATTGGAATCGCTTTGTCGCACCAAGAACTTGCGTCGATTATTGGTGCTACACGCGAGAGTGTAACGATGATTCTCGGCGACCTACAAACAGGAGGACTGCTCCAAATTTCGAGACAGCGGCTGTTGGTACTGGACATTCGACGACTTGCGTGCATGGTTCAGTTACAAGCCCCGAGCGTTGGAGAAGTAAGCCGATCGGATCAAAGCTCGCAACAGTTTCGATCGGGTCGCGGGAATTCGGCTGATCGGAAAGAAAGTTTTCCAGATTCGGTCGGATTGTGAGATTGCTAACACGTCGATTCTCGCCATTTTCCGATACTGTCGAAATGACAACGATCCGAATGACATGCTACGTTTTTTATCCGTGTCGAAGAGCTAATGATGACTGAAATCAAAACAGGTTGGGAAGACTGGAACGAATGTCTGCCGGGAGCGCTAAGTGGCTTTGCCGGTCGTCAGAGATCGCGAATTTTAAGACGTAGAATGGCCCTCGCGGGAGGGATTGTATCGGTATGCCTCATGAGTATTTTGGCCTGGAACGTGTTTTTGCCGGAAGCGACGAACTCTTCCACGGAACCAAACTACGGCGGAATCATGTGTTCGCAGGTCAAAGCGATGGGGAAGGCACATTTGGCCGGATCACTCGACAAAAAAACGAGCCAGAAGATTGATCGTCATCTTGCTGAATGCGCCGTTTGCCGTTCTTTCGTGGAACAGATCCGAAATGGTCAGGCACGAACGTCAAATTCCAAAACCCACCGCGCGCGTTTCGTTTCATCCGTTGTGGCATGGCAAGCCCTGCCATGATTTTGTTGGGTAGTTTTGTCTCCTCGAGACGAAGAGATCCGCGTCGGTGTGGCAGATGTACGGACTAACCATCTCTGGCGGATCGCGTCCGATTCAGGCATAATTCCCCCCACTCTTAGATCTGAGATAAAACCCACGGCAGGCGTTGGATTTCTGGCGGCCGGTCGGTTTGAGTTCCGATTTCCCACGAACATAGCACCTGAAGGCATTTTTTAATGGCAAAAATCAAGGTCAAGAACCCTGTCGTCGAAATGGACGGCGACGAGATGACCCGTATTATCTGGACGAAAATCAAGGAAAAACTGATTCACCCGTACCTCGACATCGACCTCAAGTATTTTGATCTAAGCATCCAAAGCCGAGATGCCTCCAAAGACCAAATCACTGTCGATTCAGCCATCGCAACCAAGAAATATGGAGTTGCGGTCAAGTGCGCGACCATCACGCACGACGAATCGCGAGTCAAGGAATTCGGTTCGCCGGAAATGTTGAGAAGCCCGAACGGAACAATTCGAAATATTTTGAACGGTACCATTTTTCGCGAACCTATTATTTGCAAGAACGTACCGCGGCTAGTGAGCCATTGGGATAAGCCTGTCGTAGTCGCTCGTCATGCCTTCGGCGATCAGTATCGAGCAAGCGAGTTTCGTTTCCCAGGCAAGGGAACTGTAAAACTTACCTTCGTGCCCGCCGATGGTGGCCCTGCGATCGAGCGAGAAGTCTTCAAGTCGGAGGGATCTGGCGTTGCCATGGCCATGTACAATACCGACGAATCGATTTCAGGCTTTGCGCATTCCGTATTCATCTACGGTCTGGCTAGAAAATACCCCGTCTACTTGTCCACCAAAAACACCATTCTCAAAACGTACGATGGTAGGTTTAAAAACCTATTTCAAGAGATCTTTGAGGCAAACTACGCTGAGCAGTACAAGGCGGCAGGACTGACGTACGAGCATCGACTGATCGATGATATGGTGGCAGCCAATTTGAAGTGGAGCGGCGGTTATCTATGGGCATGCAAGAATTATGATGGCGATGTCCAATCGGATACGGTTGCGCAGGGCTATGGTTCGCTGGGGCTCATGACTTCGGTGCTGATGTCGCCGGATGGAACATCTTTCGAAGCAGAGGCGGCTCACGGAACGGTTACACGCCACTATCGGGACCATCAAGCGGGTAAGCCAACGTCGACGAATCCCATCGCGTCGATTTTCGCTTGGACTCGCGGTTTGATTCGTCGAGGCGAAGTCGATGGCACTCCTGATGTGGTTGCCTTTGCCAACACAGTGGAGAAGGTATGTGTTGAATCCGTGGAAGCGGGCCACATGACCAAGGATCTGGCATCGCTCATTGGCAAAGAGCAAAAGTGGGAGACCACAGATCAATTCCTAGATACGTTGGATGCGGAGCTAAAACGCCGTATGGCGTAAGTGCAATGCCCCCGAGTTTATCTCGGGAGATATTTACCATCACTCTAGAACAAATGGTCAGTACCCCTGGCATAAAACCAGAGGCACTCACTTTGTAAATTTTGAGCCTCAATGCGTTAGCATGAGGGCCGGATCTGCAAGCGGTTCCTAGCCTTCCAATCCGCACGCTAGCTAGCGCGTTGCGGCTCAAAGTCAGTACCCCTGGCATAAAGCCACAGACATGTACAGCGAAGGGCGACCGCCGTGCAAGGACGACCGCCGTGCCATCCTACTTCCCAATGAAATCCTTACCCATCCAAGGGCGGAGGACAACTGGCACACGGATTGTCCCATCGGCCAATTGGTGGTTCTCCATGACTGCAATGATCGCTCGGCTGATTGCGATGGCTGTGCCGTTGAGGGTGTGAACGAGGTGCGTACCTTTCTCGTTTTTCGTACGGGAGCGAATATTCAACCGACGGGCTTGGTAATCTGTGCAATTGGACGTGCTGGTAACTTCACCCCATTCGCCTGCTGTCCCGCGGCCGGGCATCCATGCTTCTAAGTCGTATTTGCGATACGCAGGGCCACCAAGATCGCCGGTTGCCGTATCCACAACACGAAATGGGATTTCCAACAGATCAAACAGATCGCACTCTAGCTGACGCAGCTCTTCGTGGATTGCGTCGCTTTGATTCGGTAGGGTGAACGCAAACATCTCGATCTTGGTGAATTGATGGACGCGGTATAGTCCCTTGGAGGCCCGGCCGGCAGCTCCGGCTTCGGTTCGGAAGCAATGGCTGATACCAACCAGTTTCAATGGCAAGTCTTCTGCTTCGAGCACTTGGCCAGCGTACATGCCACCCAAAGTGATTTCGGCAGTGGCGACTAAATTCAGATCGGTGTTTTCAATGCTGTATATTTGTGTCTCTGGACCACGAGGGATGAATCCAATTCCATGCAACGTTTCGGTATTCGCAACGTCGGGTGTTGAAACAGGTACAAACCCTTGCTTGATGAGTAAGTGCACGGCAAACTGTTGGAGCGATAGTTCCAAAAGGACCGCATCGTTCTTGAGAAAGTAGAAACCAGCTCCGGCCACGCGAGCTCCAGCTTCGAAATCGATCATGTCATGCTGCTTGCCGAGCTGCAAATGATCCTTGGGTTGGAAATCAAAAGTGGGGATCGGGGTCTTGCCTCGTGCGATCTCCAAATTTGCCAGATCGTCCCGCCCTATGGGTGCAGCCGGATGGGTCATGTTTGGCACGCGGGACAAAATCGTTGCAATTTCCTTGTCCAACGCGTCGTGTTCTGTTTGAACAGCCTCCTTTTGCTCTCGTAGTTTTCGTCCTTGCTCTTTGATCGCCTCGCGCTCGGCCGGGGCTGCAGCACCAATCCTAGCGCTGGTCGCGTTGGCTTGCCGATTCAACTCTTCGGCTTGACTCAGCTTGGCTTTCCGGACCCGTTCTAACTCCACAAATCGATCGATTTCAACATGCGCACCGCGATGGACGCAATTTGCCTTGACCAACTCAACGTTTTCTAAAACAAATTTTCGATCGAGCATTGGAACGACGAGGGGATGGGTAGGAATTAGAAGATGCGAAAACGCAGAGTTTATCTGAAAACTCGAAATCGTCCAACAAGCCTAACGCTTGAAAGCTTTGACGTTGGATTGGATTGTACTAAGCACTTAAAAACCCCTGCATTTTTTGGGGACTTCGACCCGATAACCCTCGTTGAACGCTCGGAAAGTAATTTGGATTCGAGCAAGGAACCATGGATGGTCGGTCAATTTAACTTTCTGCCAATTTAGTGAGACCCTTCTATGCGACTTTTTCTGGCTGCATTTTGTTTAGCTGGGGCAGCTACCGCCTCAACCGCTTTTGCCGATAATCTTTTCAATAATGGTGAGCCATTGACAGGCGGAACCGGCTCACCAGGCTACGCTCGCTTTGAAGTCAGCCCTGCACAAGAGTACTTGATTGCACGCGCTCGAGCAGAAACCATGCATCGTGAGGCGATCGTCAGGCAGTATGATTGGATGGGCTACAACTTTGCTCGGCCCGTCGTCAATTCCGACCCGTTTTTCAACGCACAATCGCCACTTCGCACGCGTCGCCTATATAGCTACCAAGGCTACTGGGTCGATTCGCGAATGTACGGTTTCTAAACGTCGGCCAACGGCAGACAAAGGACTACCAAGCCAGGCCATTGCATTGTGTGGCACGCCCAAAGCGATTAGCGATGGGCGTGGGAAGTGTGGCAAATGACTCTAACTAGCGATTCACCACGCCCTTCGTACCTCAGAGCGTGCCACCCGTGCCACCCGCAAGAAAAGGCCGCTAGATTTGGAGTAATCGGATTCATTCCAAACTGCCAAACGTCTGGATGCACGAACGAGGAAGCGTGGCTTCCAAATAGCCGAATGGCTTCGATCGCTCATCTGCTCTCGATAAGCTCTCGGCTGAGAGCAATTGACTCTCCAACGGTTCGGGACTGGGCGATTCGCGAGTAATTCGAATGCGTTCTGGGCATTCGATTTCTAACAACCAGCGATTGCCCATCCAGCGACAACTTCCAATGGCCCCTTTTACATGAAGCCCATGCGTATTCATCGTCAAACCCACTGGTCGGGTTCCATCCTGCGGTGATTCCAACTCAACGCGATGAATCGTCCAATCGTGCGATCGGACTCCGCATTCAATCAAACTCGCATCAGGGCTTTGCCCTGGGGCCGGGTTTTGTCCAGGGGCTAGCCAGCCTTTCTCCATCTTGAGGATGTCTACCGTCGGATGGCCAAGCAATTTTGCAACCACTTTGGAACAGGGTGAGCGATAAACCGACAGCGGGTCGCCAACTTGTTGTATCCTGCCTGACGCGAGCACCGCGATTCGATTTGCCAAGTAAAACGCTTCATCCGAATCGTGTGTTACATAGAGAAAGGTTTTCTTGGTCTCCCGATGCACTTTGAGAATGAGCTCCCGGCTTTCTTCGCGCAAAGTCGGATTCAAATGGGCGAGCGGTTCATCTAGAAGCACAACTGATTTGCCAGACAACATGGCCCGGGCGATTGCAACGCGTTGGGCTTGTCCTCCCGAAAGCTGGGCGAGCTTTTGATCAAGCGTTGATTCTAGTTGCAACCAATCAACCCAACGGGAGACTTGGTTCGGTTCTGGAGAGTGCTTCGCCGCCAGGTCAAGATTCTGGCGAACGTTTAAGTGCTCGTACCCATTCCCGTCTTGAAAAACCATAGCAACATCGCGTTTATGAGGAAGTCTACGGGCTTGATCGAGACCTTCGATTCGTATGGTCCCACGTTGCGGAAGTTCGAGACCCGCAATGAGCTTTAGCAAAGTCGATTTGCCGCTCCCGCTATCGCCCAGGATGACGAGCAATTCCCCTTTTACAACGGACAGGCAGAGTTCATCAAGGACCGTTGCACGACCATACTGCTTTCTGAGGCCAATGATTTCGATGGCTAATGGCTCAACATCCATGGCTTTGTGAGTCGGTTCGGTTGAATCAGATTTCATACCGTTCGGCTCACTTCTGCCGTTTGATCCATTCCAGAAGTACGCTTCCAACTTTGACCATGGACGATCCGGAACACTTGTCCGGTGTATCTGCCATGGTATGCCAAAAACTCTTTCCCTTGGGTACACCCCGGGTGTAGTCGAAATCGATTAGATCAATGACTTGGATTTTTGCAATCGAATTCAAGGGCAAATGGTCGTCCTTGATTTCGTAACCAATATTGGGCTTGAATTCTTTGATCTTCAATTCCTTGGCAATCCCCCAAACTTCTTCGACCAGCGGACGTGCAAACTTCCAAGAATTTTGCTCATAAAAGAGCTGCAAATCTGCGTCACCAATCATATCCACTAGGATTCCGCATCGATATCGAGGCGTGGTTGGGTCCTCGGCATAAGTGCGAGCAAAATGTGTGGAGCCAACGAAAAAAGGGTCACGCGGCTCTTCGTATACGAGTTCTTCTGCGTCGAAAAAAACCAAGTCGACGCCGACTTTCATCTCTAGTTTCTGCAAAGCATTGCCTAACTCCATGAACAACGCTGTCCCACTTGCACCATCGTTGGCTCCGACAAATAGACCTTTGGGGTTCCTAGCGTCATTTACCGGGAAAGGACGAGTATCGTAGTGAGTGCAAAGGAGTACACGTTCGGGATTGTCTGGATTCCAACGGACGATTAGATTTTTGACTTCTACTTTGCTGCCCGATTCGGGATGCCTGATCTCGAACGACTGCCATAGCAGCTTGGCACCTAGCTTGGTGAAGTGCTCATCGAGCATCGCTTGTTGCTTTGCCATGCCTTCGGTGCCGGTAACTCTGGAACCGATATCACAAATTTTTCCCAAATACGCAAAGGCCCGCTTCGCATCGAGCGATATTTTCGTATTCGATTGGCAGGCCGCCACACTTTGCAGTCCGAAGAAAGCGGTAACGCTAAGGAGTGCAGTGGCCAGAAGAGATTTGTTCCGCAATGGATGGCTCACTCTCTCTGACAGGAAAAAATGCGGCATCCTGCCGCTCGATCTTGATCCTTCAATGTCGGCATTGTTTGCGCGAATCGATCGCGTGTCAATCAGTCCTAAAAACATTTATTGGAATAACTCGAATGCTTCCTAATGGGTTGAGGCATATGTTTCTAGCGATTCCCATGCCCTTCGTAAACTCAGGGGCGTGCCACACAAAGCCGCAGATGCCAACTAGAAAACCGATTCAACTTTGGTAAAACATAGTCGCACCGATTTCCAATCAATTTCCCTTTTTCCCTTTTTGGAGAATCAACATGACCAATGGACCGATGAATCGAAAGCTCAAGATGGGTATCGTTGGAGGGGGACAAGGTTCGTTCATTGGTCGCGTTCATTCCATTGCTGCTTGTTTGGATAATAGAGCCACTTTGGTTGCCGGTGCCTTTAGCAGCAACGCCGAACGTTCCAGGGCGTCCGCACCCGACTACGATGTGGCTCAAGAGAGAGCGTACCCATCCTACCAAGCGATGTTCGAAGCCGAATCGAAGAAGCCCGCCGGTGAACGGATCGATTTCGTTTCCGTTACCACCCCAAACCACACGCACTTTGAAGTTGCCAAGGCTGCCCTGGAAGCTGGCTTTCACGTGGTGTGCGATAAACCGATGACCTTCGATTTGGCCCAAGCCGAAGAGCTTGCCAAGCTAGTGGACAAATCCAAGTCTGTATTTGCACTAACACACAATTACACAGGCTATCCGCTGATTCGCCAAGCCCGGGAAATGATCCAAAGCGGCGAACTCGGTGAGATCCAAGCCGTTCGCTCCAACTACATCCAAGGTTGGTTGCGAACAAGATTGGAGGATCAAGACCAAAAACAAGCCGCTTGGCGGACCGATCCCAAACAAAGCGGCGTCGCTGGCTGCTTTGGCGACATTGCCACTCATGCCTACAATCTTGGCCGCTTCATGACAGGGCTGTTGCCTGCCGAAATCAGTTGCCACCTAAAAATTTTCGAACCGGGCCGCAAGCTGGACGATTACGGAACCGCCATCGTCCGATACCAAAACGGCGGACTCGGAACGGTGACCGCAAGCCAAATCAGTCATGGTCGTGAAAACGATTTGTCCATCGAAATCGACGGAACCAAAGGTGCCCTTTCTTGGCGTCAAGAAGAGCCAAACGTCATGGTGATCCGCCAAAACGGCCAACCGCATAAACTCTATACTCGCGATCCAAACGGATCGTTCATGAATGCAAGCGGCAAAGCAGCATGCAGATTGCCAGCCGGGCACCCAGAAGCATTCTTCGAAGCATTTGCCAATATTTATGTTGCAGCCTTCGACGCAATGGTTGACGTGTCACAAGGCAAAACGATGGATCGCGTCAATACGCTCTACCCCAATGTGCACGATGGCGTTGAAGGCATGTACTTCATCGAACAGTGTGTCGCCAGCAGCGCTCAAAACGGTGCGTGGGTTTCGTTGAGCCACCCTCGAGCTCGAAAGTAATGATTTCGCCATTCCAATGTGCAATGCCCCCGAGTTCACTCGGGGGATGTTTACCATCTCTCTAGAGATAGACGAAACAAACCTCACCTCTCCCGACAACTCGTTTGAAACTTTGCTTCATGAACCAGCTCAATAAATTCTCCTCGCGCATTACACAACCGAAAAGCCAAGGAGCTTCTCAGGCAATGCTGTATGGAACCGGAATGACTCCAGAGGACATGAACAAGGCTCAAGTTGGCATCGGAAGCGTTTGGTACGAGGGGAACACCTGCAACATGCACCTTTTGGACTTAGCGCTCGCAGTCAAGAAAGCTGTCGTCGAAGAAAATCTTGTCGGGTTGCGATTCAATACCGTCGGTGTAAGCGATGGAATCAGCATGGGAACCGATGGCATGTCCTACTCGCTCCAGTCCAGGGATCTCATCGCTGATTCCATCGAAACGATAATGGGCGCTCAGTGGTACGATGCACTGATCGCATTGCCCGGTTGCGACAAGAACATGCCCGGCTGCTTGATGGCGATGGGACGACTGAATCGCCCGTCACTCATGATCTACGGTGGAACGATTCGCGCTGGAAAATGGAACGGCCATTCGCTGGATATTGTTTCTGCATTCCAATGCTACGGCCAATACATTTCAGGTCAAATCGATGAGGAAACGCGAGCCAACATCGTTCGCAAATCCTGCCCTGGTGCGGGAGCGTGTGGCGGGATGTACACCGCCAACACAATGGCATCCGCCATTGAAGCTTTAGGAATGTCGCTGCCATACTCTGCTTCGATTCCCGCCGAGGACCCGGCCAAGATGGACGAATGCAGACGGGCCGCCAAAGCCATTCGGCATCTCATGGAAATCGATCTCAAGCCTCGCGACATCATGACTCGAGCAGCTTTCGAAAACGCAATGGTCATCGTCGTGGCGTTAGGAGGCAGCACCAACGCGGTCCTCCACTTGATCGCAATGGCACGCAGCGTCGGCATCGATTTGCAGTTGGATGATTTTCAAAAAGTAAGCGATCGCGTTCCGTTTCTTGCGGACTTAAAACCTTCAGGGAAGTTTGTCCAGGAAGATCTTCATTCGGTCGGTGGTACCCCAGCTGTGATAAAGTATTTGTTAGCAGAGGGACTTATGACCGGTGACTGCATGACCGTGACCGGTAAATCCTTAGCCGAAAACGTTGCGGATCTTCCCGGTTTGAAAGTGGGGCAAAAAGTCGTTCAGCCAATTTCCAACCCGATTAAAGCCACCGGGCACATTCAAATCCTGTTTGGCAATCTAGCTCCTGAAGGTTCCGTCGCCAAAATCACCGGTAAAGAAGGCATGCGTTTTTCCGGTCCTGCACGTTGTTACGACAGCGAAGAGCTCATGCTTGCGGCGTTGGAAAAAGGACAAATCCAAAAAGGGGATGTCATTATCATTCGCTACGAAGGCCCCAAGGGCGGTCCAGGTATGCCAGAGATGTTGACGCCTACGTCTGCCATTATGGGTGCGGGTCTTGGCTCCGATGTTGCCCTCTTAACCGATGGCCGTTTTTCCGGTGGCTCACACGGATTTATCGTAGGCCACGTGACTCCCGAGGCACAAGAGGGGGGACCATTGGCTTTGGTGGTCGACAATGATCTTGTCACATTGGACGCTAATACGAATCGACTGGACGTCGCAGTGTCCGATGCTGAGATGGCATCGCGACGAGCAAAGTGGCAAGCTCCGCCGCTGAAAGCAACACGCGGTACGCTCTACAAATACATCAAAAATGTAAAGAGTGCCAGCGAAGGCTGCGTTACCGACGAGTAATTCGTCGCCCAGGGCTCTGCCACTAAATAGTTTAACGGCAAGCCGTATGCGACAGCGACTCAAGACCGCCGACGCCTTCCGCTTACCATTAAACGCAATACCGTTCAATGATTTGTTTCACAGTCAGCCGAAGGCGTACTCGATACCACAAACGTACGCCTACGGCTAACGGTTAAACGAAATTCTTGCGAGATTGGGCTTCCTTGAACGGTATTGCCGTTAACCACCGTTCAACGATGAAAACCATCCAATGACAAGAACTAGGCATAGGAAACGCCATCGGCAGAAATTACTTCTTCGCTTCCGGCTTTGGCGTGCCTTTTTTCTTATCCTGCTTTGGTTTCATACCCTTTTTGTCGTTCTTTTGACTGTTATTACCTTTTCCCATGGTCGTCTCCCTTACCTTGAGGCCAAAAATAAATCGTTATCGAACACCGCCTTAATATAGCAGAAGTCAATCAGAACAAGACAGATCAGCTGCCTAATTTTTCCTCGGTCACTGGCGGTTTAAGGTGACAATGCTGCTTGACGGCACACCACCACGGGGCCATGATCAAGATCGCGAAAACAGGCATCCAATCCATTCGGGCAACCTCTCACTTGTCTCATTTGGCCAAGAATTGTAGCGTACAAAATGAAGACCCAAGCGTTTTTATTTATTGTTGGCATCACGTCGATTGCCGTCGGCCCACTGTTCTTGCCAACGCTGGTTCCGCAGGCGTCTAGGGCCGCGGACAACGCCTCCCTGGAAATCGGCTCGATTATTCCGGACCTACACTTCAAGGACATCCGAGCACTGCCTCGAAGCCTATCGGAAATGGGTGCCCCCAAGGCCTGGGTAATCGTCTTCACAACCACTCAATGCCCTCTGGTCCGACAAACACTGCCAAAGTTGGTTGAGCTTCACAAGACGTATCAGGATAGCAAAGTGCAATTCGTTGCGATCAATGTCGGGGCCGAGGACACGATCCGAGAAATGGCTGCGCAAGCCCTCGATTTCGATGTGCCCTTCGCATTCGTGAAAGACGTCGACCGCTCGTGTGCAAAATCCCTTGGAGTCCTCCGGACGCCTGAAGTTGTCGTACTCGATCAGGAAAGGCGGCTCCGATATCGAGGCCGAGTGGACGATCAGTTGCGACTCGGCGGGTCGCTTCCCAAGGCGACTCGGCAGGATTTAGAGGAAGCGATTAAAGAAGTCTTAGAGGGCCTGCCGGTAAGTAAGCCGGAGACCGTCGTCGATGGCTGCTTGATTTCTCCGCTCCCTAAACTGGATTCCACCCTTAAAGTTCCAGAATTCCATGGCGAAGTCGATGCGATCCTTTTTCAGCACTGCGCAAAATGTCATCGACCCGAGAGCTCCGCGCCATTTTCGCTACTGTCAATCGCCGATGCCTCGTCCAACGCACTGATGATCGCTGAAGTCGTTCGCGATCAAACGATGCCGCCATGGTATGCCAGCAAAAATCATGGTGTGTTTCAAAACGATTCGTCACTGTCGCGTGAAGAACGGGACACGCTGCTACGATGGGTGGAGACGGGGTGCACGGCCGGAAACATTTCTGCAAGCAAGTCAGCACCGGAAGCGCCATCGACCGATTGGAAAATTGGCACACCCGATCTAGTGATCACCATGCTCGAGCAACATTCGGTACCTCCCACTGGCTTCGTAGACTACAAGTACAGTGTCTTGCCGTACATTTTCCTCAATGACACATGGGTCGAAGCTGTTGAAATCAAACCGAGCAACCGCAGCGTAGTACACCACTGCAATTTAGCGTTTGTCACCAATGACGGCGCAAGTGAAGAGACGTTTGTTACGGGTTATGTTCCTGGCGGACAACCACTCGATCTAGGTCGATTCGACAACGGTGTCGCATTGCACATTCCGAAAAGAGCGGGACTCGGACTGCAAATTCACTACACCACGACGGGAAAAAAAGAAACGTGTCGAATCCAAGTTGGAATACGATTTCCTCGCGGAGTCGTTCAAAAGAAGTTTCGTCATTTCCTGCTGGATCCACGACGTTGGAATATACCACCCTACAATCCTGCCTTTGAGATTCGCTCAAGCCATACCATGGAGCACGATGCGACATTGCTAGGTTTGTTTACGCACATGCATGTGCGAGGTCGGGACATGACGTTTTATTCGGTCGCTCCGGATTCCAAGAGGGAAGTCTTGCTGCAGCTTCCTAACTACAATTTTGAATGGCAGTTGGGGTACGAGATCAAGGCTGGCGAGAAGCATTTGTCCAAAGATACGATCGTGGAAGCGGTCGCTCACTACGATAATTCAGTCTTCAATGCCTACAACCCGGACCCAAGTAAAGCCGTCCGATACGGTGCTCAGACGGTAGACGAAATGTTCAACGGGTTTGTGTTCTATGTAGCGGATAATGAGCAGTTAAACTTAAAAGTCGACCCGAAAACGGGCCGGGAGCAAAAAGAATAGGCAATTCATGTCGAACCAAAATAATCGGCATCGCGTGACACGCCGAAACTGGAGGCAAAACCATAGTCCAGCGAATTTACTGCAACTGATTTGTTGGACTATCGTTGCCATTGGTTGCTTCGGTCGAAACTCCCCGTGTTTGGGACAACTCGATCTCCATTCCGAAGGATACTTTCAGGAGAGAATCCAACCGATCCTTGCGGCCAAATGTTGGTCATGCCACGGCCCCAAAGTACAGAAGAGTAGCTATCGACTGGACGTGCGTTCGATTGCATTTGGAGGTGGCGATCAAGGTGAGCCACCCATTGTACCGGGAAGGACCGATGCAAGCCCGTTATTGAAATACGTATCGGATTTGAATTCCGAGTCGGCCATGCCTCCGAGGGATAGCCAGCAACCGCGACTGACCGAGAGGGAGGTCGCGAGCTTGGCGGAATGGATTGCGGCAGGCGCGGTTTGGCCAGATTCTGCCAGTTCAGCCTTGGAGAATCCCTTGGATTGGTGGAGCTTCAAACCGATGCACAAGGCGACGCTACCAAACGCGGAATCCAATCCTATCGATGCATTCGTTAAGGCAAAGCTCTCTGAAAACGCCTTGACGATGTCACCACCGGCCGACGCTCGTACTTTGGCCCGTCGACTTTATTTTGATTTGATCGGGCTGCCACCGACTCCAGAGGAATTGGACGCGTTTGAAAGGAGTTCGCATGTCAACGCCGAGGCGGCATGGGATCAGCTCGTCGAAAAACTCCTGAACATGCCGCAATACGGAGAGCGATGGGCAAGGCATTGGCTGGATGTGGTTCACTATGGTGACACGCACGGCTACGACAAGGACAAACCTCGACCGAACGCGTGGCCCTATCGCGACTATGTGATCCGTGCGTTCAATGAAGACAAACCTTACTCTCGATTCATCGAAGAACAGATTGCAGGTGATGTTCTTTGGCCGGACACAAGGGATGGGATAGAAGCTCTGGGCTTTGTGGCTGCAGGCCCATGGGATTTCATCGGTCACGCGGAAGTTGCCGAATCGAAAACGGACGGAAAAATTGCAAGGCATCTCGATAGAGACGACATGGTTTCGAATACCATCGGTTCGTTTTGTAGCGTGACCGTTCATTGCGCACAGTGCCATCAACATAAGTTCGACCCGATCTCTCAAGAGGATTACTATCGCCTCCATACTGTCTTTTCCGCATTGGATCGAACCGATCGTAAGTACCATCGTGACGAAGCCCATCAAAAGCGGTTTCTAGCGCTCGAAGGAGTGAAGTCAGAGACAGATCTGGCATTGAATCAGATCGAAGAACCTCTAAAACGTTTAGCTGGCGAGGAGTATTCGACCCTTACCAAGCGAATCGAAAATGCGAAGAAGGCAACCGATAAGAATGCGAACCAGGGTGCCGAATTTGGTTACCACAGCGCGATTTCGTCGAAGCAGGACGACGAAAAGTGGGTGCAAGTGGACCTTGGAAAAATGGAGGACATCGATCGAGTCGCCTTATTGCCATGTTACGATGACTTCAACGACATCGGTGCAGGCTTTGGTTTTCCCGTTCGCTTTAAGGTTGAAGTAAGTGACGACCCCGAGTTCGAGAATGGAGTGATTCCATTTCTGGGTAGATCGTACGATACGACTACTGCGGACGTAAAGAACCCCGGCCTGTTGCCGATTGTTATTCATGGAGACGGAGAAGGTAGCAAGACAGGCCGTTTTGTACGCGTTACCGCCAGTAAACTCGCTTCTCGCAACAATGATTTTATTTTCGCCTTAGCAGAGCTTCAAGTGTTCGATCGTTCGAACACGAACGTCGCTTTGGGGCGCGAAGTGACGGCTCTGGACTCCACTGAGGCAGCGCCGCGTTGGCGAAAAACCAACTTAACCGACGGAATCTTTCCTGGACAGACGATTGGCGATGTGAAAGAAACGCTCGTTCAAGAACGTGAGCTACTCATCTTGAAGCTTGCAGACGATGCGACCAAAAACAAACGACAACACTTGCTTGCGACAAAGAAGCAAATCGAAGCCGACTTGAAAAAACTGCCGGAACCTAGTTTGGTCTACTCCGGTGGTATCCATAGCGGCAGCGGCACCTTCGTGGGTACGGGTGCTGTTCGTGGTAAACCGAGGCCCATCTTTCTGCTCGTCCGTGGACAAGTCACTCAGCCAGCAGCCGAGATGTTTCCAGGAACACTTTCGGCACTCCAGTTTCGCCCTTCCGTCTTCTCGCTCCCGCCCGACCATCCGGAAGGGGAACGGCGAGTTGCATTAGCTCAGTGGATAACGGATCCAGCGAACCCGCTCACTTGGCGGAGCATCGTCAACCGAGTTTGGCAGTATCACTTTGGTCGCGGTTTTGTCGATACGCCAAATGATCTCGGGCACAACGGTAGCTTGCCGACTCATCCCGAGTTGCTCGATTGGCTGGCCGTGGATTTTCGCGATGGTGGTGGTTCTCTCAAGCGATTGCACCGCATGATTGTTACCAGCGCAACGTATAAGCAATCTTCTATGAGCAATGCGGATGGCGAAAAGCTAGATTCCAGCAATGCGCTGTTGTGGCGGCAGAATCGGCGACGACTAGAAGCGGAAGCAATTCGCGATTCCGTTCTTTCCGTAAGCGGTACGTTGGACAAGACCATGGGGGGCCCAGGTTGGCAAGATTTTGTCATCGAGCATCCCGAACATTCGCCCCATTACGAATACGACTTAGCCGATCCCGAGGACGCGAAGACCTGGAGGCGATCTATCTATCGATTTATTGTGCGTTCGCAGACACAGCCTTGGATGACCTCGTTGGACTGCGCTGATCCATCCATGCGAGTCGACAAACGCAACGAGAGCCTTTCTGCGATTCAGGCATTGGCATTGCTCAACAATGGATTCATGCTGACGCAAGCCAAGCACTTTGCGGAACGTGTGATGCGAGAATCGGAAGATGTTGCAGACCAGGTGGATACGGCACATCGATTGGCTCTTGGCTTTGCTCCATCTGAGTCAAGACGGATTCAGCTTATCGATTTTGCAAGGATGAATGGGATGCCTTATTTGTGTCGTGTTCTATTCAACTTAAACGCTTTTACTTTTGTGGATTGAGTGGATTGGATATGCAATCGCGACGTTCCTTTCTCATGAATTCCGGGGGTGGTCTTGGCAGCATCGCATTGGCATCCCTTTTGGCCTGCGATGGGGAATTGCATGCAAGCGATTGGGCGACCAAGAATGGTGACGCGATGGGGCTTCATCATCCGGCCAAAGCCAAGCGTGTGGTTCACTTCTTTATGTCCGGGGCAGCTAGTCATATCGATTTGTTCGACTACAAGCCAGAACTGGTAAAGCGGCATGGACAAGCGAGCGACTTTGGGGAGCCGGTCGAAGCCTTTCAGAATGGTCTTGGGCCTTGGTTGAAACCGGTTTGGGACTTCCGACCCTATGGGGATTGTGGGAAGATGCTGAGCGACACCGTCGCGCCATTGGGCTTGGTCGCAGATGATATCGCTTTCGTTCATAACATGGTCAGCAAATCCGGCGTTCATAGCGCTGCGACGCTGTTGCAATCGACCGGATTCTTTGTCCCGGGATTTCCTGGGGCAGGCTCTTGGATCAGTTACGGACTAGGGACTGTCAACGAGAATCTGCCGACGTTCGTGGTTTTGCCAGACCACCGAGGCTTTGGATCGAATGGCGTTAAGAATTGGGATTCTGCGTTTCTGCCTGCACAGCACGCTGGCACCATTATTTATCCTGGCAGATCGGAACCGATTGCAGACCTGTTTCCCCATACAGCGGGAACGTTTGTCACCAAACAGGGTGAACAGCGAAGTCAGGAGTTGATGGTAGAGCTCAATCGAGAGCATGCAGCAACGAGGGCGGGGGACTCAAGATTGGAGGGCCGGATACGCAGTTATGAGCTTGCGGCCAAAATGCAGCTAGCGGCGCCGGAAGCGTTGGACTTCACCAACGAGTCAGCAACTGCGATGAAACTGTATGGCTTGGAGCGTGGTCCGCAGGCTTGGGACAAAGAGATCAACGCCGAGGAAGAGACATATCACTTTGGACAAAAATGTTTGGCCGCGAGAAGACTGTTGGAACGCGGGGTTCGATTCGTGCAGATTTGGAGTGGAAACGATAATGGATTTCCGCGACGGAATTGGGATTCGCACGAAGATGTCCAACGCGATCATGGGCCGCTTGCCATGGGTATGGCGAGAGGCTGTTCCGCTTTGATACAAGATCTGAAGCAACGCGGGATGTTGCAAGACACGCTCATTCTTTGGACTACAGAGTTTGGTCGCATGCCATCTTCACAAGGTGGGAAGGGACGCGATCACAATCCGTTTGTCTTTACGAACTGGTTGTGCGGTGGTGGAATCCAAGGTGGGATGACTTATGGCGAAAGCGACGCGTGGGGCTACAAGCCACTGGACCGTAGCAATCCAACGCAAGTCTATGACATCCATGCGACGATCCTGCATCAGCTAGGATTGGATCACACGAAGCTGACATTTAGAAACAACGGAATCGATCGCCGACTCACCGACGTTCACGGAAGAGTCATCCAGGAATTGCTCGCTTAGGCGAGAATTAAGGCGAGCGGCAGAAATAATACTACCTGGCAACCGTGTGGCACGCCCAAAGCGATTAGCGATGGGCGTGAGAAGTGTGGCAAATGACTCTAGCTAGCGATGCACCACGCCCTTCGTACCTCAGAGCGTGCCACCCGTGCCATCCAGTTTAAAGGTAGATTTCAAACTACCCCTCGCGTAACAGAAATTGGCAGAGGCAACGGAAAAAAGTGAATCGTCCGTAGCTGGAATCGATCGCGTTAGAATTGGAATCGATACTCTATTCGGAAGATTTCCTCGTACCAATGTTGCGTCGTCAGCGCTTGTCCGAATCCGGCGTAGAGCTGATCGCCATGGAAATTTGCCCGAACCCCGAGTTTAGCGTTAACGATGGTATCGCCAACCGCACTCGAGACCGTTCCATTGCCTGTGGTTTCCAATCCGTCGAGAGCGGTCCAACCAACGATCTCCAAAACTGGCGAGAACGATGGATGGCAAGAGCAGGCGGACCGCGAGCTGTAGCTGATTCCAGTACCATAACGAAGAATGGTTCCGGGGAACGAAGCTGAAGTAACGGGCACCCAAGTTCTAAACTCACTCTCCAAAGCCCAACGGTCATCGAGCTTAAGGTAGTTTAGCAATGCCGGTTCGACGTTCACGTTGCCTGTGCCGAGTCGACGAGCATCGTTGCCGGTTGGCAAGTAGGTGCGAAACTGGAAAGTAGTGCAGCTCCGCGGGTCAGACAATAAGACTGCTTTGAATCCGAGATTCATATCGCCAACACCAGAAGTGTTATCCGCAATTTCCGGATTAATCCATCGGAACGGTGTTTCGATGAAGACGGAAAGCCAATCGGTCCGCGTGAGCTCTAAGTAACTAGAAAACTCTTGATAGTCAACATTTCCAGCAGACACACCGGGATTTGATGCATAAAAAAACTCGGCTCGGTCGGCTGGTGAAAGGCCATAGCCTGAATCGTAGCGCACTCGAAAACGATTTCCAATCGTCGCAGAATCAATGTAACCTACGTTGGTTGGAGATGTGGAAACTGGAAAATCCTGAGCGCCGGCCATCGAAGAAAAGTTGAGGCACATTATTCCAAATACCAACAATGAGTCTAGCGTGGATGATTTCTTCATTTTCAATTGCCCTTCGAATCCAATCTTTTCCTGCCACTTCGAGCATGCTTCGGCGATCCTCCGCCAGATCTTAAATCTCTCTCAAGTCACTCATACAAACGCCGTGACGATAGCTAGCGATTGACCTGCTTGGACTCTGTCCATTTAGGCGAGTGGCAGTTTGAGAAAGTACCCATCACGCTCCGCGTGATGTTGCCTCAGCAACCATAGCTTTTTGAACTGCGAAAATCACGCGGAGCGTGATTGGTACTATAAAATCACAGCCTCTCTGAGGATAAGAAACCGCAATTCTTTGCTATCATTCAAAAGTGACGTAGGCATCGCGCTGCCAAAATTGATATCCTCCCGCGCATGATCTCCTTTATTCCTTTTGTTCATCCAAGCCTCACGTTCCGTGGACCGCATTGTCGACCTTGGATGTTTTGCCAACTTTGTTTCTTGGCCACGTTTTCCGTTCTGGTTGGATTCTCGCTTGTTGACAAGGTCCAGGCACAGCAACCTCGTCACGACCCAGCAGATCCGCAAATAGACGTTTTTCCGATTGAATTGAATCTGCGAATCGTTTGGGGCGGCCCCAAATCTGCAAGCTACGTTGGAACGATCGAACTCGATAGTGGAGCGATATCCTGTACACGGCAACTCGGCATCGACCCATACGATCCAAGTTTCCTTCTTAACGACGCGGACGGACGACTTGTCATTGACGATACGGAAACGCGATTCGGCGGCTGCGATATTCGAGTTCAAGCGAAATTGAACAGCCAGTTGAAAATGCAACTTCAAATTACAGATCCGGAGACCGGTCAATCGATCCTCAAACAATACTCTTGGGCATTGAAATCCCTTCGCGACAATTCCGATTTGCAGGAAATGGGGTTCCAAGATTGCCGACTCTCCATCGATCGTGTTCCTGGGGATCGATTGCGGGTCGTGACCAGTCGAAGCCATCTCGTCTACAATGCGGACGAACCGCTCAACATTCAGATTCAACCCTACGGGCTCGCTTGGTTTTCGACCACTGGTAACCTCGAGTGCTCGCTGGTTCGAGTTGACGATGACCACCAAGTCTTTCGGAAATCAAAGACGATAGTGTTGGACAGCCGAGGACATGGGGAACCTTTCGATGTGCACTCGGCGGCTCCGAAGGACGAAGGTGTCTATGAGCTTCGATTCAAGTTTGAACCCAAGCGTGTTTTGCCTGGCATCCTCATTCGGCATCCAAGCACAGAACGAGTTGTGCAGTTTGTCGTCTACAACAACACCTCTGCTACGCCGGCACGCCAACTTGCAATGGCGCGCCCACAACAAAGCCAAGATGCCGGTTCCGGCTGGCAACCACAGCCAAATATCCAGCCGAAGGCATTCGATACACACTCCCTCACAAGCCGATTGGCCGGACAAGTCGATAGTTCAAAACGTTTTCCGTTCTTCGACCTTGCCAAGTCGATTTCGGTCCTACCACGCGAGTTCACGAGCGATTCAAGCCCCGACTCCACTGGATCGATTCTTTCCATCGCACCGGGAGCCTTGGCAAGGACGTCCATCACAGGTTTGATACCGGGGCAAATGCATCGACTGACGCTTGTCACCTCGAACAACCATGCGGCTTTTCGAGTGTCCGTTTCGTCTCCTGAGTCAAAATCGAGTGAGGATATTTTAGCAAACCAGGTTTTCGAAGTTTCGTCGACCCGTTTTATCGATCGTGTTATCCATCCCACCACCGCAACCGTTCAAGAAGAATTTGCGATTCTATTCTGGCCGAATTCTCGCAATGCTCGGTTAGAAATCACCAACTTAAACGCGAGTCACTCTCTGAACATCAAAGCAACTCTTGTCGATGTTTGGAATGATTCGGCAGACGTTCGCAATACACCCCAACAGGAGTTGAAACAAGCGAGTTGTATTTTGGAACTCAGTTCGGCGAATGTTCGAAGCATGTTTGGCTCGGAAGCATTTGCGATCACCGGCAATGGCTCTCCGGTTTACGACGATTGGCGACTCTTTTTGAAGTTCGCAAAGCAACTAGGAAACTATTGTAAGGCAAACGGATACGATACACTTGCCATGACGGTGCATTCGGAGGGAAGCTCTCTATTTCCATGTTCTAAACTTAGCTCCAATTCGCGTTTTGACACTGGCACCTTTAACGCTTTGGGGCGTGACCCGTTTCAAAAGGACATTGTGGAATTGATGTACCGAGCCATGTCCAGGGTTGGACTTGAGTTTGTGCCGATGCTGGAATTGGATAGTCCGATTAGGGAGGTAGAAGAAGCGTTTTCCAAGTTGGCAGATAACGATCTGTTCCAACAACGCGAGAGTTCACCCAAAGCCCTGAATCCTTATAGCCATCTCTACAATCCCCTTTCTGCTCGCGTGCAACAAGCCATCGCAATGGCATTGGATGAATTCGAGAGTCGTTACCGTTCGCATCCCAACTATCGTGGCTACGCGTTGAGAGCCATCGGTTCATCCCACCTCGAGGTTTCGGTTCCAATCGATCAGACGAACGCCTCCATCCTGGAGCGGTTCGCAGGCGCGGCCGGCGGCAATTTGCCCAAGGACTTGAAACAACGCGAACTCCTGATTTCCCAACGCCTGCAAAGTGCTTATTCACAATGGCTTAAAGAATCTGTGGTCGGATTTCTTGGGAAATTAAAAACGCAACTGAGATGGGTTTCGGTCGAGAATGATCCTTCGGTTAGTCCGTCTGCCCAACTCCCAATCATCGTTTCGCCTATACAGCTAGGACCCAAAAACGTGGACCTGGGTGAAGTGCCAGCGAAGATTGGTCAGCGATGGCATTTGGGCGGGCCAACGCAGATTCATGTCGCCATGGACAAGCCGGTCATCCGTTTTGACAATTCGTTTGTGCGTTTGGCAAGCGTGGCAAAGCCAGTTCTGTTTCAGAATGCTAAATCTTTGTCGTATCGCGACAACTCGAGAACAGTTTCCAAAGTACGAATATGGATTTCCAAAGATTTCGGCAATTCATTGCTCGTCTCCAACTCAGGAGCCGTCTCGGAGTCCATCTATTTGGGTTGGGGAAACCTGCCTAACAACTACCAATTTTTGTCGACGCTTGGTAGTGGGGAAGCGAACTCAGCAGTTCGACTGGAAATCGACTCTACAACCATGGAATGGCAACTAGGAGTCGCAGCCGGCGAGCTGATTCGAATCGACTTGCCGGATGGTGCTGACTGGCCAATGTACTGGTATTGTCAGGAAACGAGGACCCTCCAGTCTCTTGATGCCGCATTGCAAGCCCTCGAGCAAGCGGTAAGTCGATTGAGTACACCACAACCCGCCATGGCCGCGATCAGCAATCCCAGTTTTGAATCCCAAAACAACTCAACTCGCCGTGGCCGTTTGACCGGTTGGACAACCTCCATCGATCCCAATGCGTCGGTCGATATCGATTCTCGCTCAGCCACAGAAGGCAAATCGTCCATCAAAATCGAGTCGAACAACTCTTCCTCGATCGCTTGGATTCAAAGTGATCCATTTGCATTGCCGCAGTCCGATCGATTGTTCGTTTCGTTTCAAAGTGCAGCACAACCAAGTCCCCATAGTGTGACCCTGTCTCTTTCGAAGTTCGATCCCAAAACAGAGCGATTTGAAACCGTTGCGGTCCGCGACTTTGCGGATCGAATTCAACGGCCCAAGGATACGCCCAATTGGGGAATGGTGGGTTTGGATCTTTCCAGCGAATTCCAAGTTGCGAGTCAAGGAAACGACGCATCGCTTTTTCGACTGCAATTTGAAGCGAAAGGTCAAGGGCGACTTTGGCTGGACGATGTATCACTATCCACAAGTTTTTTGCGAGACAACGAGCGTCGCGATCTGCGCGCCGAACTCTTCCTTGCAAGAACATCGTTGCAACAAGGGGATTCCAGCGCCGCCGTAGCCATGCTCACTTCACCAAGTGGTCGGCTGCTCCAGTGGGTGGACTCTTCGGTGAATCCACCTAAAGTAATGGTGTCGATCCGTGATAACCGCAGGGAATCGGAAAGCTCGAGGTTGCTCCCAGTTGAGACTCGGGAACCCTCGGAATCGAAGGGAGAACCAAAGGGAAGCGAAGCGAAACTGAGACCGGTCAAGCGTCTTCGCAACTATTGGTGGCCGCGCAAAGAGTAGCGATATGCCATCCACGTATTGATAGGGGTAGGGAAGCCGGGTAGACCGGCTCCCCTCCCTCCAAACCGTACGGGCGGTTTTCCCGCATACGGCTATCCAGTTAGTAGGTTCCCGT
>JAYTVM010000035.1:0-33489 GCA_043743995.1 Pirellula sp. | reverse complement strand
CCCCGCCGCGGAATTTCACGGCGGTGGCCCTGCCGAAGTTCCTGAAAGTGTCTGCTCCGGCACCACCGGCACCATCGTCTCCGCCGAAATTCAACCCGATGATCGTCGCATCTGGCGCATTGGTGAACACATCATCGTCAGCCCCACCGATAAATGTCAAATTGGTGGCTGTCCCAAAGTTATTAAAAATGTCGGCGCCGTCGTCACCACCAAAATTTAATCCGCTGAGCGTCGCATCAGGCGCATTGGTAAATACGTCGTCGTCGGCACCGCCATTGAACGTCATCGCGAGGACCGTACCGAGATTGGTGAAGACATCGTCATCGGCGCCTCCGTTAAAGACTAAATTGCCACTCAGGATTCCATAGTTTGTAAGAGTGTCCGCGCCATCGTCACCGCCGAAATTCAATCCGGTAATCGTCGCATCAGGTGCATTAGTGAACACATCATCGTCCGCTCCACCGCCAAACGTCATGCTGGCGATCGTTCCAACATTCGTGAAGACGTCGTCATCTGCCCCGCCGCTGAAAACAAGGCTTCCAGTCACATCACCAAAGTTGGTGAAAGTGTCCGCCCCATCGTCTCCACCGAAATTCAATCCGGCAATCGTCGCGTTAGGCTCATTGGTGAAAACGTCGTCATCGGCTCCGCCGGTAAACGTCAAGTCGGAAGCTGCACCAAAGTTCTTAAAAATGTCTGCGCCGTCGTCACCGCCGAAATTCAATCCGCTGATCGTTGCACCAGTCGCATTAGTGAACACGTCATCGTCAGCCCCGCCGCTAAACGTCATGTTGGTGACAGTTCCGAGATTCGTAAAGACATCCGCACCGTCATCGCCACCAAAACTCAAGCCAGTAATAACGCCCCCCAAAGTATTAGAAAACACGTCTTCGTCCGCGCCACCGCTGAAGGTCATTGCGGTTATAGAGCCGAGGTTTGTAAAGACGTCGGCACCGTCGTCGCCCCCAAAAGTCAGGCCACTAATCACACCGCCCCACGCGTTGGAAAACACGTCGTCATCCGCTCCACCGCTAAACTTCAGCCCGTCGATCGTGCCAAGATTGATTAGAGTATCAACCCCATCATCACCCCCGAAATTGATATTGGACACCGATGTTAACGCGTCGACGGAAAACACATCATCGTCCGCGCCACCGCGAAGTGTCGCGTCCGTCGCACCAGTGGCAACTTTTAGAATATCCTTGCCGCCGCCAGCTGATACCGTTGCGTTGCTGGCGGCAATCAGCGTATCGCCGAAGTTGCTGCCAACCAATTGCGAAAAGTTTCCTTCCGCTTGGACGATATGTTGCTTTCCGCCGCTTGTAGAAACAGTTTGCGGTACCAACGTAGTTGTACTGATTTTGCTTAAATCAAACGTCAGACCGGTTCCATCGGAAAAATTGGCCAACGAAAAATCCAGCGTGTTATCTGGAGAATGATCGATAACCGTCAAGGTGCTATTAGGTGTCAGCTTGTAAATGTCACGGCTCTTGCCACCCTCAACAGTATCGTCGCCGTTATGGGCAAAGAAAACGCTCGGACCGGCTCCACCTTTCAGATAGTCCTTGTCCGCGCCGCCGTCGAGAATTGCCGAATATTCAACCGACAAATCGGATGCATCAAGCAAATCTTCACCGCCGAAGCCCATAACCAAAACATTAGGGCTGACGGCAGTTGCGGTTACGGAATTGGAGTGCGGAGTCGCTATGCCATTATCAATGTTCGTGGTTATTGTCGTTGCCGTTATCGATGAACCAATGTTCGTAATAATGATCGTTTCGGCTGCGTCCGTCCCGAAAATAGCTAACGCTTCAAACGCTCCAACTCCGCCGTCGTCGTCGGTAATCACTACGCTAATGCGCGGTGGCGATGTAAATGTCGTTGTATCCAAGAGCAGATTTTTAGCTGCCGGATCTCCATTGTTCTGTACAACAACTCCGTTGATCGACCAAACATACGAGAAGGTGTCCCTGAATCCAGGATCAGTGACTTGGGCCTCCAATATTGTCTGCGTTGGTGTCGAAGTCAGCGTCGGAGCGATGAAGGCTTTCGGAGCCACATTTAAAACAGTTATTGAAAGTGCGGTTTGAGCGATACCTCCATCGGGCACGAAGTCATCCGGCACAACCATTCCGGGAACGGGTAAGCCTTTGACAAAGCGTCCATCGGCAACGGAAACAAGAATGTTGGCGGGATTAAAATTATCGCCGAAGGTGTGATCGGCAACAAATGTATAGGCTATGGGTGCCGATTTGGGCACAATCGTAACCGTCGCGGCGCTCGTTGTTCCGTCGCCCCAAGTTACACTGACTTGATGCCGGTCCAATTGCCCGACGTCGGTAAAGGTACCGGTGACTTGAACGCTGTCCCCTTCGTTGATAGGTCCGGCCTTGTTCAGCTTTACATTGCTAAGCACCGGCGCAACATTGTTAACGGTGACTGCCGTTAACGTCTCGCCATATTGTGTCCGTTCATCGTTGTCGGCCACTTTCACTGAAACAGTGTAACTGGGTGTCGTTCCCCCGCGATCGTTAGCGTACACGTGTGTCCGTTGGTCTACTGGCAAACTGGAAAGATCGGTAACACCGGCGGAAAGGCTTCCCGAGACAACTGCGCTGCCGTCACCCCAATCAATAAACACGCTGTGCGTATCGACTTGACCTGGATCTACAAACGATCCGCCCGTAATGGTGACCGAGCCCGCTTCATTGATGGCAGCATTCGACAACGTGAACGTTGTTGCCGATGGAACCACATTATTGACAGTAATAAGCTGCGAGAATTTCGCGGCACTCTCCGAATTGGGCTCATCGTCATCGGTAACTTCGACGCTGAGGGTAAATCCGGCTGTCCCGGCTGCCGGGTTGTTTGCATACACGTGGGAGAGCATGTTGACCGGCAGCTGCGCTAAATCCGTATCGCCTGCTGGAAGCGTTTGCGTCAAAACAGTGCCGTCGCCCCAGTCGATGGTGACTTTATGCGTATCGAGTACTCCTGGATCGACAAAAGACACCGACAGCCCAACTGTGTCGCCTTCGTTCAACGTTGTCGAAGTCGTCACAACATTTAGCGATGATGGTTTTAGGTTCCGCACGGTGATCGGAAGCAGACCCAATTGCGTCGTAGCACTGCCGCCGGGTCCAACGACGGTGACTTGGATCTGGTAAATATCCTCGGCAGATGGAGAGTTCTTGGGATTGCTGTCGTCTTGAAAAACGTGTGGGATATTAAACGACTTGGTTCCCAAAGCAAAATCGGAAAGAACCTGGACCGGCGACCCATCTCCCCAAACGATTTCAATTCTGTTCGCGACCGCGAGGTTCAGCGGCCCGATGAGCTGGAGCGATTGTCCTTCATCGACGGCGGACGCGGAAAGTTCGAACTGATTGGCATCCGCAGTCGGAACGACATAGCTAACCGTTACCGTCAGTGAACCCTCGGTGGTGGCAAGACTATTGTCGGTTATCGTCACCCTGACGTTAAATGTCCCCACAGTCGCAAACACGTGATCCAAATCAAAAGCTCGGTCTGGCTTGAGAGTCAGAGCCTGAACACCACTTCCGTCAGCGTAGTCAACGGTCGCCGTCCACTGGGACGAATCGGAATCCACAAAGCTGCCACTGGCCTGCAGGCGTCCACCTGCATCCAGCGCGACCGAAGGAGGCATCGTGAGCACCGGCGCCAGTTTGCTAGTCAAATGGCCAGCGATTACCAACGGTCCGAATTCGGAAGTTGAGCCCGTAGTACGAGCCGTGAGCAGCGTTCCATTGGTCAAACCGGCAGGCAATGGAATCGAAAATTCAAAAGGACTTTCGTTGACCGGTTCCAAAGAGACCGTTACACCATTCACCATTGGGCCATATAGGCCGCTAGTTGCGGTGTTTGTGTCAGCGAATTCGCTACCCGCGGTACCATTGATAAAGGTAGCTAGAAGGGTTTGGCCTTCACCGAACAAGGAATTGGCTTCTGCCGATGCGCTATACAGTTCAAACGTTTGCCCCAGCGGCAAGAATCCTCGCAAGGTCAAATTGCCGGCTGCAATCGTAGCCGAAGTGATGACAGGAAAATTGCGTTTACCATCCGTGTCGCCATTGTCATTGAGCGTAATGCCATCCGCTACCAAAACGTCATTGGCTACCTTATCGCTCAAGTCGATGGCCAAACCCTGATTCGCTCGGAAGCTATTGACAAGTACTATCGTTGATTGCTCGGCCACATTTCCCAAAATCTCGATACCGTTACCGCGGCCAAAGTAGATCAGGTTTTGACCGGTGGTACTATTCGATCCAATCACCGTATTGGTTGCGTTCTGGACACCAATACCTACCGCCTGATTGCCTAACGCAAAGACTCCTGTTTTGTCGGTTCCAATGAAGTTCCCGACAATTTGATTAGAGTCGGATGAGAGCGAAATTGAGATTCCAGAGGCGCGCACAGCCGCTCCATCCGGATTATCGCCCAAGTTTTTATTGCCCGCAATGATGTTTGCTTCAAGATCATCTGACGTGCCATCACTGTTCGTGCCGATTCGATTATCGCTGCTGGAAACGATCTGAATCCCGTCACCTTGATTTGGCAGCACAAGCGTACCACCCACGTTGACTCCGATTCTGTTTCCCGCCACCACGTGGTTGCCCAACTCGCTGTTACCACCTTCGATTCGAATGCCGGCCCGCAGGTTGCCGCTGATGAGGTTTCCTTCATTGGCGTCTTGAGTACCATCGCCATCAACTCCAATCACCACGCGATTGCCAGCCATGGAAGATACAAAAACACCGGCTGCGCTGGCGCTTGTCGCCGAGGCATTTCCGATGGCCAATGATCCGGAAACATCGGTACCAATAAAATTACCCTGGACCTTGTTACCCACTCCGGCTTGAGCAATGTAAACACCACTATTCATATTGCCGCTGATGACGTTTTTAGCACCCGCATCCGAGCCACCGATCGTGTTGTGATTTGCCTCTTCAGTAATCCGAACGCCGTCGCCATTGCCTTGAGCCTGCGTTCCATCAAAGCTTGTGCCAATGTAATTACCGACGATCGCATTGTTACCCCCGATAGCGATCTCAATACCCGCGCCACCAAAGCGATTGATGACCAAGCCGCGGATTGTGCTATTGTCACTTGTGATCGTTAGTCCATCGGTACTCGCACCGGCCAGAGTGCCGTCAAGTTCAACCCGAAACGATCCAGGTTGCGTCGAGCCGTCGATTACGACCGCATCTAGGATGGTCGGTAAAGCGGATAACGGCCGAATCTTGAAAGGGCCGCTGGCGGGAAGACTGAATGTAATCGACTGGCTGCCTGCCTCGTGATTGGCAAGATAAATTGATCTTCGCAGCGAGCCCACTCCGTCGTCATTCGCGTTGGTTACAGTGAAAGTGTTGACATAGTTTACCTTGACAGCCACCGTGTAATCTCTGAAGGCATTGTCCTTGTCGATGATACGGCCATAGACGGTGTAGTCACCCGGCAGTAGTTCAGCGAAAACTTGTGAAGTGTTTGTCGTGCTACCACTATTGTAAGTAATCCCTGTGAAGTCCGGAGGAGAAGAATTCTGCGTGGTTGTATAGGCGTAATGAAATCCGGCGATGGTGTCAGGATTGGACTTGTCGAGTTGGTCTGAAAAGGCGACGCTCACTGTATCGCCATAGTTGACCGCGATGTTGCCGACAAAGGTTGCTGTTGGAGCGATGTTGAGCACCTGCACGTCCAGGCTGCCCGCGAGAAACGTACCGTCTTCGTCGGTAACCGTTACCGTGTTCGTTTGACTGGAGGGGCCATCTGCAAACGTGTGTTTCGCCGTCGTGTTGGCTGGATTACCAACAAAACTATCGATAACGCCATCGCCCCAATTGATCTTGTAGTAAGTGATTGTGTCTTGGCCAGGATCGGTGACCACGCCGAGGTTCAGCGTGTACTCTTCGCCTTCGTTGACAGTGGCGTTGCCGCTGAGTGAAATGGTCGGTGATACGTTATCGATTGCGTATGAAAAGGTGGCGGTAGCAGCTACACCTCGATCGTCCGTGGCGGTGATGGTGACAGTTAACGGGCCAGTCGGACCGTCGGCGGCGCCGAGCGACCAACTCCACTGGCCGCTACTGTCATACGTCAAGTTACCAATGCTGGCCGCGATCGTTACGGTTCCACTGCCATCGGCATCGGAGAAGGTGCCAGTGTTGTTGGCGTTGCCGCCTTCGTTCACCGTTACCGCCGCGGCATCGACCGCGACGACCGGTGCGGAATTCACCGTAATGACGACATCATTGCCGGTGCCCGCCGAATAGCGGATGTACGCTGGAAAGCCAGAGCCAAAGAAGTTCGGAATGGTGGCTCCGTCCGGTAAACCCGCGAAAGATCCCGAGACCGCATCGACGCCATCGTTGTCGATGATCTTGAAAGACTGGCCAGCCGTGGGAATAAAGCAGCCGTGGGAAATTAAATTGAGCGTTGCATTCGCCAAGTTGACGCCACCGGTCACGATCAATTGATCGTAACCCGTCGTTCCATCGCCGGGGCTGGATCCGCCCATATTGACGTCGAAGAAAGACGTACCCGAAAAAGTGACCGTGCCAGTCCCAAGCGTTTCCGGATTTGATCCGATCACGACACGAGCACTATTGTTGACGTTGACCGGACCAGCCACAGCTCCGGTCCCGCCAAGAATTGCGGAATTGTTTACATTGATCGCTCCAGTCCCCGTGCTCGTTCCGTTCACGAGTAACTTGCCGCCAGTGACTGTGGTCGTACCACCGTACGAGTTCGACGATCCGCTCAAGATAAGGGTGCCGGCACTCAGTGCCAGCGAAGTGTTGCTACCGCTAATGGTACCGGCAAAGTTGCCACCGTTGGCGACTATCAATGTTGCAGCTGATGGCAGCACTGCCGGTGTCGCATTGACGCGGAGGACCGTGATCCCAACGCCAGCATTCGTTCCGCTTGTGCCCGGATGGGTCACGCCGTTGGGCGTTGGCGCGAACGGAGAGGCCAGATTATATGCATTCACAGTGCCAGACGGATTGGAAATATCGTAATAGGAGTTGGCGTTGGTCCCGCTATTGGCTTCTTGAAAAGGAAAAACACTTACTGGCACATTCTTGATAAGGAGAGCCGCGGTGAAGACTTGACCGACTGTTATGTTCTGAGGGGTGGCAAACGGCACCTCTACAAACTGCCCCGCGGCGGCATTCAGTGGCACAGTCTTTACCGAGCTCGGCACGAGCGTCAGGCCAGTTGCTGGCGATCCCATATAAAGTGCGGACGTTACAAACGGAGAGGGCAGGTTGGTGGCGTTGAGGGCACTGTTAGTTCTGAACGAGATCGAGTTAAGCGATGCGGGCGAGGTAGCGGTGAACACATTTCCAACCCAGTTGTCTTCAGCCGGGGCCGACGACAACGAGTTGTTGAAGCCCGAAAAAATAGCGCCGTTGTCGATTTGGAAAACGCTGACCGCATTAGCGACAGTGCCGCTACCATTCAGGGAGCCGACCGTGTTGTTAATGCCGTTTAACGTAAGCGCGCCGTTAACATTGAAACTGGAGTTCGGCGAAAGTGCGGTGGTGCTGCCCGCAGCAAGTGTCCCGAAACTATTGACAGTCGTCGCTCCGGAGTACGTGCTCGTTCCCGCAAGCGTCAGCGTGCCTGCGTTAACGGTAAGCGCGGTCTTGCGGGTGCCACTGCCGAGCGCATCCTGAATGATCCCCGAATAGGTCGATTTGGCTGGAGATCCACTCCCGCTAAAGGTCAAGGTCGAATCGGCGGTAGTACTACTGTTCCCAATTACTTCATGAGTGAAGTCGGCCGCCAAGTTGGTGATCACGCGTACTTGCTGATTGAATCCTGCCAAATCGAGGGTTCCAAAATCAAGGCCGGGAAAGTTCTGCCCAATCTGCAAGTTCGTGTTGGTTGGAAGGGCATTGTTCGCCCCGAGCTTGAGGGTGCCATAGGCGATTTGAACAGTTGGCAATGTATTCCCGGTGGAACTGACAATGAGATTGGCATTATCTGTGACATACATGCTGCCACTGGGAAGATTGATGGTGCTCGCAATCGTCGTCGTGAACGTGTTGCTTCCGCGGGCGCCGCCCAATGTTCCCGTAAAACTCGGACCAGACACGCCACCCGTGATTCTCAGACTGGCGCCTGGGTTTCCAGCAAGGTGAATGAGGCCATTGCCGTTGAGTGTTACCGGGCCGCTCCATGTGTTGTTAGCGTCATTGGCGTAGAGGGCCGAACGGATATTTCCAGTCGCATTGGAGGGTAGCGACAGAGCATTGTTCACCGTGATTCCACCCTGCATGGCAACCCTTGTGCCGGTTGAGCCGGTACCACCGGTAGTGCTACTGACCACGATCGCGCCGGTGCCCGCTGCCGAATTGTTTGCCAAAGTCAAAATACCTGCGTTGACGTTGGTGCCGCCGCTGTAGGTATTGACTCCGGAAAGCGTGAGCGCGCCCGTGCCGATCTTGGTGAAGTTGCCGCCAACGTTGAGCCCTGGTGTGTTGGCAATGACGCCGGCGAAGGTCGAGTTGCCGTTATTCACGCCGACGGTGAACGTCGTGTAACCGGCACCAGGGTAACCAGAATACAATGTGCCCAATCCGGTAAGTTGATCGAGGCGAACGTTGGCTTCGACGCCGCTGAACACCGCACCTGAGGCGATGTTCAAATTCGAAAGGTTATTGGTCCAGAAATCCTGGACGTTTGAACCACCAACCATAATGCCACCCTGCACATCGATTAGGCCACCGCCTCCTAGTTGCCAAGTGACACTTCCGTTGGGGCCGCCAAAATCAATTTCACCTGCGCCGGATTTCAACAGTGTCCCTGTTCCAGTGAACGTGATGTTGTTCTGCTGCCGCAAGCTGCCGGAAGCAATTGCGTATTCGAGTGTCGCACCGCTGGCGATGTTAACGGCTGTCGAAGAGACAAGCTGATTGGAGAAGGTGAGCTTACCGGCATTGATGTTGATCGCACCGGTGAACGTGTTCGTACCGGTGAGCGTCAACGTACCACCTGCAACGGTTAGCGCCGTTGATGCAAACGCACCATTCTTGATGACACCACTAAATGTGCCTGTCCCATTTTCAGTCAAAGTGGCTGTACCGCCGGCAGCATTGTTGGTGATGATACCCGAGCCGATCAATACTCCTCCGACAAGCGAAATGTTATTGTTATTCAGATCGATCGTATCTGCTCCGCTGATCGCTGGCAGAGCCGTTGCAAGGGTGATGGATTGGGTACCTCCACCACTGATGTTGAATTTGACTGTATCCCCACCGCTATTGGAGTTGGCGAGGGCGATCGCTTCTCGCAAACTGGTGACGCCGTCAAACGCATTGACCACATCGGCCGTTGTGTTCACGATCAGGCTCGGTGCTTCCGTTACCACTGCCGTGCTGGTAGCGGTCAAGGTCGGCGCGGTCCCGTGGTTGATGGACGTCGTCACGGTGAATGTGCCTAAGTTGGCATACGTGTGCTGGCCCTTGACGCTGAAAATGCCGGTGCCGCTATCGTAAGAAATTGTGCCCGTTGATGGACTTGATCCGTCTCCCCAGTTGATACTGGCGGCGTAGTTATCGCTGATGTTGGGCAGTGCACCGCCAGGATCGCGGAATTGCGCGACCGTCTGAACGCCGGAGTCCACCCCACCGTTTGCGTTGACCGTGAAGCCACCTGCGCCCGTGGGGTAAGCCAAAACATACATATGCTTCACTACATAGTTGCCAGCGTTGACCGCAAAAGTCCAATCAGGGTGGCCGCTCCCGCCGACCTGGTTGCCAATCCCAATGTCGACGTTTCCGTTGGCACCGCCCCATCGGTTAAAGGCGAACAACGTTTGGCCAGCACCGTAGTTGTGGATTTGCATTGAGCCGTACCCGGTCGCAGTCGATGCGCCGCCGTCGCCAAAGTCGTAGGTGTTTGGATTGGCACCCGGTATGCCATTGTCATTTCCCGTTCCGTAATTGCTGGGCCAGAATTCAATGTTGCCTGTGGAGATGCCGGAGCCTGTCGTGATGCCCGACGCGTTCGAGTAAATATTCATATTCGCAATCGAGGTATTGCTACGATTGTAGAACTCTCCCGAATTGACATTGGGCACGCCCAGCCTACTGGCCAAAGTGATATTGCTTGGTCGGTCGAACGACACCCAAACCCACTTGTTATCGGCGGCATTATTCGTCGTGTTCAATTCCAGTGCGTAAGCCACACGGCTGAATCCAGCCGTGGACACTTGGGCACTGTTGTCTTGAGCGTAAGAAACCGTCGAGCCGAAATTGGCGGCTGTCGGAATATTGACTTCGTAAACGACCCGGTAGTTGGCCGCTTCGGGGACACTACGAAAGATGCTACTCGAGGGAATGCTCGGCAACGCTGTCCCCGGCTCCGTCAAGGGTACTTCGTTGACCGTGACTGAGGTTGTCGCAGAGCCACTTCCTCCGTCCTTATCGGTCACTGTTGTGGTAATAGTGGTTGTGTTGCCTACTGGCGGCGTGGCGACGTATTGGTGGCTCAGGGTGACACCCGATCCCGTCAAAGCAGGAGCACCACTGGTTCCAATACTGGCGATTTGAGCGGCTGTCATCGTGTCGCCATAGAAGAAAACGTTGTCGATAGTGCCTTGAAAATACTCTCCATAACTCGGATTGGATCCGATCCTAAGAGTGCTCCAGCCTTCGCCTTCTTGAACGTTCGTCGCGGAATAGGCCGTGCCGTTGACGTAGAGCGTCTCGGTACGGGCGGCCTGATCGTAAACGACAGCCACAAACACCCACTGATTAGTGACAACAGGCGAACCGCCAAGTACTCCGCTTCCCGTAAATGCTGACCAATTGGATGGATTTCCGCCACCGCGGTAGTCAATCCCTATTCCCCGGTCATAACCGCCGTTGTCATGGGAGATGATTTGCCGGACAGGTGAATTTGATGTTGCGTTGACCCATGCACCCATCGTCAGCTTTGGAAGCACTGACGGGTTGATGTTGAGCGGAACGCCGATGTAGTCGCTCGATCCGTTGAACGTATAAGCAGATCCTTGATAGCCTTGCGAAGTCAGAGTGGCACCACTCACTGTGCCATTCCGGCCATGTCCACTCACGTCTTGGCTGTTACCTTCGAATGTGTAAAGGGCTAGAAGTTTGGACTGGTCGATGATTGCTGACGAGTTTGGAGTTGTCGTGCTTGTCGAACCGTCTCCCCAGTTCACAGCAATCGACTGACTGTCTTGGATTCCTGGGTCGAGATAGCTGACAGAAAGAGTGACGGATTGCCCTTCGTTGATCGTGGCAGTATTAAGCGAAAGCGCTATGTTCGACGGGGCCACGTTGTTGATCGTGATCGTGTTGGTGTAATCGGTAAAACCGCCGTCTTTGTCAATGATCCGTCCCTTAACCGTGCGGGTACTGGGGCCATCCGTCAAGTAGCTGGCGGCGACAGTTACCGATGCGCTAATAATTGAGCCCACATACGTACCATCGCCTGAGTCAAACGTGCCATCATTGTTGAAGTCGTAGGCGTAATGGAACCCTGCAGTCGTATCGGTGGTGGACGGATCGTTCTGGCCCGAGAACGATACAGTAGCGGTTGAGCCTTCGTTCACCGGGCCGCTATTATTGAACGCAGCGGTCGGTGCATCGTTGACCACATTGATCGAGAAACTTGCCGACGAAATCCCACCCGATCCATTGCTAGCTTGGACCGTAATCGTTTGCGAATTGGGGCCGTCGAGGAGCACGCCGTTGGCCACCGTTACCAAGCCCGTGCTCGAGTCGATGGCAAAGCGCCCACCCGCGGTGTTCGTCAGGCTATAGGTCAGCGTGTTGCCGTCGGGATCGCTGGCTAAAGCAATGACACCGACGGTTGTTCCGGTGGCAGCGCCTTCGTGCACTGTATTTACCGCAGCATCGTTGTCCACTGGTGTCGAAGGTAGCGAGTTTGGAACAAGCCACTTGCTTTTCAATGTGTTGTAAAGCGTTGCAAAATCACTGCCAAAATCTGCCCGATCGGTATAGAGCCGCTCTTCAGCTACAAGTCCCTGAAATGTTTGCCCACCGTCCCGATGAAAGAAATCAAAATTCTTATCGGCATTAAAAGGAACCGCGCCGCCACCAGTCGCATTGGGTGTCGAGCTGTTGACATAGAGTTGATTGTTTTTCGAATCGGCGATGACGATGTCCCAACCGTTCGTACCAACGCCCGCTGACTTAACTCCTGTACCACCGGCTAAATTAAATTCATAATTGAACGAAGCATCAATCCAAAGCATGGGTCGACTGGAAGGATCATCATCAACCACGTTTTGATAGCTGCCGATATTGGTCGGTTTGACGACCGCAACAAAAATCCAATCACTGGCCGCTGAGGCTGCGATGGGTACATTATCACCCATGCGATCGGACCCGTTGAACTCCACAGCCGGTCTTCCACTGGGCGTTTGTGCAGTCAGGAAAGTTGGCGTGCCAGCCGCCGATTGTCCCCCCCAATTCGAAACAATTGCGCCACTCGCCAACCCCAGTGTAGTGGCGTCGAACTGCACCGCTAAGGTCAATAGGCGGCGCTCTTCTAGCGTCTCGATGAACGCTCTGCGCTTAGCTGCTCGCGAGCTTTTGAGATGAGCCGCAATGCGACGGCGACGTGCTTGCTTCGACGACAGTAACCAAGATGCGAATGACATGATATGGGACTCTTCACTAAAAACATCTCGGGCAAAAGAATTGGTGGACTTGCCAGCGCAACTCTGCTTTAGTGGGTGGGTGTGAACTCACCTAGGATCGTTCATCGCTAGCGAGTTCGGTGATCAAGTTGGTGTTCTCGATCTTGCGGGGTCGCGCCAACCGCGTTTTCTAGTCGCGGGTTAAGCTCGTGGGGTATCGCCAAACCATCGCAGCTCTAAAGTGATCCTGCATCACTCTAAATCTAAGTTAAGGCGATTAGATTACGCTTAGCAATATAAACGAATGTTTGCTACGCAACGGGACGTTCTACCGAATTATCGAAAATTTGCAAGCTTTTGGACACTACCACTGCGCGAGAGCCTTTGAAAACGCCGAGGGCTGCACCGGAAGGGGGGGAAGGATTTGTTTGCTTGTTTTGTGGCTCACTACTTGGTAGCGGGTGGTAGAAATTCTAGATAATGTCATCGAAAGGTCAAAAGGCGTCAGAAAGGTCAAAAGGTGTCAGGTACCTTTTTTGGTTCCTTTTGGTCAATGTGTCTGACCGGCGATCTCAATCCTATTGCAAACCGAAAACAGGGTCTGACCCCACCGCCCCCCCATCGCGGTCGGTCGGTCCTTTTAACAATCCTTTTAACAGTCTCGCTTTTAACAGTCTCGCATGGATCAAAGTATCCATCCTTTTTTATTCGTTGATTGATAACCCAAAGGTAGCAAATGACATAACTAACAATGGGCAAAAGCAGTAATGCGTAAATCAAGATTAGCTCGGAAGGGCGAAATAACAGGTTGAACGGTTGAACGGTTGAACGGTTGCGGGTTGCTTTTTAACTACTTGCAATGCTTTAAAAACGGCTTGCAAATACTTTTGTAGTAGTTTCGAGAGCTTGCGAGATCGTTCGTTGTGGTTGTTCTTTTGTTATACGCAACTAACGTGCCGCAACGATATAAACGATAGGATTTTGGAGCAAGCTTTGATATCGATCGATTCTTGGTTCCAAGCTTGCTTATTCGACTAATACTTGGCAGTTCAGCGACCAGTACCGACCGGCAGCCGATCGATCCGGGGCAGGTCAAAAGGTGTCATGTACCTTTTTTGGTTCCCTTTGGTCAATGTGTCTGACCGGCGATCTCTATCACATCAAAAACCGAAAACAGGGTCTGACCCCAACGCTGACCCTTTTATCGGCGCGATGGTCTGTGGGCTGCTTGGATTTTTCTTAGGCGCTGATTTCATTGAGTGGTTGAAAGAAAACAGGTGGGGATTTTGGTTTTAGCATAGACCGAGCTTTAGAAAGCAGTCCGGAATGGAGACATCTGACCGACGGACCTCCCGCGTAGACACGATCTGCAATCCCTTCGGGATTGAAAACCGAACGGATCGATCCGGGACCGGTGGTGGCGCCCGCCCTTGGCGGACTTACCACCGGCTAATGTCTGGAATCCCTACGGGATCGAATGGCCGCAGAGGGTCTCGGATTCGCGTGAGGCATGGTTGTAGCGCCCGCTCGCGACGGCATCAAACAATTTGTTGAATGACTTTGCCACGCAGTTGCGTAAGCCGTTCGTTTCGACCAAGGTGTGGATAGGTCAACCTGTCTTGATCTAACCCTAACTGGTTCAAGATGGTGGTGTGGATGTCTCGAAAGTGATACGGACTCTCGATGGCTTTAAGTCCTATAGCGTCCGTAGCTCCGATCGCTTGGCCACCACGAATTCCGCCACCAGCCATCCACATGGTGAAGCCGAGGTTGTGATGATCCCGTCCCTTGCCACCTTGAGCTTCCGGTGATCTTCCGAATTCCCCACCCCAAAGCACAAGCGTCGAGTCGAGCAATCCGCGGCGTTTCAAATCGATCAGAAGTCCCGCTACCGGCTTGTCCGTTTCCTTGGCCATGCGAATGTGATTCTCCTCGATATCTCCATGTGCGTCCCATTGCGTGTTGCCGGATCCGCCGCCTGAAACAACAACACTGAATCGAACGCCTTGCTCTACCAACTTCCGCGCTAGCAAGCATCGTCGTCCGTAGTCGTCCGTTGACTTATCGCCGATCCCATACAGGCTGAACGTCTCGTCGGTCTCCCCTGACAGATCAAAGACTTGCGGTGCTTCGGTTTGCATCTTGAACGCCAATTCATACGCTTCGATCCTTGCCGCAAATTCTTGGTCCTGCGATGTTCTATTGACTTCGTTCAAACGGCGAATGAGCTCGATCGTGCGGCGACGATCTTTGAGTGCAACACCCGTCGGCAAATCGAGGTTGAGAACCGGTTTTTCGCCCGGTCGCATCATCGTCGGTTGGTAAGCTGCGGGCAAGAAGCCGTTGCCATACATGGGCTGTCCCGCTTCCAAGGCCCCCTCGGGGTCAGGCATCACGACGTAAGCGGGCATAGATTGGCTCTCAGAACCAAGTCCGTAAATCGACCACGAGCCCATGCTCGGAAAGCCCGGCACGATCCTGCCCGACATCAGTTCGTACTGCGCGGCCGAGTGAACAACCATGTCGCCATAACAAGAACGAATCACCGCGATATCGTCGATGACTTTCGCGACATTTGGGAACAAATCAGATACTTCGATGCCGCTCTGCCCATGCTTGGCGAATTTGCGTTTGCTGCCAAGCAGCTTTGCATCCTTTTGCACAAACTGATACTTTGCGTCACCAAACTCGCTTGGCCTAGCCTGACCGTTCAGTTCATTCAGCAGCGGCTTGGGATCGAATGTTTCTAAATGGCTTGGCCCTCCTGCCATAAACAAAAAGATAACCGACTTCGCCTTGGCTGGTAGATGTGTCGATTTTGAACGAGTGAGTGAGTCCAAGTCCGCGAGTACCGGCTCATGCAACATCGAAGCCAGAGCCATCGCGCCGAAGCCGCAAAAGGAGTCTTTGATCGCGTCGCGCCGAAGGTTTCGTATTGGATGCATGGGACCTCGCTACCGAACGTACAAGAAGGCGTTGAGATTGAAGATAGCCAGCGCAAACTCATTCAACGACTCTTTCTCCAAGAAAGAAGCGGCCAACTGCTGTTCTAGGTCGGTTGGTTGCCTGCCCAGCGCAAGCATGAACGCAGTTTCTATCTGCGCGAGGGTGTTGTCGCCAGCTTCGCGTTTCAATCTTTGGGCAAAAGACGCCGCCAACGCGTTCGCAATGTCCCCGTTGAGCAGTTCCAATGCCTGCGGAGCGTGCGTGCTCTGCTGCCTGCTCGAACAACTCGTTTGCGCTGCAGGTTGATCGAACACTTCCATAAACGGCAGACGCAAATTGCGCTTGGCAAACAGATAGACGGAACGCTTCATCCGTTCCTGGACGGATTTCGTAACCTGCCATTGCGAAGGCTTGTACAGTTGAGTGACCAAGTCTTGTTGAACCTGCAAGATGACGCCGGGGCCACCCATCTCGGCATTCAACTGCCCTGACGCAACAAGCATGCTATCTCGGATTTCCTCGGCGCTTAAGCGACGCATCGGGAAATGCCAAAGCAACGAGTTGTTCGGATCGATCGAGTCGGCCAATCCTCGCGAAGTCGGCTCGCTGGACTGACGATACGTGTTGCTGAGCAAGATCAATCGATGCAACGCCTTGGTTTGCCAGCCGCTCTGGACCAAGAAGCCAGCCAAGTGATCGAGCAGTTCAGGATGGCTTGGACGCTGGCCATTGGCTCCAAAGTCATTTGCGGTCGGTACAATCCCTCGCCCAAAATGATAGAGCCAAACACGGTTGGCAAAAACGCGAGCCGTGAGCGGATGGCTTGGATCGCTGAGCCAGTTGGCCAGTTGAGTGCGCGGCTTGTTGCGATCGATGTCCGGTTGATTTGATGTAGGATTTGTCGAGGGTAGTTCGGTGCTCTTTACTAACGAAGGAAATAATGCAGGAATGCCTGGAGCGACTTGCTCCCCGGGCAGAGTGTGCTCACCACGGCGAAGCACATGGATGGGCGTTTCCCTTTCAATTGCATTTCGTACGGAGCTGATCGATGGTAGAGGAGGCGGAAGCTGATGGTCGAGTTCTTCGAGTCGCCGGCGCGTCTGCTCTTGTTCTTCAGGGGTTTGATTCGGCAATCGTTTCTTCAGTTGGTCAATCTCAGTTTGAATGGGTTTGGATTTGGACTCCCATTCGGATTGTTCTTCTTTGGAGACCATGTAGACTTCGGCTTCGTGCGACGCTGCAAAGAACGCTTGCAAACGATAGTAGTCGCGCTGAGAAATCGGATCGAATTTGTGATTGTGGCACCGAGCGCATCCAATGGTCAGCCCGAGAACTGCGGAACCGACGATATCCGTTCGTTCGGTTAGCACTTCGTTTCGGCTTCCTGCGACTTCTTGGTTGCCAGCGTTCCGACGGACCGCTCCCAATCGATGCAAGCCCGCCGCGATCAGGGGTTCCTGATCCCCTGTTTCGTCTTCGTCGCCCGCCAACTGCTCGCGAAGGAACTGATCAAATGGTTTTCCGGCATTGAAGGAGCGAATGACGAAGTCTCGATAACGCCAAGCCCCAGGGATCGTTCGATCGTATTCAAAACCCTCTGTTTCAGCGTACCGAACTACATCGAGCCAATGCTGTCCCCAACGTTCTCCATAGCGAGGGCTAGCCAGCAACTCATCCACCAACCGTTCGTAGGCATCCGGAGATTCGTCCCTTACGAAGGCGTTGACCTGTTCCCGCGTCGGAGGCAATCCGTGCAAGTCAAAGTAAATGCGTCGGCAGAGGTCCAGCTTGTTGGCTGTGGGTGCTGGTTTGAGTCTTTTTCCCTCAAGCATGGACAGCACGAAAAGATCGATCGCGTTGTTTGCCCACGCTTCGTCGGATACCGTCGGCAGAGCGGACATACGAACCGGTTGAAATGCCCAGTACGGACTGGCTTTTTCCAAATCCATGCTAGAGCTTTCAAGTGTTGCCGGCCCATGGCGAGGGTCGAATGCACCATTTTGAATCCAACGACGCAGATCTTCGATGGCTGAGTCTGGCAGTTTGCGGTCCGGTGGCATTTGTAGCCACTCATGTCGTACCGCGGCAAGCAACAGGCTTTGTCCCGTTTTTCCAGCGACAACTGCCGGCCCAGAATCCCCGCCCTGCCGTGCCCCTTCACGCGTATCGAGTCTCAATCCACCTTGCAGCTCGGTAGAACGGCTTGAATGGCACTCGTAACAATGTTCCACCAAGATCGGCCGAATGTTGTTTTCGAAGAACGCCATCGAATCGTCGGCGAGAATGGACGAAACGAACAAAAGATTTGAATGACAAATCATCCATCCCAGGAAAGCAACCGCAGCAATTGCAGTCCAACGCCGACGAACTGTCCGATGCCTCGTGCAAACGAATAAGGCAAGATCGGAATGGCTGATCCACGGGTTACTACAAACCAAGGTATCACAAACTGGACGGAACGGGAGGGAAGGTAATGAGTTGGAATTGTCATTGTAATCTATTGCCGGTGCGCAAGGAAATTCGGACGGCATGCCAATGCCCCCGAGTTTTACTCAAGTTTTACTCGGGGGATGAATACCATAACTCTAGAGTCGTGTCGTTGAAACTACAACGTGAAGGAGTAAAACGCAGAGAATGGGGCATTCGCTGTAAAATCTCTGATCAGCCCTTCGCTGCGCCTTCCCCCATACGAGAATCAGAGGCGTCTACTTTTTACCACAACAGAATTTGTACTTGAGGCCACTTCGGCGCGGCGAATCAAACGTCGATCCCAATTCCATTGCAACGCCAACCCCATTGCAAAGACCAGCGTAAACCACTGATAAAACGTCAAGCCCGCCGCAAAAATCGGCTCGGGACGGATGAACTCGGTCGCGAACCGATAACTGCAATACGCGATCAAGTAAAACTTCAGCCGCTGGAAACGCAGCAGGTCGCGGTCGGCCAAGTACCACAACGTCATGGCCATCGCCGCGTGAAACAGACTCTCGTAAATCTGCGTCGGATGTCGAAGACCATCTCCGATAAAATCCACGCCCCAAGCCAACTGTGTGGGCACACCATAACAACAGCCATTAAAAAAACAGCCCCAACGTCCCACTGCCAACGCAGCGGCCAACGGCAATGCATAACCGTCTCCCGTTTTCACTCGCACACCCAACGCCAACTTGGTGACCTCCACCATCACGTAAGCGCCCGCCAACCCGGTGGTGATCGTCTTGCCATCGGCCAACCAAGCCGTGCCTAACAGCGAATCGATACGAGGCGTCCGAATCGTGGTCGATCCAAAGCAGCTCAAGTCGCCATAACCCTGATCGTCGGTAAAGATGACTACAATGTTGGGTTGGGCATCGATCTCCCGGTTCGCCCCCATCGAGTGATGACAACAGAGCAAAGCAGAAACTAAAAATGCGAATTGGCGCACAATCGACCAGCACATTGAATGCTCCGGTGGGAAGATGGGTGTCAGGTAAAAGGGAGATCGGGACGTTCTAGTTTAACCGCTGTTGCTGATGGGTTGTTACGAGAGACTCCCAAGACGGAGACGAGGGTTGCGAGTCGATTTCGGGGGGATGCGGCAGGTATCTCGGCCACCATGGAGTTGCAAAGGGACTGCGACCTCATGGCCAGCGAGATCGGCAAATTGTTTTCGGAGCCACCGCCCGGTGGAGCAGCCCTACGAATCAAATTGCAAAACCTCCCGTTGGCACTCGCGAAAGCCCAACTTTCCGAGTAGACGATTGGCGTTCGTCGTCCTGCAGAATCAACGCAAAGGCCAAGCTCCCTTGGAACCGCTTCATTCGTCCATCTTGACAGTACTCAACAAGGTTGAGTGGGACACGTTCCCGCTCAACCAGTACGCCAAGGCACTAGGGCCACTAGGGCCGATGATCGAATAACCTGATGGATGATCCAAGACACCATCATTTCCATTCCCCTACAAGCTTTCCATCGTCCACGTTCCAAACCCTGGCGATTCCTTCTTGGCCAGTTGCTATTGCGTACTTTCCGTTGGGTGAGGCAACCACGCAATAAAGCGAGTCGACGGTTGGCCCGAATTGCTTGCTCTGTTTTCCTGAATTGGAATCATGCATGCGAACCAGATTGTTCATGGTCGAAGAAACGGTGTTCGCCGTCGACCCGATGAACGCGAGCGAAGTTACCTCCGTTCCAAAACCTGTGATGGTCCGGATCGATTCACCCTTCTCGATATCCCAGAGCTTGACAGTCCCGTCGGAGCTAGCCGTACCCAATCGATTTGCGTCTTCTTGCCAGGCAAGAGCCAATACGTGATGCGTGTGCCCCTCAAATATCTTAGCAATCTCATATGTTTGGGCACTTAGTAGTTTCGTCATCTTGTCCGCACCGCAACTCGCAAGCCAACGACCATCTGGCGAATAAGCCAGACCAAGAATGGTGTCGCTGTGCAGATCAGGAATCGTCTTAATCGCTTTAGAGTCCGCCAAGTTGACGATCACGAGCTGGCCGCTCCGGCTCGCCATGCCGCTGCCGATGGCGAGCGTGGTTCCGTCCTGGCTGAAGGCGAGCGCCGTGGCTCTGTCCACCACCATCGCTGGCGTTTCCAAAAGGCTCTCTTGTTGCCAAGAATTGCGAATGTTCTTTACCATGGCTGCAAGTTCCGCTTCGGAAGCGGCCGGTTGAATAACCGCGCGTGATTCAACCCGTTCCAACGTTTCAACGGAAAAAAAGTCGACAAGATTGGTGAGTGCCTTTTCCGAAACTCGGGTCGCCGAAATCAGATTCGGTCCAGAAAATGAGATGGATTGCACCGAAAACCGAACGGCCTCGTTGGCGGTTTTCTTATTCGCATTCTGGCCTTGAACCGAAGTCAAAATTTCGTTTTGCTTTTCAACGCTTTGCTTGCGTTGCTCCAATTTGGCAACGGCGGCTTTTTGATTCTCTTGAATTCCGGTCAGCGATTGATTCGCATTTTCAAGCATGGCTTTCGACTCGGCGGTCTGCTTTTCAAGGTCCGTTTGAGCTTTCTTTTTCGGTTCAAGTTCAGCCGTGAGTTGTGTTAGCTTTTGCATGGCAGCATCGATGGCGGCTTTCGTATCGGCCAGGGCTTTTTCGTGTTCTGCAAGAGCTTGAGTGGCGGTCAGCATCTCTTTCTCTTTTGCTGCCATGGCCTGTGCGACTTTCTCCTGACTTGCTTGAGCGGCTTTGACGGCTGCTTGCTCAGCTTCTAATGCCTTCTCTTGCTCTCCAACAAGTGCTTTGGATCGATCCAACGTGGCTTGCGTTCGACGCAGCTCTCGATCGGAGTTCATCAACGCGAGTTGCACTTTTCGGTCCCGTTCGAACGAGCCGGTCAGTTTGGCCTGTGCGATGTTCCAGAGCTTGAGGGATGTGTTCCCGGTCGGTTCATCTTGAGCCACCGTACAGGCAAGTGTGCGATCCGGGGAAAGCCGTACGCTATCCACCGGCCCAGCTCCATTGATGGCTACGGCGATTGGATTGTCCGCAACCAGTTCTGCAGAAGCCGGCGACTTGTATTGCCACACAACAGCTTTTCGTTCCGCTGTCAATAGAAGTGTCGACTCATCCAATGCGGCGAGCGATTTTGCTATCGTTGGAAGTTGCGTCGTTGTTGGAGTCGCCGGAGTCGCTGACGAAAGATCCCAACTATAAAGTACGTTGGAGGCACCAATGGCAAAGAGCCGAGTGTTCGATGGACTCCAAACACCAGCCACCAAAGCCCCCTCGGCAACCGCGAAAGCATGCAAGACACTTCCGTCATTTTTTACCAGTTTGATATTGCAGCTCGGAGCAGTTGGCGGCGCAGTCGGATCGGTTGGATTTGTTGTCGCCGCGACCTGCTCGACCGTGGCAAAAACGGTTCCGTCCGAAGACATGCATAGCAGTTTGGAAAGGTCGATACCGACGGCGGCGAGTGATGTTCGGGCCGCATCCAGGGATGGTTCGGGTCTTTTCCAAATCTTTACTTGGCCCGTGCTGCCGGTTGCAATGCGTTGGCCGTCAGGACTAATCGCAATCGATTGTATGAAGTCCGGATGTGCATCTTGGATCACTTGGGTGGGTGCAACATCGAGGGTTCCTGCAATCGGCTGTGCCCCTGCCAATCGTTCTGTATTGTGAATCAGGAGTTGGCCGCCACGACCGAACGCAACAAAAGAACTGTCGGGAGAGATAGCCACGGCGTAGCTCGCACGTGCGCTCTCCGGCAACTTAAGGTTCGCTAGGTTTACCATGTTCGCAATCGGCCCACGCGACAATGCACCACCTGCAATCCAGCCCTTCATCACGGCGATTTGGGCTGGAGTCAATCTTTCGGCCCCGACCTTGTTGTTATCCGGAGGCATGATTGTCTCGCCTGGAACGGTTGGTCTTGTAAGCAGAAAACTTGCATCGACATTTGCAATTTCGAAAACCGGTCCCGAATCGCCACCGCGGGATAAGTCCACATGGGATTCGAGATTCAGCCCGCCTTCCGCAAGCTTGGTATTGTGACAAGCGGTACAGTTCTTTCGCAAAATTGGAGCGACCGCATCTTCGAAGGTGATCGGCGTCTGAGCCGCAAGAAAATTGCTGGAAATCAACCATGTGGCAAACAGAAACAGTTTCATTGGAGGACAACGCCATGCGTGGGAAGAAAGGGTCGGATTTGTCAGGTGACTTGGATTTGTCAGGTGACATTGAGTTGATTTCAAGGTGCATCTCCGATTCGAACGCGTATGCTAGAGCTGGGCAATTGCAAGGTAATGCTTTTCGTCTTGTCTTTGGCGGCGGGATCTGTGTTTGGCACCGAAACAGCCGACTCACACAAAGCTCCAAACAGGAATTCACCGATGGGTGTATCCTTGGGGATCTGAAGATCCAGCACCCCCTCGGAAACTTTTGGTTCGATCTTTATTTCCGCGGCGGTGGTCTTGGTAAGGCTGTGATGGAGTCTGACGGTAATCAGCCCTTCACCGCCTGTCCGGCGTGTGACTCGAACCGGGATCTTTAGCGATTGGCCACGGATCACATCCATTCGAATCGGTGATTTCGAATCGAGGTCCTTCGGGCCAAGCTCGATGGTAAGCGGGCAAACAACCGAATCGGCTTTCGATAACCTTAGGAAACGAGCCATTTTGGCGATCGGCGATCGAAAAGTGTCGTTGGCATTCCATGTTATTTCAAGAGGAGCTGCTACCGCTGAAATCGAAAGTGCACCGATCTCGACGGAGCCTTTCACCTCAAGTCTCGAAACGTCTTTTCTTTCCTGAGATGCGGGTGTCGGTGCAAAGTTCCAAACGTTGAGCGTCGCAAGATTCTGATCCCGAGCCATGACACCCGTTCCACCTCGACATCCCTCCGGTAGTCCAACGACGCTCAATTCAATCGGTTCGGCAAAGTTGTCGAAGCGAATTGCATGGATAGAAAACATGACAGAGCCACCCGCCACCAGCGTGGGGCTTGTGGTGCGAGCTTGATCGGGCGTTAGTGTCGGAGTCGCTAGATGAGCACCGAGTGCAAAGCCAGGATTCGGCTTGCGAATCTCGATTGCGTACTTCGGGATCTTGGCCAATCGGTCAAGCCTTTGTTGGCTACGAACATGCAGACGATAAGTCCCTTTTTCCGTCGTTTGAAAAGTAAAGAGTGGGTCCTTGATTGCAAAGCGCATTTCACCGTTCCCCGCCGCGGGGCCATCATCGTTCTCGACAAGTCGATGCAGTACTTCATTCGGTTGGTCAGGATTCTCAATACGGTACACAACGACCAGCCCATCCGATAGCTCCCCCATTCGTTGCGAAACCATCTCCACCGAAACGTCGGTTTTCGCTTCGCATTCGATATCGATCATGTCAATATCGTCGTTCGAGTCCCATTCCCCGGCAACGATCACTGGCCAAGTGACCATCATCGACTTCGACCCCGAATGCAACGCTTCATCGTGAATGACCATTGGAGCATTCGTTGGCGTTCGCAGCAGTCCACACCTGGGATGCCACAGACTTGCGAAGTCCATAGGCTGACAATCCACGTTTCGAGGAGCCTTAACGAATCTTCGCCATCGCTCCACAAAACTGGCTTGGTCCAAATCGGGGGAGCTCGAACTGTCCAGTTTCAACACGTAGCGATAGTCGCTACCACCTCGAAACAAATGATCGTGGACGACCAGCACATACTCGGTATTGGCTTTCAAATCGACCAACATGGATGCATCGCAATCGTTCGTTGCGCTGCATGTCGCGATGGTTACGTGATCGGGATTGAGCAATGACAGTACGAGACGTGCTCTAGAATCGAGTGCATAAGCAATGGATTTCAGTTCAAGCTTCTGGTCCTGCTCGCATTTTAAACGATAGTAATTTCGACCTCGTTCGGGACAGTCATCCTGCCAAATGGTTCCGGGTGCGATTGCCGCCGGGTTCACTTCACTCTCGTTTCCCGTGACCAAAACCCAGGGCTCCGTAGTCACCATGAAGCTACGGCTGTTGGATAACCCGTTCGGGCCGAATGCTTGCACTTGGTAGATTCCTGGCTCCGTATCTGCGGGTATCGATTCGGCATTGAAACGCGGAATCGTCCAATCCGAAACCGTACCTGCAAGAGCTTGTCCAATAGCGGTGCCAATAGCTGGTGGCGGCTGGCCTGCTTTGCAGCCCAATTGCGGTAGAGTTTGTAATTCGGGTGCGCCAAATTGACCGAAGCATGCCAAGGCGAGCATTCCGAAAAGGGTTGGACTAAGAGCAAAGGGGGCCGTGTAGAAACGCATTGGGAGGGAACTCGTGTGGGAACGATTTCAGCGAAATCGAGGTGGGAGCAGTCAATCCAACTCAAGTCCCATGGCGTTCCGGCTAGTTTATGGGAACGGAAAGGCCTGGATTGGGTAACTGGTTAGCTCGGGGGTCGTAGGCCGGCGAGCTGCGGTAAGAATTGAATGGCGAATGCTGTCACCGGCGCAAGCCCAAGCATGCCAGATAGTCCCTACCGACTATGAGATATTGTACTTAATCCCTGGCAAATTGCAGCAGAGGATAATCGTACTTTTGAGAATGCAAAGCCGGTTGGTGGGCGTGAATACCAACCGGCTACCTATAAAGACGTAAATGGAAGCAGGAACCAGACATGAAATTTCAAAATTTCTGTTCGAAAAGAAAAAAATCAAGAGTTAGGCCCCTAAGGCGGAAGGGTTTTGGCAACTTAGCACCATTCGGCCATTTATCCTCGTAGCGCAACTCGCCAAGAGTTTCGGCGCCCGCTCATTCCGAAAGTCTTAGCGACTTCCGCTTCGGGAAAATCATAAAATTATTGTTCGAGTGATCTTCAACGGTTTCTAGATCCATTTCCCGGATCAACCTGAGTAAACATTCGCCGAAGGTGTGGTAGCCACGCTTGCCAAAGCGTGGGTCAGGCCGAATTGCCTGGCTCCCCACAGTCTGGCGACTGTAGCTATCACCGGTTCGGCGAATGTTTACCAACCTGAAGGACTAAATCTTTGACGGAACATGAGTTACGCGCTCTTGGCGGCTGTGGATCCACCCATCGCCAACGTAAATATCGCAGGGCACCGGAATCCGAGCCCGATCCACATCACGACTCCAATAATGACCGGTGCGATAAATGGATCGCCGACTCGCAAATGCGTGACGGTGGCTCCCCCAAGATAGCCAGTCAGCAAAATTGCTCCGAGGAAAGCCGTCCTGGGGATGAGATAAATAACCGCAAGAATTACTTCGAGAATGCCAATATTGAAGATGAGATCGGACGAGAAGCCGATGTGCGTAAACATCTTGTCCTTGCCTTCCCATTCCATGAATTTCCCCATCGCACTGGGGCCGATCAACAAGATTGCGATCAAGCTACTTAAAATCCAACCGATGATGCGTTGTGGTTTGGATCCCATTTCAAATTCCCCTATTTTGAGTCGTTTCGAACGTTCAGTTAATTGTTTAACAGTCAGCCGAAGGCGTACTCGTTACCACAAACGTACGCCTACGGCTAACGGTTAACGGTTAAACGAAATTCTTGCGGAATTGGGCTTCCTTGAACGGTATTGCGATTAACCGACCAGTTTGCGACACGTATCCGCTAGCTTCTTGCCCAAGTTCTGCACGGCGGCCTGCTGCTTTTCGTCCTTCAATGCGCCATTGCTATCAAAGGCTTCATAAGCCCTGGACACAGCTATCTGTTCAGGCAGCACTAGCACCCCAATGTTTCCGAGGACGGACCGCAGATGGACCAAGCCGCGAAGACCGCCTAACCCGCCGGGCGACGCACTCATGATACTCGTAACCTTGCCTTGGAACGCAGCCAAAGATGCTTCTCCTGGAGCCGGGCGAGAAATCCAGTCAAGAGTGTTCTTTAGGACTGCCGTCATTGAACTGTTGTACTCAGGTGACGCAATAATCAATCCGTGGTGCGTCAGGAAAAGTTTTTTGAGGGTCAAGGCATTGAGCGGCAAGCCGTCTGCTGCTTCAAGGTCTTCATCGAACAACGGCAACGGGTAATTCTTTAGATCGATTACGGTGACTTCGGCCCCTGCATCCATTGCCCCACGAGCGGCGATCTGCAAAAGTTTCTTATTAAAGGAATCTTTTCGAGTACTGCCAGCAAAGGCAAGGATCTTCGGTGATATCGACATAAGCGAATCTTTCATGGTTCGAGTATTGGAAAATCTCTAGCACGAGATTTCATGCGGATCCAAATGCGAGAACGAATTCCAGTAGTCCATCCTCCAGCGTCCCTTGGCCAGGGACAATCGGGTGATGGAAGTGTTGATGATATCACCGAGTTGCTCTTCAATGGAATCGTCTTCCAAAAAGGCTTCTAACAGTCGCATCTTAAAGTCAGCGTGGATCACCATGGCGACCCGGTCAAGGTTGCTATGCAAATGCGTTTCGGATTCATACCATTTGCGAACTCGCTGGGCACGTTGACGCGCTTCGTCGGCTGTTTCGTAGTGATCGAGATCGTACCAGCCTTGCTCGCTGATGCGTTCATCCAAATTCCAACCGGAATACTCCTGCATCAGCGTCTCCCGATTCATCCCCATATGAGCGATTCGGCGGCCTGGTTGGTAGCCGCTGTGACAGCCCCCCTGTTCGTAAATATCTTGCCGTACATTTGGAACTGTGCCGGTCCGCTCGGCAATCCATCGAGTCGTTTCCAAGGAACGTCGAAATGGACTACAGTACAAGACCGTAGGGGAAAGCTTAGCGACAATAGCCGCTAGCTTTTTGGATTGGGCGGCGCCTAAGTCGGTAATGTCAGGGTCGGGAACGCGAAATTGATCCTCGAAGGCATTGTTCTCCGACTGGGCGTGTCGAATGAGCAGCAAACAAGGCAGGTGGTGCATGGGCTTTTCGTGTCGTAATCGATGTTTTTTTCGCGTAGAATGAATCTAGGGTAGTGGGCGTAATGTACGTTCCCACTCGATTCTCGTCAAAAGTGAACTTGCGAATCGCTTAAGCCAAACCGAAAACGAATTGAAATGAACGAGACGGGAGACCTGTCTAACCTGCCTGAGTTGCTGCGTAGGAATATGGCGAACTGGGACAAAAAAGGGCATTGCAATTCGCATCGCGAGTTGGCGCCGCAGTACGCTTACGGTCGTCATCGTGGCCCAGCTCCCAAATACTCGCACCCAGCCGCCGTCCTCATCTGTTTGATTCCTATCTCTGGCTCCGATTGGACGATTCCATTAACCCTTCGTCCAACCCAAATGGCCGATCACGGCGGCCAAGTCTCCTTGCCCGGGGGAAGATCCGACGCGGGCGAAACCGTTTGGAGAACGGCTTGCCGAGAGTTTGGCGAAGAGCTCGGCTGCACCACCGAATACATGCAGCCGATTGGAGAGTTGACCCCATTGTACGTTTACGCGAGTCGGCATCTGGTGACGCCAATTGTTGCGGCCAGTTCTCTCCGTCCGTCCTTCCGTCCCAACCCAGATGAAGTTGCTGAATTGATCTTCCTACCACTTCGCGATTTGATTGGCGACGAGGCGATCACCGTCGGCACGCTGAAACGTGGCACGGTGCAGTTTGATGCACCTGGATATCGCGTTGGAGAGCATTTCGTTTGGGGTGCGACGGCCATGGTCCTAGGCCAACTTCGAAACATGGTTCGTGAAATTTTGGCCGAACAGATTCAGGAACCTTGGTTCATGTAGCCAGATTCTGCGATTCGCGTAGAATTGAGAGGGTTTGGAAGCTGCGTCCAGTCTCAACCTAACCATCAATAGGTATTCGAATGATTCGTGTCGGCATTATTGGCGCTTCTGGTTATACGGCAATCGAAGCGATCGAATGGCTCATTGGTCATCCTCAAGTACAAATCCTGGCAGCCACCAGCCGACAAGCGGATGGGAGCATGATCGCCGACATGCACCCAAGCCTTATTCGCCGACTCAAGCTCCCAGTTGAGGACTTGACACCGCAACAAGTTGCCGAGCGATGCGATGTGGCTTTCTCGTGTTTGCCGCATGGGGCTTCCGCCCATCATGTGATGCAATTGCTTGACGCGGGTTGCCGTGTGATCGACTTGTCGGCGGACTACCGTCTGAGCACCCCTGCTCTTTATGAAAAGTGGTACGGCGAAGTTCATCCGGACGCGGGTCGGTTGGGAATGACACCCTACGGTTTGCCTGAGCTTTTTGCAGGCGACTTAAAGGACTGCAAATTGGTAGCCAACCCTGGCTGTTATCCCACCTCGGCCATCCTGCCTTTGTCACCTCTGCTTAAGGAGGGACTCATTTCTCCGTTGGATATCATCGTGGATAGCAAGTCGGGCGTCAGCGGTGCTGGACGAACACCCAAGCTTGGGAATCTCTACTGCGAAGTGAACGAGAGCATCTCTGCTTATTCGGTTGGTCACCATCGCCATCAGCCCGAGATTGTTGACGTTGTCAAACGCTTCAGTGGGGTCGAGCCGGAAATCGTCTTCACCCCGCATTTGACCCCCATGGAACGCGGGATATTGTCCACCATCTACGTCCATCCAGTGCCCGGTGTAACCCCCAATCAAATTCGCGAGTGCTTGAACACCTACTATGACCCCAGCTCATTCGTACGCGTTGTTTCGCATTTGCCAGCCACTCGATTTGTTGCCCGGACGAATTACGTGGACATTACGGTCCGCGAAAATGGCCCTCGGATCATTCTCATTTCCGCTATCGATAATCTGGTGAAGGGGGCCAGCGGCGCGGCCATCCAAAACATGAACCACATGTTCGGTTTGGAACCGACTATGGGGCTTTTGTAGCAACGATTGCAGGCATCGATTCGAATGGCTAGAACCAAAGCTGGGCTGATAGCAAGTCCACTTTCGTATAGAATCGCAAGTCCTCAGTGGTTTAGAAGGGTATAGTTTGTGTGGTTCGGGCTACGCTGACCGCCGGTCGCGCAGCGAACCGGCCTACGTAGATCCGTCGCTCCGCCGACGGATGTCCTGTTTCGTAAAGCTGATTGCATACACCGATCCAAATGGACGCATCTAACAAACGTTTCTACTTTTTCCACATCCCATCCTAAATGGCTGAATACCATGCCCGAACAACCACAGCCGTCCAAGAGTCTCCCAACTGTTTCCGCTAACGTTCCAGTTTTCAATTGCGTCGTTCATGTGCTTCGCGACGCGTCCGGCAATGTGAGCGCGCGAGTTGCGAACCTTCCCAATCTTGTTTGCACTGGTGGCACGGAGCGCGATGCACTTGCGAGAATCGTGAAGGAATTCAAACAGTACTTGAAGCAGTTAGCAGACACGGGGACTGCCATTCCGTGGGTCGACCCACCAAGCCCCAAAGAAGCCAACGAACAAACTCGTTTTATCCCGGTGCATCTCTAAGGACCGTTCACCAAGAAGTGAATAATCCGAATCGCTTGCCCTAGGCTGCGATCATCGGATTTCTCACTGACTCGTATTTCCAAATCGTGCGTTCCATCCGCTAGTTCGGATGCCAACATCTTAGCCCATGGAAGATGCAGCCCTGGACTCCACTGGGTAAAGAGCTCCTGCTTGTGCCATTCCCCTTGATCGATGCGGTACTCGATATTCCCGGTGTCGGGTCCAGAGGCGATAAAGATCCCGATTCCGATCCCGTTGAAAGTCAACTTCATAGTTGCCCCAACCCCTTCACCGATGAGCGCCGGCACATTCACGAAACCAGGTCGTGTTCCAGCCTTTCCTTCTGGTTTCCATGGCTCATCAAGCCTCCAGCCATTCCCAATTGCGATCTTCTTGTTGGCCAAGAGTTCTTTTGGGCTAACCAGTCGACCGTAAAAATAGCTTGCGCTGTCCAGCGGAGCTGGCAGCGAGTCAACTACAGTCGTCCGTTTATCGCCATTCTCGCTCCACGCGGCAGTTAGCATTCGGCCAATCGAGTTTGCATACAATGCGTGTCCGAATGGGGCTGGGTGCAAGTCGCGAAAGTCTTTCTCCCAAGTAAATTCACCCGCATCGATTCGTTCCGTCACTTCACGAGCGAGATTGATCGAGGGGATACGATAATGCTCGGCCACCCGTTCATGATTGACGATGACCGACGGCGTTTTACCTTTTCGAATTTCGGTGATCTTTCCCGGGTCTACGAAGTGGAGCAAGACTATGTCCATCTGTGGATTAGAAAGAAGTGCTTGTCGCACGATCCCTTCCATGCCACGCACTTGTTCGACGTCGGAGAATCCATTGGTATCGTCATTGACTGCGGCTTCTTCGAACAACAGGTCAACGGGTCCGCTGGCCAATACATCGCGTTGAAATCGGAAGGCACCGGGGGTTGATCCGAGCGACGGGATACCGGAGCTCACGAAATCGAACTGGGTTTCGGGGAAACGCCGCTTTAAGTCTTCGCAAACCAGATCTCGCCATCCTTTGGAGGCGGTGATCGAACCGCCGAGAAACGCCACGCGACCTCGCTTGTCTTGCTCGAACTTCGTGCGACACCATTGCAAACCATTTCGCAATTGAAAGTAGTCAACTCCGAAGGGTGTTAGGGCTTCGGTCACTTGATCGGCGAATCCAGTATGCGTCAGAACAAAGTTAACGATGCGAGTCGGGTCTTTCAGGCTGTGCGGGTGGTGATTGCAATGCGGTTTGGAGATCAAGGTCATCGAACCACCGAGCTCTTGAAAACGCTTTTGCACCAACCAGGAGTTTTCCTCGATTGGGACAGCGTCATCTGTAGCACCGCACACATGCAACAAGGGGATTCTTGATTTTGCCAAGGGTTCAAGTTGGTGGATTGGACTCAGTTGGCTTTTTTTTGCCGCCTCTTCGTCGCTAAATTCATAGACTTTTTTCAGTCGTTCCCAGTCGGATGGAGAACCTTTGCCGCGGCCTTTTCCGCCCGGCCAACTGAGAAAGTCGCACACGGGTGCGTCGTTGTAGATGCAGGCCACTTTCTCTGGATTGCGAGCGGCCCAATTGATCGCGAACAGTCCGCCGCGACTAAAGCCTTCCAAGACGGTTTTGTTTGCAAGCTTGTATTCAGTGGAAACGCGAGCGTGCATTGCGTCCATAATGGTCATCGCCAAGGGTCCGCCGTAGAGATTCTGGACATCGACGTACGCAACGTGGAACCCCTTTTTGAGCAATGCCAAATCCGCCTGGGGCTCGTGGCCAAAGAACTCAGTCCGCCAAATCCATGGCTTTCCCGATGCTGCCTTTGCCGGCTCAATGAGAAAGGCCTTTCGGCCTTCGACCGTAAACTCGAGTTTGTTGTAACCCTCCCAAGTTTCGGCAGACACAGTCTGTACTATCAGCAATGACAATAAGAAAGCTGGAAGCCAAATCGATTTTGAGTTTGCTATGTTTGCGTAATGCATTGCGGTGTCTCTGTTCCTTAGTAGCTGAATTCGTGAGCATTCAGAATTGCACGGTTCCAATGGGAGAGCCAGGCTCCTGCCGAGCTGGCGCCGCCATGGTTCGGCAGGAGCCTCACCCCACCGAGTAATGAATTGGTTGGACATAGTCGATGAAGACATGTTTACAGGCCTCACCCTCCCGGTATACACAACGCTGCCGCTCGCCTTACAGCAGTATATCCGATAAACCTCTGGCACTTTTCCACTTTTGAAGGCCCGACTTCCTGCTCGCCGCCGAGCGACCAACTTGAAATTCGTGAACCACCGTGTGGAAATAGCTCCACGAACTAGGTATGTTAGTTGCAAACGATCGAATCGTTACCCCGCCAAACATTGAGCCTTTTAAGTTTTTGAAGAGGAGCCTGCCAAATGTCAAAAATGAGTCGACGTGGATTTGTAAAGGGAACTGCCATCGGTGGTGCCGCGTTCATGATCTCCGGAACGAAGGCGTCAGGAAGAATCATCGGAGCCAATGATCGAGTCCGGATTGGAGTCGTAGGCACCAACGGCCGAGGTCAGAGCCACATCGAAGGTTGGCTAGGCCAGTCCAATGTTGAGTTAGCTTATTTGGTCGATGTTGACCAAGACATCTTGGCCAAGCGACTGAAGACGGTTGAGGACATGACCGATGGAAAGTTCGCAACCAAAGGAATTTCGGACGTTCGCAAGGCACTCGAAGACAAGTCGCTCGACGCTATTTCGGTGGCCACACCCAACCATTGGCATTCCCTGATGACGATTTGGGGTGCTCAGGCCGGTAAGCATGTCTACGTCGAGAAGCCGATGAGCCACGATGTTGTCGAGGGACGAGTCGCTTGGGAAGCTCAAAAAAAATACAATGTGGTCGTCCAACATGGTACGCAAAACCGAAGCGATGCAAAGCGAGCGGGTTTGCACGAGGCCATTCAAGCCGGCGAGTTTGGCAGGCTCAAGGTTTCGTACGGGTATTGCTGCAAGGCACGCGATCCCATCGGCTTCAAAGAACCCAAGGATCCGCCAGCGAAACTGGACTGGACGCTATGGAAGGGGCCTGCCGTCATCGATCAATACCACGACAATTTCGTTCACTACAACTGGCATTGGTTTTGGCAAACCGGCAACGGCGATCTCAACAACCAAGGTACGCACCAATTGGATATTGCTCGTTGGGCTCTCGACAAAGATCAAACCCACCCGATTCGGACCATGGCCATCGGCGGTCGATTCAAATGGGAAGATCAAGGCACAACGCCAAATACGATGTTCGCGATGGCGGAATACCCCAACGGCCAATTTGTCTTTTTTAACGTTCGAAACGTTTCGTACAACGGTTATGAGAAGCAGGTCGAAAACGAATACTATTTCGAAGATGGCGGCAAGATCATTGATTACAAATACTATCCGAAGGGCAAGTCCGAAGGCGAGGCTTTAGACATCAAGAAGGGAAAGGTGACTGCAGGTGGAAACTTTGGCGCTTTCATCGCTGCTGTCCGCGCAGGCGACCCGAACATGGCCAATGGAAATGCAATGGATGCGCATTACGGTTGCGTACTGGGGCACTTGATGAACAACTCCTATCGGCTGGGTAGTAAGGTCCCGTTCAATGCTAAGGCAGGAAAATTCGGTGACAACAAAGATGCCGCAGAACATTTCCTGAAAGTGCATGAGATCATGGAAAAGGGAGTTGGAATCCCCGTGGATAAGGCTGAGTATACCGTCGGACCGACATTGACCTTCGATCCGGAAACCGAACGACATACCGGCGATTGGGCGGACAAGGCGAATGTTTTGCTGAAAGATCCCAATAACAAAGGTTTCCAAGTCCCATCGGTAAAGGACGTTTGACGCGAGGGGCAGTATGAAATCTACCTGTAAACTGGGTGGCACGCTCTGAGGCACGAAGGGCGTGGTGAATCGCTAGCTAGAGTCATTTGCCACTCTTCCCACGCCCATCGCTAATCGCTTTGGGCGTGCCACACTGTGGCTTGGTAGTATTGTGTCTGCCGCTGGCCTTAGTGCCAAGAAATCACAAGTAAGTCCCCAGTGGCTGAGCGAGGCCCTTCGCTCGTTAGATTCAAA
>JAYTVM010000034.1:0-2604 GCA_043743995.1 Pirellula sp. | reverse complement strand
CGACGAGAAATCAGTTTGAGGTCTTCGTCCTGTGAATCCTCCACATCGTCTAGGTATGGGCTTGAATGAGCCATGAAGTCTCTTTGCACGGAGTGGATAATAGAATTTTTGGTGAATGCTAGAGATGCATCCTCCGAAAGGTAACGCGTTCGATCCCTATCGTCCGCGAAATGCATGCAAATTGAGAGAATGCGAAACGGTACCGCCCCTAGCGATTATTCCGACGGACGTAAACCCTTTGGCAGAATAGGTTTTCGATGTACAATCCTCACTCGACGTGCGAACGGCATACCGGGTAGTTTGAGTGCAAGTCGCATTACCCAACCAAAACGCTTTTTCGCACCCGCTACATCCCCGTTAATTACCAAAACCCAATTTGACCATGCTTTCACTTTCACCTGCCCTCGATCCAACCACAGACGCCAACTCGGATGCACCTTGGCAATCGCTTGCTCGCACTGTCCTGGCCGGACAACCCGCAACACGCGAGCAAGCTCTTTCCATCTTAAGATCCCCTGATCGCGAATTGCTCGATCTCATCGCGGGTGCCTTCCGAATTCGCCATCACTATTTTGGCAAGACTGTCCAGTTGTACTTCTTGATGAATGCCAAGAGTGGCTTGTGTCCGGAAGACTGCAACTACTGCAGCCAATCCAAAATCTCGGACGCGCCTATTCCCAAATACAATATCCTAAGCCGCGACAAATTGCTTGACGGCGCGAGGATTGCCGCCCAGCGAAAGAGCAAGACGTATTGCATCGTCATCAGTGGTCGAGCACCCAACGAACGCGAGATGAAAGCCGTCGAGACGATTGTTCCGCAGATCAAAGAACAGTATGGTCTCAATATTTGCGCTTGCCTGGGTTTGTTAGACGAGGAGCAAGCCAAACGACTCAAGGCGGCCGGCGTTGATAAGGTAAACCACAACCTCAATACAAGCCGAGAATACTATCCCGAAATATGCACCACACATACGTTCGACGATCGCTTGGAAACGCTCAAGAATGTTCGTAAAGCAGGAATGGAGCTTTGCAGTGGCGGAATCATCGGCATGGGTGAAAAACAGGAGGACATTGTTCAGATGGCCTTTGAGCTAAACGAATTGTCCGTGGAATCGATTCCGCTGAACTTTTTGCATTCCATCGACGGTACGCCACTAGAGCGAAAAGAGTATTTGAACCCCCGCGACTGTTTGCGAGCACTTTGTATGTTTCGATTCGTCAATCCTAAAAGTGAGTTGCGAATTGCTGGTGGGAGAGAGAGACATCTGCGAACTTTGCAACCGCTAGGACTCTACGTTGCGAATAGCATTTTCGTAGGCGATTACTTGACGACCCAAGGTCAACCGCCACAAGAAGACTATGAAATGATCGCCGACATGGGTTTTGAAGTTACAGGCAACCCGTAGATCAGACGATGCCGGCGGTAGGTACCAGGCACCGATTGACTGTCGACAGGAAGATTTTGTGACAGGAAGATAGGACAGATGATGCAGCTGAGAATTTTCCTGTCGTTTAATTTTCCTGTCGCATAGAGTCGAAAAGGTTGCCGGCGGCCTGGTGTTTTCCGGTCGTTGGAATGCTAATCGCTTAGAAACAAGTCCGGTGGGTAATTGACTTGCATCAGGCACAATCCCCGAGCGGGTGCGGTTAAGTCCGTTTGCTTTCGCTCTCGCGACTCAAGAGCCGACAACATCCAACGCGGGCCAAAACGATCTGCCCCGACATCCCGCAGCGTGCCAACGATGTTGCGCACCATATTGTACAAGAACCCATCGGCTTCTACATCGATCCAAACGTCCAGGCCATCCATGGTTTGGATCGAACAGACCTCCAACGAATAGACCGTGCGGGTTGTGGTTAATCGCGGGGAACCAGGCGTCTCAAATCCCTTGAAGTCATGAGTGCCGACAAGGTACTTTGCCCCCTCTCGCATGGCGTCGTGATCGAGAAGCCGAGGAAGCCACCAATGGAACCGATAGTTCATGACATCCGCCACTTTGGAATTGCGAATGGTATATCGGTAACGCTTGCTCCTCGCGTCCCGGATCGGATCGAAAGCTAGGACAACCTCTCGGCACTCGCGAACGACAACGTCGTCGGGCAGGTACCTATTGATTGCGAGTGCAAGTTTGCCCGAATCATGCTTCCAGTTTTGCAGCACAAACGCTCCGACTTGGCCTATTGCATGAACTCCCGAATCGGTCCTTCCGCTCCCCTGAATGTGGGTTCTTTCCGCTGTCGCTTTGGCGAGCGCATCGATCAGCCGTCGTTGGATCGTGTCCGCGTTGATTTGCAACTGCCAACCGCCATAGTTTGTTCCATCGTACGCAATCGTTATCGCAAATTTCCGCGGCATATTCTTTTCGAGTACGAGTCAATCTTCAGTCATTTAGCCCATCCGTCCGGGGCTTGCCCCCGACGCCATGAAGGACTTTTTCGAGTCGGATTGTCCGGCTCGGGCTTGCCCCGACCGGACACCGTTTTGGTGTCCTACGTACGCAGATCGAAACGATAACACGTCCGCTCCCTATAGCTTAGTCCGCCTTTGGCGGACTAAGCTATAGGGAGCGGGAGCTACGGAACTTGCTCACTATTAGTACAC
>JAYTVM010000033.1:0-2604 GCA_043743995.1 Pirellula sp. | reverse complement strand
TCATCGAAGATGGCCGAATTTGCATCACGAACTTAAGCTCGAGCACTGCCATTGGGATTGCATCGGGAGCGCTCATTGATCCGGGTGCGTTACGGCAGTTATCGCTTCCGGCAGTACTGCAACTGGGTGACAAGGTCGTACGATTGCTGGAGCACGAACCAGAAATCGAAGGACCAGCACACTTTGAACGCTTGGCTTCTCCAACGCTTATGCCTGGCGAGTACAAAGGCGCAACTCAGTTCGTTGCAAGCCTTGCTAGTCCCAACATGGACAGCTTCAGTCGCGAAAACCTGTTCGAGTGGCTTCAAGCCGCGATGGCGGTCTTCCAGAACCCCGCTAGTTCCGATAGGTTTTTAGTCGACGTGGCCGTATCGATTGCCAGTTTGACCAATCTCGACTGTGCAGCCGTAATGCTACTCGAACAAGATCGCTGGGAGATCAAGGCGTTTCATTCGCCCAAAGGCACGGTTGACAAAGAAACTTGGCAGCCGAGTCTGACAATCCTCAACGAAATCTTGAAAGACAAAACAACCATTCGGCAGTTGCCGTCGCATCGGAATCAGGCAGTCCATAGTTTGGCTTCTGTCCATTCGTTGGTGGCTTCTCCCATTCTCGACCAAACCGGTGCGGTCATCGGAGCACTCTACGGTGATCGCAGGACAGCATCTACCCCCTCGAGCTCGGCGATCTCTGAGCTTGAGGCAAGGCTCGTCGACTTGCTAGCTTGCGGTGTCGCAACTGGCTTAGCACGGTTGGTGCAAGAGCAAGCAGCGATCGCCGCACGCGTTCGATTTGAACAATTCTTTACCCCCGAGCTTGCTCGCCAACTTGAAATTGAGCCAGACCTTCTGCGTGGTCGAGACGCGGACGTAACGCTTTCGTTTTGCGATATCCGAAGATTTAGTCATTACAGTGAGAAACTTGGTCCGCAAGGGACGTTCGAGTGGATCAATGATGTCATGGAAGTCCTGTCGGAATGTGTTATCGAGCATTCTGGTGTGCTTGTTGATTACATCGGTGACGAGCTGATCGCCATGTGGGGAGCACCAGCGACGTGCACCTCGCAAGCCGATTTGGCTTGCCAAGCGGCCATCGATTCCGTGCAGCGTTTGGACGAACTAAATCGCCGTTGGGAGAGTAGGCTGGAAGGTCCCATGGACTTTGGAATCGGTATTAATAGTGGAGTAGCTCGGGTTGGAAACACAGGTTCGCCTCGCAAATTCAAATACGGTCCACTTGGAAATACGGTAAATCTGGCGAGCCGAGTTCAAGGTGCTTCCAAGTTGATGGGGGTTCGGTTACTCGTTACGGGCTCGACCGTTCGGAAATTGGTCGGGCCCTTTGCATCGCGGCGACTGTGCCGCGTTCGGGTCATCAATATCGAAGAGCCAGTCGATCTCTATGAGGTTGCGGACAGCCCCAACGCAGCCTGGATTGCACATCAGGACATGTTCGGTGCCGCGCTGGACGCGTTGGAACGGGATGACTGCATGACAGCGATTCACCTTGCTGGAGTATTGGTCAAGCACTTGGCCAACGACGGTCCGACTCTATTGCTCTTGTCTCGAGCGATCGACCGAGCCCGCAATCGCGATGGTCCGTTTGATCCTGTCTGGAAACTCGATCGTAAATGAACTGCGAGGATCCGTCAGGATGGGTTTGTTAAAGCCGACCACTGCCCCCCAAAAATCGATGTAGTGTCATTTCGACGAAAAGCGTTTCTCAGGAAATGCTCAATCGTTCCGCCCGCGACCATTTCAAGTTCCGCGTCATCCAATTCGCCATCCGCCATTTCAAATGGAATGATTATGGGAACAACATTCGGTTCATCGTGCACCCGAATGGTTGCGGAACCCGGAAATGGCATCCCTAGTTTTTCCTCCAGGATCTTGCGAGGATTTTCGAGCAGTTGATTCTTGAATTCAGAACTCTGGTTGGCCTTTTCCAGAATTTCGTTCAATTGAGGTATGTTTGTCCTTCGCCAAAGGAACAAGTGCATTTCGTTTTGCCTCTGTTCGTAGATGCGAACATGCTCTCCATCCCGGATCACCAAACCGGCCGCCTTCGACGTTTCGGTGGGGTTTGCGATAAGCCTGGCGTAGAAATCTGGATCGCGAACTGCAAGTTCCATAATTTGCGACACTGTCATAGCGATCTCCAATACAAGTGAAATGGGCGGGATCCGCGAAAGGCTGGGTGCGAAAATTGCTCGCCCCGGTTAATGATATATGCGTAAAACAGTCGGAATCAACTCACTCAAATCAAAGAAAAAGAAATTTGCAGGCGATCTGGCCTTCCAGGTTGGTCGGAGGCTTGTCCAGCACCAACCTTGTTTTGGCGTACTAAGGCGACCGGCACGCTGTGAGATACCAGTTGTAGTTTGGGACCATTGTCCCGAACGAATCAACGGACGGGACAATGGTTCCATCCTACGCCAAAACGCATCCGTTGGGGGCAAGTCCAACGCCGTGAAGGACTTTTTCGAGTCTGATTGTCCGGCTCGGGCTTGCCCCGACCGGACACCGTTTTGGTGTCCTACGTACGCGGATCGAAACGATAACACGTCCGCTCCCTATAGCTTAGTCCGCCTTTGGCGGACTAAGC
>JAYTVM010000032.1:0-8618 GCA_043743995.1 Pirellula sp. | reverse complement strand
CCGGCACGGCTTCGCCGTGCCGGACGCATTTCTGCGGGGTCTTTCAAATGAAAGGTAGCTGTCAGATGTGCCTCCGCCGGATGAAATCCGAATGAAATCCGACGGAAGGTTGATTTGTCGGCGATAAGCGAGAAGTGTCCAAGATTCAACGAGAAAACTCAAACGTTCCCCCCCGTCCGCCGGACAGTCAGGAAAACAGATTTGACGAATCAGGAGCGATCGCCGCGAAGGTCTAACATTTCACGGTCCTAACAAATTTGCAGGAGTTCCTCAAGCGTCTGGAACGAGAGAAACCGCCTCATTGGATACCCAGCGACCCAGCGCATTGCAAAGAGCAATGGGAACAGTGCGACAAATAGAACGAAGAGACACTTACAGGACGCCATACTCGGCAAGTTCTGTATCATCAGTTCGAAGTCCCGTGGAACCGAAGGAGCCCCGGGGGGACACACGTTTATTGTACCATTGCCTAGCTCGTCGATGGGCGAGACCTGCAAGCTCATCTGTGTCGACTTAAAGGCGACCGACGAGCTTGGTCGGATCTTTGTCATCGAAGTACAGATTGTGTTTGAATCGAGTTTCGCCAAGTCAGCAGTCTTTTACGCTTGCCAAGCAAACACGGATCAGCTTCGACCTAGTCAGGGATACAGCGACCTTAAAGCGAAGTATTCGCTCTGTTTGATGATTCGGAATTTGTGGGACGACGAGCAACTTCATACCCGTTCCAACTGGTCGAACGGGAAAGTGGACGAGTTTTGGAGGATTCGATCGCGATTCACACCGTTGAGTTAGCCAAGTACAATAGGGAACGAAGTGCATTGCACGGGGCAAGCGTCCGGGAGCTATGGGCCTACTTTGCGACTACATGTCGCAGACACATTTGCATCTCAAAAATGTCCATGTACATTCGTTATCAAAAAAAGTGTTCCATGAAATACTTGCATTGTTTACTCGTAGCCCTTGTTTTGTCCCCATTGTCCGAACTGCATGCGGCGGAACCAAAATTTGTCAAACCCAACATTATCTTCCTGCTCGCGGACGATTCGGGCTTCGCGGACTTCGGTTGCTACGGACATCCCTATGCGCGGACGCCGAATATCGACAAGCTGGCGGCCGATGGTACGCGATTCACGCAGTTTTATGCAACCGGTGTGACCTGCTGCCCAACGCGCACCGGCTTGATGACCAGCAAATGGCCTGCCTCATTTCCCACTTACCCTGCGAACGGCGGCTTTGCGGATCGAATTACGATAACGGAACTGCTGCACAAGCATGGCTATGCAACAGGGCACTTCGGCAAGTGGCACATCGGGCCTGAGGATCAATCAAAGCCTGGTACCTATGGCATCGACGTCATCAGCGGGGCGGCCGGTGCGGCAAAGAAAAAGAACATCGCCGGTCGAGATGCCCCCATCTATGACGAAGCGATCAAGTTCATCGAACAGCACAAGGACGGGCCGTTTTTCATGAACGTCTGGGGGCACGTCTCGCATCATAAGGTCGATCCTCCGCAGAGCTACATCGATAAATTTAAAAACGTAACGGTGGACGAGTCCAAGTTCGCCGAGCCGATGCAGGAGAAGTTCGCTGCGTGCAAAGCCCTGGGTGGCGACGTGAGCGAGCATATGCGGACGTACCTTGCGGACATTTTCTCTTTGGATAAAGACGTTGGTCGTCTGCTGAAGCGACTCGATGAACTTGGCCTGCGCGAGAACACCATCGTCGTTTTTTCCAGCGATCAAGGTGCAGCCCCTATCAGAGCGGACGGCAAAAAGTCTGGCGGCAATAAGGACGATTCGGACAAGATGAGACTCAATGCAATGGGCTACTCCGGTATCTTTCGCGGCGGCAAGCACGGCATGTTGGAAGGGGGCGTCCGCGTCCCTTGGATTGTCCGCTGGCCCGGCCATGTGCCCGCGAATCGAGTGGATGAGAAATCCGTAATCAGTGGCGCAGACTTTCTGCCCACGCTTTGTGCTATCGCCGGCGTGAAGATCAACGCCAACGACTTCGATGGCGAAGACGCCTCTGCGGCCTGGCTCGGGAAAGGTGAGCACGTGCGTACCAAACCGCTGCTGTGGAAAACCAGTTCCGCAAACAGCGACGCCGGCATCCGCGATCACCAGTGGAAGCTCATCCACCCGACACGCAAGAACGGCGTTGAACTCGCGCTCTACGATGTTGTCAGTGATCCGAGCGAGAAACAAAACCTTGTCTCCAAGCATCCTGACATAGTGAAGAGACTCTCCACCCAAGTCGAAGCCTGGGTCGCCACGTTGCCCAAGGAATACATCAAGACGGACGACAAGGACAAGTAAGCCATGAATCACGGAATTTTCAATGTGCGGATTTTGATCCCCTCTCTCTTGCTCTTTAGGCTTTGCGGGGGCACGCTTGGGCTTTGCGAGGGCACGCTGCTGGCGGATCGTCCCAATGTCCTGCTGATCATGGTCGATGACTTGCGCGACTATGGTGGTGCCTTCACACGCGACGTCGTGAAGACACCGAACCTCGATCGACTGCGAGCTCGCGGCACCACGTTCGAGCGAGCTTATGTGCAATACCCAGTCTGCAATCCGAGTCGCAGCTCCATGATGGTCGGGCTGCGAGCCGAGCAAACAGGTATCACGGGCAATGACACGAGACTTCGCGAAAAAATGCTGGAGATCATCACGATGCCGCAGCTCTGCAAAGACGCCGGCTGGCAGACGCACGCATTTGGCAAGCTCTATCACCTCGGCGGCGGCAAGGATGCCAAACAGAAAGCGTTGTGGATGGACGCAGGCCGCTCATGGCACACCGCTCAGGCATTTGAGACGACCCAACTCGGTCGCACATTGATCGAGGGTCGAAACGTCACCGATGGAGCCCTCAACTGGTGCCAATGGGGCGCTGCGGATGGCACGGACGATGACCAGCCAGATGGCCAAATCGCGTCGGCGACGGTGGCGATGATCGAGAAGCTCGGCGACGCACCATGGTTTATCGGTTGTGGATTCATGAAGCCACACGATCCCTTTGTAGCGCCGAAGAAGTATTTCGATTTGTATCCGCCCAATTCGTTAGCAATATGGCGTGACCCGGCTGATATCTCACCCGTTCGCAGGGACGCAGTGGGCTTCGGGGCCTATGGTGACGCGTTCGCAAAATTCACCGAACAAGAATGGCGAGAGCTGTTCCGCGCGTACTGCGCGGGCACGAGTTTTATGGATGCACAACTCGGTCGCGTGCTCGACGCACTCGACCAGAACAAACTCTGGGACAAGACGCTCGTCATCTTCGTAGGCGATCACGGCTATCACACCGGCGAACGGAATTGGTGGAACAAGAACACGCTCTTCGAGCGCTCTTGCCGTGCGCCGCTCGTCATCGCCGCGCCTGGCATGAAAGGCGGCCAGACGAGCCGTTCGCTCGTAGAATTCGTCGATCTCTATCCAACCGTCGCAGACGTTTGCAGCCTAAAGATTCCACATGAAGTTGCGGGGGTGAGTTTGCGGTCTGTCTTGAAGTCGCCGGACGCCAGCGTAAAAGACGCCGCCTTCACGCTCGTCACGCGAGATCCGAAGCTCTACGGACAGAGCATCCGAACGGCCCGCTGGCGATTCACGCGATGGAGCGACGATCAAACCGAACTCTACGACCACGACAGCGATCCCGAGGAGCTTCATGATGTCTCCGGTAAGTACGCCACGATCGTGAAAGAACTCTTGCGGCAACTTGAAGTGATCGGAAAGCCGCAGTCATGAAATACATCCTCTCGTTGGAGTTCGCGCAGTGCCCGTGGCCGACGCTGCTAGCGTCGGTTCGGATGCTGGCAGCATCCGCCACGCGTCGGTTCGGATGCTGGCAGCATCCGCCACGCGTCGGTTCAGATGCTGGCAGCATCTGCCACGCTTACTTCGCATAAGGTGCGCACAATGGATCGCCAATGACAATGTCTTCCCAGCCGACGAAGCGAGAGGCTGCGTAGAAACTTTCTGCAAGATTCCAGCCCCGAGTGTATCGGTCGAAAAGTATCGTCGGCGACGCAATGGCAGGCAAGAACGGTTCGTCGCAATACCCCTTGGCACCTGTCACGCGGGCTTCGATCAACTCCGCGATCAGTGACTGACCGCCAGGGGAAGGTAAAAACGTTCGACCACTCGTTGAGACAGCCGTTTCAGCAATCGCCCCTGACACAAAGCGAATGGATTTGTAATCATCTGCATTAAATTTTCCGTCATTACTGCCCCACGAAGCGTATCCCATCAGCCCCTGTTTATTGCCGACAAAAGCTTCGGTTCGATCCAACTCAACGGGAATGCCTGCCTTGCTGAGGTTTTCCGAGGCCGCAACCATATCGATATTCCAATCAGGAACCCCCATCCCACTAATCATTTCCATGTTCGTTTTACCATCCCTAATTGGAGACAGCGGGACTCTGGCGGTATCGATTGGCTCGGTTAGCGGTACCGAATCCAAAAAAATCTTCCCTGTCGGTTTGCTCTTGTCTCCAGCAAGCGAACTATCAACCAACGCCAACGCCGATGCGGTGGTGTATCCATCCAGCCGAGTCACCAAATATCCGCCATGTTTAGCATGGGAAAATCGTTCTGACGAATTCCAATAGCGGTTCACGAAGCACTTGCCCGTAAAGCCACCTTCATCGATAACCACTTTCAAGGAATCACGCATGTCGAAATAGTCGAGTGCAGCCAGATACGAATCAAGCGAAGGGCGATTATTGCCAAAACCAACGGGAGCACCTGATAGACGAATCGGTATCCCTTTGGTAAGCACGATGTAATCGATCTTTGTGTCTTTAGACAAGTACTCGCGAAGTGGACTCTCGATCGCCTTTTGAAAGACAGCGAACTCAAGGGTCTCACCACCTACATCGAGTGAGGAATCTTGGCAATGAATTTGCAAAACTTTTTGAACGCCCCGCTTGTCCATATAGTACTTGGCAATTTGTATCGACGTCGGACTATTCGTGTTTTCCAATACCAACACATGCTCCAAAATAGGATCTACGACCGTGGCTTTCTCGGCTGCCTTTTCTAACTTGTCGATACTCGGCTTTTCCGTGGACTGTTTGCATCCTACCGCCCCGATAAAGGCCAAACAGATCAGCAACGCAATCGAGGCGATGTTCCTAACGATGGAGCTATCTTTTTGCAACATGGCTGTTCCCTTTAGAAAGTTTGAAATCTCGTTGAGATCAGTGATTTTTTGTCTTTGGGCGAATCGTCTGCAGATGCCAATATCGTGGATTTACTCAGCTCGCCCGCAATCTCAACCACGTACTTAGGCACGGCGTAGCCGGGCAATCGTCTGGCCAATTCATCCACGATCGCAAGCCCTTTGGCCCTGTCCGTTTCAAAGTGCGTCGCCCCAGCGACTCGATCCAGTTGATGCAGGTAATAAGGCAGCACACCGCAATCGACTAACCGTTCGCACAAGGATTCCAGAACTTCTACCGAGTCATTGATCCCTCGCAGCAATACCGCTTGATTGAGTACCGTCGCACCCGTTCGTTGGAGCCTCGATATTGCGATGCGGAGATCCGTGTCGATTTCTTGGGGATGGTTAATATGCAGTACAACCCACTTCGACAGCCGCGTCCTGTCAAGCCAGCGACATAGGTTCTGGTCGACTCTTTGAGGAATGACAACGGGCAGCCGTGTATGGATCCTCAAGCGGGTAAGATGTGGGATCGCGTCCAAGAGTTCTACCAACGCCGCCAAATGCTCGTCGACTACTGTTAATGGATCTCCGCCGGACAAGATCACTTCGTGGATGCTCGAATCACTTCGGATATACTCGAGGGCCGGCAACCACCGCTCGATACTTTTGGGGGCGGTAGCGTACGGATAGTGACGGCGAAAGCAGTATCGACAGTGCACACCGCAGGCGCCAGAGACCAGTAGCAAGACTCGGCCATGGTACTTATGGAGCAGACCTGGAGCTCTTTCTACTTGACCATCGCCAACAGGGTCATTATCAAAGTCAGGGTCCACCACAGACTCTTCGGATCTAGGCAAGACCTGTAGCAAGAGCGGGTCAAACGCATCGCCCGTACGCATACGACGCAAAAACTCCAAAGGGACAAAAACCGGAAACTGCGATTCGCCTTCGATGGACGTCTGTACGGCCTCAAGACGGAGACTCAAGGCTTCGCACAATTCCTTGGAATTGCGGATCGCGCGTTTCATAGCGTTTTGCCACGACTGAGTCTCGGGGACTTGGGTTAATACGGCGGTTGCCAATGGCAGTGTCCCTAAGTTCGGTGTCCCTAAGTTCGTTGGTTCATTTCGAGTGGGCGATGCTTAACTCGATACTCGTTGTACAAGACCAACGCCGTTGCTGGAATAAACGGAAGGAAATAGTAGATGACTCGAAACAAGACGATCGCAGCAACGACAGATCCCGACGTCTCATCAGGAAAGAATGAGAGCAGTACCATTTCCAAAATTCCGTATCCGCCGGGGACGTGAAATAGGACGGTGATGATTTGTCCAGTCAAATAGGCGACCAAAACAGTCGAAAAGTTGATGTTCGGGTTTCCGGATGGAAGTAGCCAATAAAGAACGAGCGAAGCTAACAGAAAATCCCCGGCAGAGACCATGAGCTGCATCGCCGAAAGCCGAAATGGAGGCAATGTCACTTCAAAATCGCGGATGCGGATCGGTTTTCGATAAAAAGTACAAGCGAGGAGGTAGGACATAATGCAAACCAGAAACAGCCATCCCCAGACATGGTGGTCTAAGATGAGTTTTTCACGGACATCTTCGGTCAGCTTGACCGGTAACCAAACAAATGCAACACCAGCCAAAAGAAATAATCCGAGCCAAAACGTTGTCGCAAGGATCGTTACAAACGCAACGATTTCCAAGAGTGAAAACCCCCACGTCGAATAGAGTCGATAGCGAACCGCGTTCCCACCTAGCAGCCAACCCAGAACATTGCCGTAGGAGTACCCCACAATGGCTCCCGTCATGATCTTCGACATCGGCAACTTTTTTCGGAGGTGGCGAACTGCGATCCAGTCATAACCCGTCAAGATCAGATAGTTGAGTACGGTCAAAACAAGTGCAAATCCTATCTGAAAATAGGAGACGTTGGAAATCCCCTCCTGCACCTTTGCGAACGTCACGTCCGCTTTCTGAAGTTTCCATTTTACTAGCCAGAAAGCCACAAACATGATCGCGATGATCGCTGTAATTTTTGCAGATTCACCGAGTCGGCTTACAATTTGCGAGCCTGGGTTGGCTGGCGATCTCTCGATGGCTGAAGACTTGTTATCTAGGTCGTCGGGCGGGGAATGGGGCTGAATTGGGTTCAAGTACTTTGCCTATTGAGTGTTGTTTTGAAAAGGGTATTCCAACGGTAAGCTACGCAATTTGCGTTCAGTTTGGTAGCTCTATGCGAAAACTACGATTCTAACGGTTTTTCCTGCCGATACGCAGTGGACGCCGTCATTTCGGTGAAACTAACGTCTCAACGGGAACCGCTCTGCGATGAAACTTCTTCACCCTACTCTATCGGTCGGTCTTGGCTTTGGCCTTTTGACAAGTATGGCTTTTGGCCAGAACGCAACCGACATCGTCGTCCCAGGAACGGGAGTTCAACTGACTCAAGTTGGGGACGATTTCGAGGACGAAGGTTGGGATTTCATCCCCAACAACCCCAAGAGCTCCGAGGATATCGACGAAAAACAGCGAATGCCGATGGGAAAGTCTACCAATGGACGTTGGTATGAGGGTGCCAAACGGGGGCATCCTGACATCGTAAAACGCGTTCCAACTCCCCCTGGTGGCCTTGAAGGAAGCGAGGGCTCGTTGCTACTCAAGTCTCTTCAGACTGGGGTTCCGAAATCGCCTAGCTTTACGATGCACCAAGATGACTTCATCTGCAATGTTCAATATCGGCTAGGTGGAACCGTTCGAGTGGATCAGTCCCCTAGCATGACAACCCGAGTTTATTTACCCCCAATGGACAAATGGGAAAATAGAAACGGTCCCCATTTCGCTTTCCGCGCGGCTGTGGAAACCACCATACAGGAAACAAAATCGAAGTTCTTGTTTGCTTCGAAACAGGATAAAGAAGAGATTTATTGGCCCGGTTTGTTCATCCTCAGGGCCTCACGCGTTGAAAATGGCAAAACTGTTTCGTACGCGCACTTCAGGATCCGCGCCGATAAACGCGGTGGGGATTTTATGGGTCCCGAAATAAAAACGATGGGCTGGTGGACGCTCGGCATCTCGTTTACGCCAGATGGACTCACGCACTACTTCGCCAAGCCAGGTGTCGACGAATTGACGCGCGATGACTATCTTGCCTCGGCTATGCCGTACGGCTATCGATGCGAGGAGGTGCGTTCCTTCTTCTATAATGTGGTCAATGGAGACAACGGACGCGATTGGACAACGGACTGGATCATCGACGACCCCAAATTCTATGTGTCAAAGAACTCACGTTTCGCGATCAAGAAATAACGTCCAATTGTCGCCTTTTGCTCCGCAAAAGTGCGTTGACTCGGCGCACTTTCGCAGAGCGAAAGGCGAGTGCGCCTTTAAAGGCGATTGATTTGCTGGGTGGAAGTCCTAGTCAGGGTAACGTTACCGCCCTGTATCCGA
>JAYTVM010000031.1:0-33514 GCA_043743995.1 Pirellula sp. | reverse complement strand
TTGAAGTTGCGCCCTTGTGCGTAGGGCCGAAGGCCCGGTAGTTTGCCTAGCCCAGGCCAACGGCCTGGGAATTGGCGAAACGCAATTATGTTAGGGCTCAAGGCCCGTCCGTTTGTCAAATGGACGGGCCTTCAGCGCTAACTAAACTAGTCTCGTGTTTGCGTGTCACCCAGGCAGTTGGCCTGGGCTAGGTAAATGATTGGGCCTTTGGCCCGAAATACATCAAAGCGTACATCTTCAAAACGAACGCATCGGGTTACCAAAAGCAGTCTGCTTGGTTGTAAATCGACACAACACGATACGGTAGAAAGACTTACTGTCAAAAAGAAGTAAACATTCGCGGAACCGGTGGTAGCCACAGTCGCCAGACTGTGGGAAGCGAGGCAATTCGGCCTGACCCACGCTTTGGGAAGGGGGGCTACCCCGCCTTCGGCGAATGTTTACAAAAAGAACGAACTTCATGAATAATCCATGCTAGCGCATGGAGGCTCAAAAATTCCAAAGTGAGTGCCATTGGGCTGAATACGACCAGTGTGATGCAACCCCTCTCCGGCCTTTCAGGCCGACTCTCCCAGAGGGAGAGTGACTTCACCCTCCCTCCAAGACTTTCGGAATGAGCGGGCGCCGAAACTCTTGGCGAGTTTCGCTACGACTCTAACTAATGGATCGAGTGATCCTTAGATGGAGCGACATGACTACGGTTTCAACTCGCATTGGCCTTATTGGCCAAATCGCTTTGGTTCAGTTTGTTGTAGAGTGTCTTAAGACTGATACCGAGTTCTTCTGCGGCGGCCGGTTTATTGCCTAGATGGCGTTGAATCGCTTCTTGAACGGCTAGCGACTCCATTTCTTTTAGGCTCAATGGATTCGAGCCCGTGCTATGGATCGAGGCTGTGTTAAGGAACTTTGCTTCTCGCTTAAGCCGCCTATCGACGAAATGGCGTGGCAAATGTTCCGGCAGAATGGGTGGATTGTCGCACAAGATGGTCGCATGCTCGACCACGTTGGCTAATTCTCGAACATTTCCTGGCCACGGGTGCTGTTTAAAAACGGCGATGGTTTCCTCTGCGAAAATGCCTTCGATCGATGCGTGCTCTGGTCGATGACGCAGATACAAATGGCGAGCCAAGGGCATGACATCCTCCATGCGATCGCGCAGGGCTGGGACATGGATTTCAAACGCGTTGATCCGAAACATCAGATCTTCGCGAAACGCTCCTGACTCCACCATCGTTTCTACATCGCGGTGCGTCGCGCAGACAACACGTACATCGACGTGAAACGTCATGTTGTCGCCTACGCGCCGAATGTCTCCACTTTCCAAGACCCGCAACAGTTTCGCTTGCATGGCCAACGGCAACTCGCCGATCTCATCCAAAAAAATCGTGCCACCACTCGCCACTTCGAAGAGACCTTCACGCTGGGAATCGGCACCTGTAAAGGCCCCTTTTTTATGTCCGAATAACTCGCTTTCGATCAAATGCTCTGGTAAAGCACCACAATTGACGGCCACAAATGGTTTGTCGCCCCGTAGGCTCTGGTCGTGCAAAGCCCTTGCGACCAACTCTTTTCCGCAGCCAGTTTCACCTCGAATAAGAACGGTGCTCTGCGTCCGAGCAACTTTGCGAATCAACGTGAGCACATCCTGCATGGCCTTGGAACTGCCGATTAGTTTTGGCGAACTGACAGGAGACGATGCGGCAGATTGTTCTAGGGCGGCTGAGTGCCGTTTGAGTTCACGCCGAGCAGCCACCCGCTGGAGCAAGGCTTGCAACTCGGAAAGTCGACACGGCTTGCTCAGATAATCGATCACACCGAATCGCAAGGCCGCCACTGCCGATTCCAGCGACTGCTTGCCGGTGAGAACAATCGATTCGGTTCTTGGTGAAAGCGTGGCGGCCCGCTCAATGACTTGGATTCCGTTCATTCCAGGCATATCCAAATCGACTATCAAGCAGTCGAACGATTCTCGCTCCAATGCCGCTACCGCGGTATACCCGTCTGGACAAACAGTTACGCGGTGCCCCAAGTGGGGCAACTCCATTCGCATCAACTCTTGCAGGGACGGTTCATCATCGGCAAACAGAATGGAGAGCTGGCTAGGCTGCAATTTTTTCATGGGAGATGTCATAAGATTGGTTGTTAGCAGGTTGATTTGGCAAAATCACTTCGAATCGAGCGCCACAATTGACGCCAGGGCTTTTTGGAGTGATGCGGCCACCATGGTCGGCGATGATGCGGCTGGTAATTGGCAATCCTAGACCCGTTCCGCGTCCGTCGCGACGGCGTGTAAAAAACGGTTCAAATAGATGCTGCAAAACCTCTTCGGTCATACCGCATCCGTTGTCTTCGATGACTAAACGGACCGAGTCGTGCAAGGCATCAAGTGTTATTCCAACACAGCCGTCGTTACGCGTCGGATCTAAGGACTCAAGCGAGTTGGTAACTAAGTTTAGAACCACTTGTCGCATTTCCTGTGGGCTTGCCCACACGATCATGGGCATCGGTCGCGGATGGAATTCGATCTTTTGAGTACGGAATTGACCAAGATGTCGTACCATATCGACCACATCCCCCACAATCTCATTCATGTCGATCGATTGCTTGCGTTGTTCGGTGCCCAGTCGGGAAAAATCCAGCAATCGCTCGGTGATTCCTTTGCATCGGAACGCTTCGTCCTGAATACGGCGCAGGTACGTTCGCAACGTTTCAATGTCGACGCCTGGGACAGGCTCTTGTTCCGTTCCCTCGATTGATTTCTCTTCAGGATGCAGGATTCGGTGCAATCGGGACTCGAGGGCTTCGGCGCTCCACGCAATGGATGCGAGTGGATTGTTGATTTCGTGGGCAACCCCAGCCGCGAGAAAGCCCACGCTAGCTAATTGCTCGTTCCGAATCACTTCCTGCGATCTTGCTCGCACTTGGTCGTTGAGATCGCGCTGAATACTCAGGAAACTCGCGGCACCCAAATTGATGGCATCGGCAAGTTCTGACAATTCGTCCTTGCTGTCGATGTGGATTCGATATGCGAAGTCGCCAGAAGCCACACGGCGTGAACCCGCCAACAGCGCCTTGAACGGCTTGATCACCGCGATGCGAGCATACGCGATCAATCCAATCAAAAGGAACGCGGCAAGCACGGCGCTACTCCAGGAAAGCGCGATCCAAGTGTGATAGCGAGACCGAACATCATCGCGAAAACTGGCCATTCGATCGCCAAAAAAAGTCGGCAGTTTGTGTGCGAGTTTTGACAATTTTTCGAGATTGTACAATTGCTGAATTGCGTGTGAGACACTTCCCGATGCAAGTAGGTCTTGCTGGTGAATCGAAATGGTGTTTAGCAGGTATGCCAGCTCCGCAGACTTTTCGAATTCCTCCGACAGATCGGACAAAAAAGGGTCGTCGATGTTCGAGCGTTCGAGCCGTGATTTGTATTGCGCTAGAATAACTCGCACGTGATTCAATTTCTCACTGAATTTTCGCTGACTTTTCAAGGTGGCGAAATCATCTTGGGATTCTAGTTTTTGCTGGCGTGACCAGGAGAATTCCATGGGTTCCCTTATGTCCACATGCTGGAAACTCATTTTTAATTCGTCGATGGACCGAGTCAGTTCGGTTGTGAGTGGTATCTCGGAAGCTCGACTGCTGAGAGTCGCAACGAGATCGCGATAAGCGTAGACACCACGAAAGCTGCTGTACCCTAGCACTGCCACCACAATACCTAAAACAACCATCGATACGAGGAGTTTTTTCCGAATAGTCGATGTCGAAATCCACGGAATGCCCATGCTGAAATCCTTGCCGTTCTTTGCAGCGATTCACCTTGATACCATATTGTTCGCGAGGGTGAGGCCTCGCTCTCCCATTACCGTGTCATCTCGTACTCATGCCATCCCATGGAACACCTCGATAGGAAACTTGAGGGTAGTTAGGCTGAGGCGGTGCTACCTGTTGAGGCACGATGGCTTGCGGTCCGCTCTGCCCCAAATTGATCATTTGGTAGCCATTCGTGTTGGGCATCACAAACTGAGTCATGTTGTCGGTGGCTAAGCTATTGACAACATACGATGCAATCGAAATATCGAGTTCCAAGAGGGGACTACCGGAGGGAATCAGTTGAACTTTGACGTGGTGCGGCAAAGACGATTGAATCGATGCGTAGTATTCATGCTTGGACTGCTGTGCGTTGGCCACCAAGCGACCGGTTGGGTCTCGCAAGAACACTTGGCGAGTAAAACCATACTTCGGATCCACGACCAGCGTCCGAGTGTAAATTCCGATCGGACTTGGTTCTTCTGTGGTCAGTTCGACCAGTCCATCGGCCCGAGTCACCGGGTTCTGAATGATCCTACTCTTAATTTCACAAATCCCCATGGCTTGAATGAGCCAGATTGGAGACACGGGTAGCACGGGCCGATCGACCTGGGATTCGAATTCGACGTGTCTGGCAAAGTACATTTCTTTGGTCAAGCCGCCGCGGATGGCCATCCAAAACACTTCGTCGTTGCTGCCAATGTCGACTCCCGCAATTCCAGCCACACTTGCGGTCATACGAAACCGCTTTTCGCGAGCCCAAGTCACATTCGTATTGATGGTCCGCTCATTATTGACATTCACGGTTACTGAGTTGGACTGAAGCGACAGGACGTTGCGCGATCGATTGATAGCTTCCGTCAATTGATCCAGGGTCGGAGGTGTTGTGAATAACGGCTTTGGTTGAAACTCTGGAATCGACCGCCTGGGCATGCAGGTTGCCCCCCCCGCTACGAAGGTCAAAAAAAGGACTGCTATGCACTGCAAAGCTGTCGAGGTTTTTGTCTCCTCCCTAGTGGAAGAGTTGGTCGGCCTTTCATGTTTCACAGTAAAGTAGCTCGATTAGTTTCTGGTGCAAAGTTTCAACGCGATCGGGGGTGGGAATGCTCACGGGAACGAGAAATTCGCGCCCATTGGAAGAATGGTTCAAGTGCAAATGGTTGGGGTCGTCCTCGGTAGGTTCGACCTGTTGCTCAGTCAAAAGGCGGCGGCGTATTAAAAGGACAGCTAGCAAATACGCCAGGTCGCTGTCCTCGGGTTGTTCGCATAATTTTTCGAGCGCGTCGAGCAGTACGAGAGTTGGGGCCAGCGTTAGTTTTCCGGTCCGTTTCGCAGGCATTTGACTAACCCACCAACCGACTGTGTTTACTGAAGGTCCCTGCCAGTGCTCTCTGCTGAAATCCTGCCGAACCAATTCCCTGCCCCGTTCAAGCACGGCAGAGTAGTACCGCTCGCCCGGTTCGAATGGACGGTCCCCCTTGTGGCACTTGCGCGAGCTTCTTTGAATCGAGAATTCCTGCATGCATTCGCTTTTAGGGAAATTTGCGTCTAAAATCTAGAGCAGGAAACTTGGTATGCGAGGCCCTACACAGGTGAACCATGAGCACTTTGCTGAAACTAACGGTTCCCGAATACGACCTGATGGTCGAAAGCGGGGCCTTCGATCCATTGGATCGTCGAATCGAATTAATTTTTGGAGAACTGCATTCAATGAATCCAGCAGGGCCGATTCACGACGATTACATCGGTTTTCTGAACCATTGGTCTATCGAAAATACAAGTCGCATGGCTGTTTCCGTGCGCGTCCAAAGCGGACTGAGCTTGCCAGACCTGGATAGCCGTCTAGAACCGGATGTCCTTTGGGTAAAGCCGAGGCGTTATTTGGATCGCCACCCCCAGAGCCAGGACGTCCTACTGTTGATCGAAGTTTCCGATAGCAGCATTCAATATGATAGGGTGCTCAAAAGCGAACTCTATGCGCGCGCTCGAATTCTAGAGTTCTGGGTCGTGGACGTAATGGATCGATGTATCCATGTTCACCGCGAACCAGCCGAGGGCGGATATTCGCAAGTTGCCAGCTACGGTGTCGGTTCTAGGATTGCACCAAACTGCCAACCAAACGCCAATTTATTGCTTTCCGATCTTTTTGCCCCAGATCCACATGCGAATGCCTAGCCGATCGAGGCGAGTTCACGTCAATCCACGCTTTGCTCCTACCTTCTAACTAACGATTTGAGCAATTAAAGTCCGATTTAGCCTTGGATGAATGACGTGCGAACGTTAAACTCCGACGCCCGGATTTCGGAACCGTACCGACTGTGGCGAGAAACGAAAACGCCATTAGCGATGCTTATATACCGACTTTTAGAATGTTGTAGTGCTTCAATGTCCAAACTAAAGACTCACAAGTCCACGAAAAAGCGATTTCGACTTACTGCTTCGGGCAAGGTTAAGCACCGCAAAGCGGGAACTAGCCACTTGGCCATCAGCAAGTCAGCCAAGAAAATTCGCCAATTGCGTGGAACCAAGGTCCTGGAACCGAATTTCCAGAGAGCTGTCCAAGACGCGTTGCGCGGCTACAGCTACTAGTAAAAGCAAACCACCTGGCCCATTTTATCACCAGGCGTTTGGGTAATAACTGTCGCGAAGTCTATTTACGGGCTGTTGCTGCTGAGATAATGCAGCCCTTCGCGGTGACCTGAGACGCCCATTGCAGTTAAGATTGCGTATCCATGAGAACAAGAAAAGGCTCCGCTCGTAGGCAAGCCAAGAGAAGACTATTTCAACGAGCCGAGGGATACGTTGGCGGACGCCGACGTCTGTACCGTACAGCTAAAGAAAATTTGGTTCGGGCAGGACGGTTTGCGTATCGTGACCGACGCCGCAAACGTCGTGATTTCCGCCGACTTTGGATTATCCGCGTCAACGCTGCGGCACGCATGCACGGCATCCGATACAGCGAGTTCATTCACGGATTGCTGTTAGCCAAGATTGAAGTCGATCGAAAGCAACTTGCCGAAATGGCAGTGAACGATTCGGCTGGTTTCAGTGTCGTTGTGGCTGCAGTTAAAGAAGCGTTGGCTGCGAAAGTTGCGGCTTAAATCCGTTCGACAGGCTCCTGCCTGTCACCATTCAAAACGACGGGCTAGCAGCCTGTCTTACGATTTCCGAGCCTACGACTGACTAGTCGCGGGCTCGTTGCATAGTGTGACAACAGAGTCCGAGAACCTAGCCATGTCCCTTCAGAATTTTGTCGATTCACTCGACGCCCTGCTCGACGAAGCCAAACAGTCGCTCAATTCCGTTGCGTCATCCGAGCAGTTAGAATCTTTGCGAGTTAAATTCGTGGGCGCCAAGAATGGCGCGATCAAGGCCGTTCAGAAAATGATGGGTACGATCGAATCGGAGCATCGGCCTGCTGCCGGCAAACGATTCAATGAAGTCCGCGACGGCATTCAGTCAGCCCTCGATACCGCTTCTGAGCGGCTCGCAGGAACCGGTTTGCAGAAGGTTACGAACGAACAACGGATCGACCCAACGCTGCCTGGAATTCGACCGGCACTTGGTCATTTGCATCCCATCACACAGACGATCGAGCACCTGAAAGATATCATGGGACGACTGGGCTTCAGCATAACGGAAGGCCCAGAAATCGAGGACACGTGGCATAACTTTATGGCCCTCAATATCCCCGAGGATCATCCCGCTCGCGACCCGCTGGACAATTTTTATCTAGCAACAGCTAGCAAGCAGATGCGCAATCCGACGGACCGGGATGCGATGTTATTGCGAAGCCAGACAAGCACGGTGCAGATTCGAGTGATGGAGACGCAACCTTTGCCCCTGCGAATTATCTCGCTGGGACGGGTCTATCGCCCCGACGCACCGGATGCCACGCACTTCCCCATGTTCCATCAGATGGAAGGGCTGTGGGTCGACAAGCATGTGACGATGGCGCAATTAAAAAGTGTTTTAAGATTGTTTGCAACGAGTTATCTGGGCAGCGATGTTCACGTTCGATTCCGCCCATCCTTCTTTCCTTTCACTGAGCCGAGCGTCGAAGTCGATTATTGGTGGAATGGCAATTGGGTCGAATTTGGTGGTGCAGGCATGGTGGATCCGAATGTCTTTCAAGCATTGGGGATCGATTCCGAAGAGTGGAGTGGATTTGCTTTTGGGCTTGGCGTGGAACGACTATGCATGAGGCGATTTGGAATCGTCGACATCCGTGACTTGTTTCGGAGTGACGTTCGTTTCCTTAGCCAGTTCGCATCCTAGCATGGCTCGTTTTCGAGCCGCGGAAACAACAACGATTTACGATAGTGAGCAGAGTGCATGTTAGTCTCTTGGGAATGGTTGTCGGACTACGTTGACATTGGAATCAGCCATGAAGACATGGCAACTCGCTGGGCACTGACGGGCTTGAATCATGAGAGCACCGTCATGGTCGATGGCGTGCCAGTGATCGACTTGGAAATCACCAGCAATCGAGGGGACTGCTTGGGGCACATCGGTATTGCCCGAGAAGCGTCTGTGCTATTGCAAAGCGAATTGCGGTTTCCTTCACCGCAACTCAAGACAACAGACGAACCGGCGTCGAGCGCGCTTGTGATTGAAAACCAAATGGAGGAAGCCTGTCCTCGTTACATTGGTCGATTGATTCGCGGCGTCAAAATCGGACCAAGCCCGCTTTGGTTGCAGAAGCGCCTGGTTGCAATCGGAATGAAGCCGATCAACAACGTGGTGGACGCCACCAACTACGTGATGTTTGAGTGCGGGCAGCCATTGCATGCGTTCGACTTTGCCAACATTCGCGGTGGACGCATAATCGTTCGGCCAGCCCGCGACAAAGAGAACTTCATGGCCATCGACCATCGAACGTATCTGCTCGACCCAATGATGGTGGTGATTGCCGACGCGGAACGAGCGGTGGCCTTGGGAGGTGTGATGGGTGGTGTCGAGAGCGAGGTCTCCGAAAGCACTGTCGATATTTTGCTGGAAGCGGCCGAGTTTGTTCCGCTGTCCATTCGCCGAACCGCCAGGAAACTCAAGCTGCATTCGCCGTCGTCCTATCGCTACGAACGAAGAATCGACCAAGCCAACATGGATTGGGCTTCGCGTCGTTGTTGTGAAATCATTTTGCAAACGGCTGGCGGACAGCTTCTCTCAGGCTCGGTCGACACCGGCGAACGCTACCCGGAACGACCGCCCATTTTGTTGAGAGAGGGCAAGATCGAAAGTGTCCTTGGCATTGCGATCCCATGGGAACGTTCGCTTGAGATTTTGGTCCACTTGGGTTGTCAAGTGACGGGCGATCCGAGCGATGCCCATGCTCGGGTTGTTTCCCCAAGTTACCGATCGGATCTCACCCGCGAGATCGATTTGATCGAAGAGATCGCTCGAATCCACGGTTACGAGCGGATTCCAGAGGATGCAGCGGTACCGTTGGTTTCCTCCGCCAAACGTCCCAAAGACATCGTGATGGAAACGGTTCGGCGAGTGGTTTGCGCTTCCGGGTTCAACGAGACCATGACGCCTAGTTTGATCGGTAAATCGCCGACGTCCAACCTTTCGCCATGGACGACGGAAGATGCGATGACAACGCTCATTCCATTGCTTGAGGGTGCAAATCAACTACGGCGATCGTTGATTCCCAGTTTGGTCGCAGCTAAGTTAACCAACCAGTCGCAATCGAATCGCGATTCGCAGTTATTTGAAACCGCCAACGTCTATTTGCCGCTCACAACGGGCTTGCCCGGCCAGCAATTCAATTTGGGCGTTATTGGATTATCCGACATCCGAAGTGTGGCTGGAACCTTTGAAGAAATTCTCCATCGCGGTTGCGGACCAGAATTCATGCAAGCCAAACTTTCCAAGAGCATGGTCGATTGGAACTTCTTGGCACCTCACAGCGGCATCGCATGGCAGGTCGGTGGCGAAATGATCGCTTGGGTTGGCCAATTGAATCGGTCGATTGTCCACGCGATGAAACTGGATTGCGAGGCTGCGGTGGGAGAAATGAATCTCGATATGCTGCTCGAACATGCCAGATTGATTCCCCAGCTACAGCCGATTGTTCCATTCCCTACTGTCGAGCGCGATTTGAATTTGATTTTGGACGAAGCCACCCAATGGCAAGCGATTTCAGCTACGATCCAAAAGGCTGCTGGCCCGTTATGTATCCATGTCGCGTTCCGCGAAATCTATCGCGATACGCGGAAGGACGGCGATGGAAAGAAGCGGGTACTTTTGAGTATGCATTTGCGAAGCGACACGGAAACATTGACCGGCGAACAGGTGGACACCGTCATGCAAAATGTCCTGTCCGCTTGCCAAGCTGAGTTCCAAGCAACGATTTTGAAATAATTCTGATAGTAGTGCATTGTGACGACTAAGAATTAGGAATGGAGCTTGCGTGGCCCGGGCGTCTCGCCCGTCAATTCATGGGCTAGACGCCCATGCCACCGTGTGGCACGCCCAAAGCGATTAGCGATGGGCGTGGGAAGTGAGGCAAATGTCGCTAGCGATTCACCACGCCCTTCGTACCTCAGAGCGTGCCACCCAGTTTATTCGTAGATTTCAAACTGTCCCTCGCATAATTGTGTTGAAAGCGCCGTTTTTCGGTTATCACTCGTGGATGGCAGTCGCCGTGAAATCGACGCCAGCATAAACTTCGGAAAGTGGCAACTGCAACCCAAGCATCGACAATTCAATGTTTTTGTCGAGTCCTGCAACCGTCTCACGAAGAAACCCTTTTTCAGTTCGGCGCATGATGATTGCAAGCGGCTTGTGTTGTTCCAACAGGATATACCACTGGAGTGTTTCAATAGTCAGGTATGCCTCTAGTTTTTCGTCCAAGTCGATCGCGCGCGTAGAGTTCGAAAGAACTTCGACGAGCAAAACAGGTCGATCCTGAAACGATTCTGTCGGCCCGTTGCTTTCACACACCAACGACGCATCTGGATAGTAAAACTTCTTTGATAAATCTTGACGAATTCGGATTTTCATATCCGAGTCGTAGACTTGACACGGATTGCCCCTCAACTGATTCGACAAGCAAACGACAACGTTTACTTTGATTCGGTTGTGTCGAACGTTTCCGCCCGACATGGCTCGTACCCAGCCATTGATGTAGTCGCTCTTGAGGGTGGCGAGTTCCTCGGCGACAAGATAGTCGGCGACCGAGACAAAATTAGGTTTTTCGGCCGTGCTCATTTCGGATCGCAATTCTCCTGGTAACGAAAAGATACGCACCAATCATCGCCAACACCACATCCCCTTTGATTAGAACTCATTCGCCTCTTCATGGCAAACGATATGTACCGGTCCGGACTTTGTTCCTCAAACTACAGCCTCTCGCTGGTCCTAAGCGATGATATCCTTGGCCACGTCTCCGTAAACGTCGGTGAGGCGGAAATCGCGACCGGCGTAACGATACGTGAGCTTGGTATGGTCGAAGCCGAGCAGATGCAACATGGTTGCATGAAGATCATGCGTGCCAAGCTTGCCGAGAACCGAGGTTCCGCCCAATTCGTCGGTGCCGCCGTAGCGGATGCCGCCTTTCACACCGCCGCCTGCCATCCACATGCTATAGCCTTGATTGTTGTGACGACGACCATCGCCGCTATTTGCTTGGTCCTGGGGGCTGCGGCCGAATTCGCCCCCCCAGAGCACGAGCGTGTCCTTGAGCATGTCGCGGTCCTTGAGATCCTGCAACAGGGCCGAGATAGGACGATCGATGCCGCGGCAGTTTTTTGATAAAGCGGACTTCAAGTCTTTGTGTTGGTCCCAGCCCCTATTGCTGACTTGGATGAAGCGAACGCCTGATTCTGCGAGTCGTCGAGCCATGAGACATTGGGTACCGAATTCTCTCGTGTCTTCCTGGTTGATTCCGTATTGATCGAGGGTACTCGCCTTCTCAGCTTCCAGATTGAGTACAGTCGGTACCGAGGTCTGCATGCGGTAGGCTAATTCAAACGACTGTATCACGCCGTCGAGTTCAAGTTGCCCTGGATGTTTTTCCAGTAGGCTGCGATTCATCTCTTGAATCAAGTCGATCTGGGATCGCTGGCGTTCTTTGCCAAGATGACGGTTACGAATATCCAAGATGCCACCCGCTTCCAGGTCGATCCGTGTGCCTTGATACGATGCCGGCAGGAACGACGATCCGTAGTTTTGTGCACCACCTAGGCCGACTGGATTGATCGTAACAAATCCAGGAAGATTTTCGTTTTCCGATCCAAGTCCATAGGTCACCCATGAGCCCATCGAAGGCCTAACAAAATTAACACTGCCTGTGTGCAGTGCAATCGTGGCTTGAGGGTGGGCGGCGTTCGAGGTGTGCATTCCATTGAGCAAGCACAGGTCATCGGCATGGCGGCTGAGCTCCGGAAACAGCTCGCTGATAGGCAAGCCGCTTTGTCCGCGCGGTGCAAATTGGAACTGGGGCGCAAGTAGCTTACCCGCTTTGCCCTTGTCGTTATCGAGGCTGGCAGAGGACTTGCCACCATTCTTCATAAGTTCGGGTTTCCAATCGAACGTGTCGAGATGGCTTGGACCTCCTTGCATGAACAGAAAAATGACGCGTTTCGCCTTGGCTGAAAAATGGGGCGGCTTTGGCGTTAGCGGTGAAGCATACTCATCGCCAGCTTGAGCCAGATTGGCGTTCAATGCGGCGAAGGCCATCCAGCCAAATCCAGCGGCGGTATACTGCAGCATTCCACGTCGCGTTATTGGAGAGTATGTGTTACGACAAGTGTTCATCATCGGATCGATTTCGATTAGGGAATGTATCTAAACTCAGCAGCCGAATACAGTGCCTGGGCTAATGCCGCCCAGTTGCTTCGACGATCTCCGCTCTTACCTAGAAACTCCATTGCTCGGGCTGTTTCGGTCTCGGTCGGATACCGGCAGAGGGCGTAAGCATAGGCGTAGCGAACCCGCGCGCTATCGTCGGACAGTTTCTGCGCCAAAATGCGATCCGCGGCCCGTGCGGAGACATCGACCACGAAAGGGTTGTTCAGCATGAATAACGCCTGCGGCGCAACAGTCGTCACGTCGCGTTGGCCATTGACTTGATCCGGTTCTGCGAAGTCAAACACCGTGTACATGCCAGGCAGCTTCGACCGAAACACGGGCAAATAGACACTGCGGACTGGTTGTCCGATTAAATCGATTGAGGCGGGCTTTCGTTTCTTTTTATCACCTTTCGCTATGTCAGCAACATCGGACGCGTCGAATGGCGCTCCCGTTGGTCTTGCCGTTTCAAGCATTCCACCGGCGGTGAGGAGCGAATCCCGGATCGCCTCGACTTCAAGACGTCGAAAATTGGCTCGCCAATAGAGACGATTGTCCTCATCCGCCGCGGCATTGGCCGATAGATGTTGGCCACTTAAGCGATACGTCCGACTCATCACAATCGTCCGAACAACAGACTTCACCGACCACCCATCGTCCATAAAACGGGTCGCGAGATGATCGAGCAATTCCGGATGTGTTGGGGATGCACCCGATGCACCGAAATTATCTACCGACTCAACCAAGCCGCGCCCGAGCAGATGTGCCCAAACTCGGTTGACCATGACCCGGGCTGTTAACGGGTGCTCGCGAGAAGTGAGCCACTTTGACAACTCGAGGCGACCACTGCCGTTGTTGGGCAGCTCGGGGGCGGAGACTTGTTTAAGGATAACGGGAAATGCTCGTGGTACGACATCCCCCTTGATATCCGGCTCGCCTCGGACTCGCAACGCCAGATCCTCAACTTTGCCATCCGAAACGGCCATTGCAAGCGCAGCATTCGGATCCACACTTTCGTCAGTTGCAGTCTTGTTACTGGCTCTCTTCGGACCGGCTGCCGAATTGCCCAATTTCGAAAGCTGCTCGCGAATCGAAGCGACTTCCTTCCTGACTTCGTTACGACGTACTTTGCTGAACTCGTTCTTTTTGATCGTTGCTTGAATCTGCTGGAGTCGGTCTTGTAGGCGCGACACCATAACGGCATTCGAATCCTTGCCCGCCGTTGTTTTCGAGGGAAGTGGGGCATCCAAACGTGCCAGCAGATTCGGATGGTGGTATTCCTTGCTGCCACCTTGACGACTTTGTTGGCCGCTCAAGGTTGTGGTGCTCGCGAAAATTCCAGCCATCGCGTAGTAGTCGGTCTGAGCGATCGGATCGAATTTGTGATCGTGACAACGCGCACAACCAAGGGTAAGCCCCATGGTGGCTCGACCGAGAGTGTCCATTTGGTCGTCGATGCGATCCAGTTGGAATTGCTCCCTATCGCGTTCGTTCAGATCCATCGAGCCTAACGCGAACAAGCCTGTGGCTACCAGCTTTTGCTCGCGATCTTTTGAGTCCTTGGCGTCCATCAAGTCGCCGGCAATTTGTTCGGCAAGGAATACGTTGTAGGGCATATCGGAGTTGAATGCGTCGATGACATAGTTTCGATAACGCCATGCATACGGAAAGGGAACATTGCGTGTCTTTCCGACCGAGTCAGCGTATCGGGCAACATCGAGCCAATGCCGACCCCAACGCTCACCAAAGGCAGACGATTGCAAAAGACGATCGACTACCTTGGCAAGCGCCTCATCGTCCGAGTCCGGATCGCGCACAAAGGCACCTACCTCTTGAACCGATGGTGGTAGTCCCGTCAAATCGAGCGTCACGCGACGAATCAATGCAAATCGATCCGCATCCGGTGCCGGTTTTAAGTTGGCGGACTCCATCTTGGACTGAATGAAACGGTCCAAATCGTCACGTGCCCAACTGCTGTCCTTGACCGTCGGAACAATCGGTTGAATCACTCTCTGGAAAGACCAATGGTTTCGCCCTTTTTCCCAATCGATGCCAGAGGCTTTGGTGATCTTGGCACCTGTTCGTGGGTCCGGAGCCCCCATCTCGACCCAGTTTTCGAGAACGGCGATCTCAGCTTCGGTGAGCTGGTACTTTGGCGGCATCTGGAGATCTTTGTTGCTGTAGCGGACGGACTCCATCAGCAAACTGGCATTCGGCTTGCCCGGTTCCAAAACATCTCCCGAATCGCCACCCGCCATCCAACCTTCCTTGGAGTCGAGCAGTAGGCCACCTTTGACTTTTTTCGCGTCCGCCGAGTGGCATTCGTAGCAATGCTTTACGAACAAGGGACGGACTTTCGCCTCGAAGAACGCTAGCGGATCCGTCGTAGGGTCTACGGCTATCGCATGGTCAGCGAGCGTGATAAGGGCAACAGTACCAAGTATTGGTAAACCGCGTTGGAAAATGGCTTTCCAGAAAGCGGCTTTGCGGTTGAATAATTCCATATCAGGGGCAGGCTTCTGTTTTGTTGATTTCGATCGTTTGTAAGTCAAAATCTTGTTCTTACCTGAAGAGTTCGCGGGACAACATGTTATTCACTATAAATGAGCAGTATCGATTCAAAGCAAGAGAATTTGGCCGCTCCTCGTTGATCGCCAGTATGCAATGCCGATAATTATGCAATGCCGATAATATCGCCAGCCCATCCGTTTGGGGCTTGTCCCTGACGGATGCGTTTTGGCGTACTAGAATTGGGAGTTCCAATCTCACGTTCCCCTCGGCTTTGCCCGCCTCCGGCGGCAAAGCCGAGGGGAACCGTCGATTCGCGCGTGCCGCCCGTTAGTACGCCAAAACAAGGTTGGTGGGGGACGAGCCCCCGACCAACCTGAATAGCAAGTCCCAACCATCCTGAATGGCAAGTTCGTTGAACAGAAAAAAGCTCACATCAACGCATTTTTCGCAAGCTGCTACTTGTCGCACCGCTCCGCCTCTGCCTCCTTTTCCCCCTTGCGGGTACGCGTCAGTTGATGGACCGGCAAGCGGAGCCTGCAAAACATTGGTTAGCGATGAGTGTCAGAATCTAGCATTTTCTCAAACTTCCCAAAGATAATTCCATGCAATTCTTGAGGCTCTTCGGTCCTGTGTTGGCTCTGGTGGTTGGTATGGGAATAGTACCGTTTGCTTTCGGCGATCCACCCGTGAACAAACCCAATGTGTTGATGATCGCGATCGATGATTTGAACGACTGGATTGGATGCCTTGGTGGTCATCCGCAGACCCTCACGCCGAACCTCGATCGACTTGCCGCGTCCGGCATTTTATTCACCAATGCACATTGTGCCGCGCCCGCATGCAATCCATCGCGGACCGCCATCTTGACAGGAAGATCTCCTAATCGGTCCGGTCTGTACGACAACCGTCAACCGATGCGCGAGGTGCTCCCGGATGCTGAGATCATGCCCAAAGTCTTTTCACGCCATGGTTATCATTCCGCTGGTTCGGGAAAGCTATTGCACTACTTCATTGATGCACAATCGTGGGACGATTATTTTCCGCAGGCCAATGCAGAGAATCCATTGCCTCGAACTCTCGAACCTGCAACTCGCCCGCTCAGCTTGCCACGGGGCGGGCCTTGGCAGTATGTCGAAACGGATTGGGGCCCGTTGAAGGCAACGGACGAGGAATACGGCGGCGACCAACTGGTGACAGCGTGGATTTCGAATCAGTTAAGCCAACCCCAACCGAAGCCGTTCTTTCTAGCTTGCGGAATCTATCGACCGCATGAACCGTGGTTTGTTCCTGAAAAATATTTCGAACCGTTTCCTCTGGACTCGATTCAACTGCCACCTGGCTATAAATCAGATGACCTCGACGATCTTCCTCCCGAGGGGAAACGACGTGGCCCCAATCTTTACTTCGCTCATATCCAAGAGCAAGGACAATGGAAGCAAGCAATTCAAAGTTACCTCGCCTCGATCTACTTTGCGGACGCGATGCTGGGTAGAGTTATCGATGCACTAGAAAAAGGGCCGAATGCCAAGCAGACCATCGTTGCACTTTGGTCTGACCACGGATGGCATTTAGGGGAGAAACAGCACTGGCAAAAATTCACCGCTTGGCGAGCTTGTACGAGAGTGCCGCTGATTGTTCGAGTACCTCCGAGTATACCCGGCATGCCGTCCGGAACGCTTCCGGCACGATGCGACAAGCCGGTGAATCTTGTGAGCCTATTTCCGACCTTGCTCGAACTCTCTGGCCTGCCAGCAGAACCACACCATGACGGTCCCAGCTTAGTGCCATTGTTGAACGATCCGAGATCGGACTGGCCACATGTATCGACAACTTACTTAGCAGATCCTGGGAGTTTTGGCGTCAGCGACGAACGATGGCGTTACATTCATTACGCCAACGGGGACGAAGAACTTTACGATATCCAATCCGATCCACATGAATGGAACAACCTAGCGACTACACCTGAGCATGCGATTCAATTGCGGGAACTTCGCGGAAAAAGCCCGAAAGACTTCGCAACCAAACCAGCACCATCGGTCGCTTCACTTCCCAAGCTCCTCTGGCAACCCTTTTCAGACCAAGTGATTCCATCGTCGAAACCAGTCGGAAATCCCTTCGATGTTATCTTCATCAACGAGTCGCAAAGCGCGGTCCGATTGGTTTGGATGACGCCCGATGGCCAGAGGAAATCGTACGGCGAGATTGGAACAGGAAAACAACTTCGGCAGCAAACTCGCCCAGGAGCGGTGTGGCTTATTACGGATGACTCGGACAACCCGCTTGGCCATTTTGTCGTCGACGACCGTACTGCTCAAGCCATCATTCCGTAGGAGTCAGTAACTTTATGCCTCGACTCACCATCACTCTTTTCATCTGCATACTTGCCGTTCGATCGTTCGCCTCGTCGTGTATATTTTCCGCCGAAAAACCGAACGTGCTGATGCTACTCGTAGATGACTTGAAGCCGGCTCTAGGCTGTTATGGCGACCGCATCGCCAAAACCCCCAATATCGATCGATTGGCCGCTCGCGGGATACGTTTTGAATTGGCGTATTGCAATCAAGCCGTCTGCGCCCCGTCACGTTTCACGTTGATGTTAGGTTCGCATTCAACATCGACTGGCTTATATGGGCTTGGAAGCAATATGCGAAAAACAATTCCCAATGCGGTGACACTTCCGCAACATTTTGATGCTCACGGCTATCGAACCGAGTCACTCGGAAAAGTCTTTCATATTGGGCATGGCAACGAAGGGGATCCGCAATCCTTCAGCGTGCCGCACTTTAAAGACAAGGTGATCGAGTATCGCGATTCGGCAAGCACCGATGGTGGAAGACTGACCCGCGAGGAAGCCCTCTTTACCAACCAAAAACTCGATCAAATTCGTTCCTTGCCGCGAGGAGCCGCGTTTGAGTCGCCCGACGTCGCAGATGAAAGCTACGCTGACGGACGGGTCGCGAGAGAGACCATTCAACGGCTACAGGCCGCCAAGAAACGACGGGAAGAGAGTGGGACGCCATTCTTTATCGCGGCAGGCTTTGTTCGCCCACATTTGCCGTTCTCTGCACCGAAGAAGTACTGGGATTTGTTTGACCCATCTACACTTCCTATGCCCAGCTTGGAAATGCCTCCGATTGGAGCCCCTGACGTTGCAGGCAAGCGAGGGGGTGAGATTGCCGCGTACAAACCGGTCCCTGAGGATAACAAAGTAGAATTCTCCTCTGAGCTCAAACGGCAATTGATTCACGGTTATTACGCCAGCTCCAGTTTTATGGACGCTCAAATTGGCAAGGTGATCGATGAGCTCGATCGCCTGCAATTGACCGACAACACAATCCTCGTATTCTGGAGTGATCACGGCTTTCATCTGGGTGACCATGGGATCTGGACCAAGCATACGAACTACGAACAAGCCAACCGTATCCCATTGCTGATCACTGCCCCCGGTGTCACGAAACCAAACACCACCACCAAGCAGCTTGCGGAATCGGTCGATATTTACCCGACGTTGTCAGAGCTCGTCGGCTTGCCAGCACCGCGTGGGCCGCAATCGATCGATGGGGTTAGCCTAGTTCCTGTCCTCCGCGATCCAGCCATCCGCGTTCGCGACCATGCCTTTCATGCGTTCCCGAAAGAAAAACTGGGGCGAGCCATTCGCAACGAGCGATATCGCTTGGTCGAATGGAAAACGCCCGGTGCGACCGCTGAATCGGCAAAATTGGAACTCTACGATTACGAAAGCGACCCGCTAGAAACCAAGAACTTGGCAACGGAGCAACCCGACGTTGTAAAAAATTTGCTAACGATCCTCGCCAAATACCCCGAAGCGGTCAGCAAACCATAACGAAAGCGGGTAGCCTGTGTAATCATTGTAACGTTTAAGCAATGCAGGCTAGCGACCGGTACTCCGGAGTAAACCAGGACGACCTTTTACCTTTTCCTCACCTTGTTCGTCCTTTCGCAGTCTGTATGTCTGGCTGAGGCGACGCGTCCGAACTTCCTGCTCATCATCGCGGACGATCTTTGTCGACGCGACCTTGGCTATGAAGGCAACTCGGAAGTAAAGACGCCGAATCTTGATAGGCTAAGAACGGAGTCGATGCACCTTCGTCGCATGTTCAATCCAGCGACAACGTGTTCACCGACGCGACATGCCCTCTACACGGGTCCCCTACGAGCATAATCCAGGTGCAGACGACTTGACGGACACTTCGAAGTTCATCAGCCGTTATGCTGCGTAACCATGGTTTATGGTATACGCGTCGAACGAATGGAGCGTCTACGACAACGGCATCCACTGTTCGACCCTGGTGCGTTGGCCGAATAAAGTCAAGCCAGGCAGCAACAGCATGGCATTGATTCAATACGTCGACGTGGCGCCGACGTTTCTAGCAGCGGGAGGAATCGATTCTGTGACGATAGACGTGAATTGCCTCGATGCCAACGGGAACAAGGGCTTTGATGGGCGTAGGCATGGAGACAGAGTTGCTCGCCAATACCCGTCAAGGCAAGAGCGATGAAGACGAGACCAAGAGCAAGAAAGACAAAGCGAATAAGTAGGCTGGAAGCAACGTGTTGCACGCCGCGGTTGGTGCTGCGGCCCATGCTACACTATCGAGTTTATTTCCAAGTCAAAAACAATTCTTTGACCAACAACATTCGAAAGCTGGAATACATTCTTGCGTTCAAGCAGGTTCGTGAGGAAGTAATCTCTACAAATTTGATGGGAACACTACAGTTGCAGTGTTGACACCGCTAATCCGCCACGCTAATTTCAACTAACTTATTAGTTTAGTCGAAAGTGGGTGCCCTTTTGGAAGGAGTGAGATTGATGGATGACGCTGCCCCAAGCGAACGTGAACTGGACGTTCTCAAGGTTTTATGGGAATTGGGTGAATCCAAGGTTCGTGACATTCATGAAGCCATGTGCCGGAGAAGTGAATGTGCTTTTACCACGGTTCAAACTCTGCTCCGCATCATGGCGGACAAAAAGCTAGTCAATCATCGGGCGGTCGGCCGCACCCTCTGGTATTCGCCAGCACACACTCGCGAACAAGTCTGTTCAAGGTTTTTAAAACGGGTGTTTGACGGGGCGCTCGACAAGCTGGTCCTGAATATGCTCGCTGCGGAGGATGTCTCTTCGTCCGAAATGAAAGAGTTGGAACTACTCATTGCCAAAGCCCGACGTCTTAAACAAAACAAGGACTAGATCATGGATTGGTTACAGTATTGCGTGGTGGTATGGATGCAGTTCGCAATCGGCGCGACGATCATGCTGGGACTAACGTGGTTGTCGCTCCATTGGATAGCGCAACCCGTGGAACGACTAAGACTGATCTTGGTGGTACTGATAGCCGTCGTCGCCCTGCCGTGGATCATCGCTTTTGCTTCCGTTCCTTCCTGGCGTTTAGGTTGGATCGCTGCTGAATCGTCGCAGCCTGATGAAGCAGTCGCATTCAACATCGGGAACGAATTCAGAACGCCACGAATTCCCAAGGAATTTTACGGGGTTGCCGAAGTGCCTCACACATCGATTTCCGCTGATGCTAAGGAAACGACGATCGGTTCGTTCTCAACAGTCGTAGAGAGTACACCAACTTTGCATCTTCCCCTTCATGCAACGCAAAGCACACCCTGGTTTGCATCTCTTGATGCTTGGACGACGCTTGGACTATGCATTGCATCGCTGCATGTGTTGGCAGGCGCTCTGTTTGCTGTGGAGTTCATCATCGGCAGGCGGAGGCTGTACGGATTGTATGGCAATTCTACGCAAGCAACCGAATCCGTCTTCGACGCATGGCGACGAATCGCTGGAACTCGAGGAGCAAAAGTTCAATTGCGGATCTCAAGCGAGTTGACTTCGCCTCTCCTGTTTGGGTGGCGACGCTCGGTGGTAATCGTTCCCCGAAGTATCGCAAATCGCGGTAGTTCGGTGTTAGATGCGTGCCTTGCGCATGAATGGTCTCATTTGGATCGGCGGGATCTGCTGGCCTGGCGTTTGACGACCTATTGTCAGTTCCTGCTTTGGTACCAACCCGCATTCTGGGTTTTGCGACGAGAGCTTCGACTATGCCAAGAGTTTTTGGCAGACCATCATTCTACGCAGCAAGTCATCGCACCCGTGGAATACTCCGAATTGCTCATGGCGATGGCCAAGGGCAAACTCAAATGGAACGTTGCCGAATCCTTGAGCATGTTCGAAAGGTCTGGTCAGTTGACTCGGCGAATCAACATGCTTTTGTTCCATCAGGGGACCTTGAAGGATCGATGCCGAAAAAGGTTCACGATCGGCGCTTTAGCGCTGGTGGCAATGACAACGATAGCAATTAGTTCTTTGCGCATCGAAGCGGAAGCGAATGCAACTGAACAAATCGATTTGCCTGAGTCAATCGATCCGCCGGAACCGGAGAGCCATCCACAAGTCGGCGAACCAACAAAGAAACCTAAGAAGCCGAAAACGCCGCAAGCAACCGTCGAGCCAAAAGTTGCTATTCTTCGGTTTCCAGGAGCTTTCGGCAGACCAGAAATTGTTGGTCGCTCTGTTTCATATCGATGTGTGCGCACCGTCGGAGGCAAAGTAACGGAAGAACAAAGATACTTTATCGCGCCGGACGGACGGGAAAGGTTGGAGTGGAAACAACCCAATTTCGAATTCGTGCTGGTTAAGAATAAAGATCGTTCGAAGAGCCTCTCGCTAACCGAAAATCCAAAAAGAGCCCATACGCGAGAGAGTCCATTTTGGTTCGGCATCCTTGGACGACCGCAAAGCAACGCTCACTTAAGGATACTTCAGATCTACATAGACCTCGTATTGCAGGATCGCAAAGCCAAAGACCTGGGAATCGCGATTGTCGATGGTAAGCAAGCACAAGGGTATTCGTCGTCAGCAAACCGCTTAACGGTTTGGATCGACAATTTAACCAGTGACTTGGTCCGAGTTGAAGAAGACCGGTTGTTCGGTTTAGGACGTGAAACCTATAGTGATTTTCTGTTCGATGCCGACGTCGATGAGTCCCTGTTTAGCTTAGAGGTTCCCAAAGGTTACGAGTTATTCGCTCCACCTATTTGGGCAAAAACCAATATGAAAGTTAAGTCGCCCACCTTGGAAGGGTTGCAAAAAGTCTGGACGCGTCGCGAATTTTCGAGTGACTTAGAAACTGCCCCTGCGGCGTTGATTTCTAGTTTGCCCGGCCAACTCATTTCGAGAAACGAACAGGGAAAAACAATAGCACGAACGACAGTCCGAGGTTGGAAACCTGTAATTTCGAAATCCCCGAGACAGATCTGTTCATCGCTTGCGGACCCTACTGGCAAGTATCAACTATTTTACCTAAACGCAATCCAGTTTTTGGATGGAACAGTCGGAGTGAGCGTCGTGGCAACCAACGCACAGGGAAAGCCGTCGTGGAGATTTCCGGAAATGGGTGACATGACCAATGAAGTAAACGATTTGTGCGCCACCGATTTGTATGGAGACAAGAAGACGAACATCGTTGTTGGGTTGATGAAGGACGGTTTGCAAGTTCTCGATGAGCAAGGGCACTTGGTGTGGAAGAACTCCGACGTCTCGATTGTCGGAAATATCGAAACCGCGAATCTCGACAGCGACACTTCAATGGAATTGCTTTGCTCCTCATTGCAAGGAGATGTGCTCGTCATCGATAGCGATGGCACTTTTCTTCGCAAGATCGATCCGGGGTTCTCTTCGCACATGGTTCGAGTTTGTACTCCAATCGGGAGCATAGTAGGCCAACCATGGATCTTGTCAGCCGGATCATCGCACGGTTCCGAAAAGGAAGGAAAAGGAGAGCAAACCAAGTTGGCGGCGATGGATATCGCTGGAAACCAAAAATGGAGTGTCGACCTGTCGGGCCGAGTCGTCGATTCGGCGATCTCGACGAGCAGGCCCTGGCTATCGGTGGCTTTAGCCGATGGTTCCGTACGCGTGATCGACGTTTCAAGCGGCAAGGAAGTCTCGCGTCTTGAGAGTCATACAGTAACGAACTCGACGCGCGTCGCGTGGTTTCCAAGCAAAGATGCGGACCCACTTTTGGTCATCGGCATTAGCGGTCAAACTACTGCATTTCGTATAGACCATTGACCACTTGGTCTCCGGTGACATCGCTACTAGCAGTTAGCAATGGATCAAATCCCAATCCAATGAATTTACCCCATGATTGACTCAAGTCGCGATCGCTGATGATACCGTTTGCGATACGGATTCTTCACGGATGGAGATTCTGTCGAATTGTAGTCCTTGCCATCCTGCGCCGCAGTGCTCGCAACCGTCATTCTCAACCCTTCGTTTTTGACGGCATTTAAAACACTCGACACTAATTGGCTTCGGGTAAATCGCCAGTATTCCCAAACAAGTTCCCAACCCAAACAAGCAACCAACTACCGACCACTTGAGCTGCCCAGCAGTCGTTAAGCCTCGGAAGCGAGCAGCCACAAAACACAACAGGCCCGACCCAACAATTTGCGATAGAAGTAGAATGTAGTCGTTTGGATTTATATAGGGTAGCGCATACAAGACGAAAATGAGGCAAGCGGGCCCCATATAGATGGGAGGAGCACTCGACATCCCCACAGCGCTCTCTATTCTTCCATTTCCTACACGCATTCTGCTTGGAGTTTTGAACGTTACTTCGCTCAACTGAGACTGCTCCGACCTCCGAATTACGAAATCATGATCCGTGAATGGCATTGTCGGCATTACCAAGGTCCAGTTCTTTGGATCGATGAATTGCAGCCAAGCAGAGCCATTGATCTTAGGCAGTTTGGAATCTCCCATGCTGGTTCTGAACGCTTCTCGAATCGAAAGGTTAACGCGGCTTGCGATTTCGGGTTTGTCTGATAACGCAGCCGATTGCTCCTCGGGGTTTGTTTGTAGAGCGCTCATCTCATAAAGAACGAGTTCGTGGCCGGAAATAATGAACATTTGCTGAACAGGCATCTCGGGATCTGAAGTGGAGGTAGTCAACATCGTATCGGCGGAGATGAAATCAATCGGGCCGGGAATGAGGGTTTGGATGGATCCTGTCTCGAAGTCTACTTGGTAAATTGCTTCCTTGGCCGCAAAGTCAAAGGGCATCTGGGTTCGTTTTTCCCATTTCCGAAGACCCTCCCAAACCGAAATGTAACTGGGTGTACTTGGCAATGGCGCTCCCCGCATTTCCGAAGGACGCGTTACCAAGTCGGCACCTACAACCCATTGCAATTGCATCGTCTGGTCGGGAAAAAGATCGTAGACCAAGATGTAACCTGTCGGATCAGAGAAGTACCGACGATTGCCGTTAGCGTATAGGTACGTCATATCCAATCGACTGGATCCAGCCCATCTATTCGAGGTGATGGGTTTTATTAGGCGACCAACACGCAGCGGAATGGAACTGTTGCTTGGGCGGCCAAATTCGAGAGCGTTCGAACCGCTATTGGAGGCGGTCATCGCGATCTGTTCGCGGACCCTGCGAAGTGGATTTGATTGGCCCGGTTCATAAGGATAAGTTGGACCGAATTGACTCACTAGCCAAGGATCTCCGGTCGCTGTGAATTCAATAACCAAAGCTTTCATTTCGGAAGGTTGGAAGAACATCACACTAAAAATAGTGATGGCGGGTACTCCGATCGCACATGCCACAACGAGTGTTGCTCTCAACGAGAAAGACTGGCTTGGCTGCCTGCTAGGTGATAGTTCGCTGGGTGAGTGGACAAACGCAAAGCGGCTTGCGAAAAAGAGGCAGGCCATGCCGAATAACCCTAGCGATTGGCTGATCAATATGTGAACCCAGTTAAGTTCTGAGAATTCCATTGCGGCATAGGAGACAGGCAACGCAGTGACTAACGGCAGCAGCTTAGAACCGAACCAACGGCTTGGTCGGCAAGAGACGAGAACTCCCGCAAAATAGAAAGCCATTCCGTAGAATACGACTGGTACCGATGGCAATACTTGAATGGGCCGTACCGGTGCTCGCATAGGGCCGACGAACGAGAGGTACGCCGCCGCGCCTACCAGTGGCAGCAGCATGGAAACTAGGTAAACCATCAAACCTGTTATAACGCGAATATTAAAGATTCGAGATGGCGACAAGCCTCGGTGAATGAGAAACGCCCGGCCTGAGCCCGATGCATCCTTCCAAAATGTCGCGATGCTCAGCAATGATGCAAAGACCGCACACGCGAACCACGAGCTGATTATGACGTCTTTGGAGAGTGGATTAAAATAGTTATGAGTATGAAACAGATTCACGAGCAAAATGGTCAGCAGCCCAGCACCCAATGGCGCCCAACGCAGTGCATCCCGCAGCTCCTTAGTAAGAAATTTATCCACGGCGATTCTCCTGAAATGAAACGACTACGAAATGGAATTGGTGCGTGCGACTGCCGTTCGCTCGCCCGGTGCGAGAACAGACGAAAACGATTCTGAGCTTCGTGACCGAGACATATACGCGACCACGCTTTCGTCAAACGAGTGATGAACTTGTTCAAGCGTATCGCCACCCAGGAGCCGCATGGCCGAATGCGATTCCTCGCCTGCGTCGACCACCAACATCATCAACCGATCCCCAGTCCAATTCGAATCGATCAGTCCAGGGATTGGAATTGACCGATCGATGGGTTCCGCGGTTCGGCAGGTCCAAGCTGTAATTCGAGAAAGAAAGCCAGCGATGCTGGAATCGACAACAATTCCACCATGCACCATGATCAAAATCCGATCGGTGACTCGCTCGATGTCATCCAGCAGATGGCTGCTGAGCAGAATCGTGCGGTCACCGCGTCCGACAAATTCCAGGAGCGTTTCGTTCAACGCTCGTCTTGCAACTGGGTCTAGTCCAAGGGCTGGATCATCGAGTATCAACAACTCGGGTTCACTGCTGAGCGTTAGCGCGATCGAAACGCCAGCTCTCTGTCCGCGACTAAGCGTACGAATGACCGAGTGCGGTTGTATTCCAAAGCGATCGATGACCGACTGGAAATGAGAACTATTCCAGCGAGCGAAGCTCCCTTTTTGCAGTTCTTCAAGCTGCCGAACGCTCATGGAGGTGTAGAGGTAGTGACCCTCGATGGTATAGCCGATGCGAGATCGGTCGGCTGCTGTTAGTTTCGCGCTGTCGATTCCCAGCACGGAACACGATCCTCGCGTCGGCGCGAGCAAGCCCATCAACATTCGGATGGTCGACGATTTTCCAGCACCGTTGAGTCCAAGCAATCCGGTTACGGAGCCAGTGGGCAACGCAAAACTAACTTCATTCACAATTGCTCGGTGGCCAAAGTACCGAGTCAGTCGTTTGGCTTCGATGGCGATTTCACTCATGGTTATGGTTTTCCCAGATAGTTTGCGGCTGAGCCGCGATTTGGAGTTCGTCGGTTTAGCTATCCACAGACTTCAAGTTTCGACTGAATAGCTCTTGGCAACGTTCGATAACTTCGTCGGGAGCGATTCCCAATGAGATAGACAGGTTGATGATTGTCTCGATCGCTTCGTCCAGCCGTCGCATGCGTTCGGTCTTGGTGTAAACCTGCCTCCGTTTGGCGACATAGAATCCTCGCCCGGCTTGGGTCTCCAAAATCCCGGACTCCACTAAATCCGCATAGGCTTTGGCTACCGTGTTTGGATTGATCACCAGTTCGCGTGCCAGTTGGCGAACACTCGGGACGCTTTGCCCGACAGTCCACTCTTCGTTGGCCACACCGCGCGCTATTTGGTCCGCGATCTGCCGATAGATCGGGACTCCGCTTCCTGAAACCACTCGCATTTGCATGTCGCTACCCCTTCGTTCATCTGTACTATATCGACTAATACGGATAGATCAAGGGATTTTCTCAATTTTATCAGAATCGATTCAAATTTTGGATGGAATTTACAATAGACTCAGATCGTCGGGGCAGCGTTCGGTAAAGCAGGATCGAAAACTTTTTTGGCATTCTTTGAGTTTTTTGTCGCAGTTTCGGGTCATTTTGCGTCATTAGAGGATAGAGGATTTGATTGCAACTATTCCGCATCTTCCCTCAATCAATAACCCAAAGGCGAGACTATGCGATCTATTATTGGCGTTGCGTTGTACTGCTTATTGAACACCAATTCTTTGCCTGGACAAACGGTCCAGCTTGACCACGGATGGACCAAAGAAGAGAGGGAGGAATTCTACTTTACACCACAAGGGTCACAGAAGGCGCAAGTCGTTGGGTTTGAGAAAGTCCCAGATGATGAGGCTACGCGGATTGCCAAAATCGTTGAACTGACGATCAAACAAATGCAAAATCGATATCCCGCAGGAAACCGTACGCTGCGAGGTGTTCACCCAAAGGATCACGGATGCGTTACCGCAAAGTTTGAAGTTCTGTCATCATTGAAAGACAAGTATAAAGTTGGAGTCTTCCAGCCAGGAACGACCTATGAGGCCTTTATTCGTTTTTCGAACGCGGCCGGAGTCGTAGGAGCAGACTCCAATGTAGTTGGCCAAAATCCACCCACTCACGGCAGTCGCGGAATGGCCGTTAAACTTACAGGGGTGAATGGTGAGCCGTTACTCCCGCTTCATGGCGCTCTGACACAAGACTTCTTGATGGTAAATCAGCCTTCGTTCGCATTTGCCAATGTCGAGGACTACGAAGTGCTTAGTAGGGTGTTGGAAGAGACCAAAGACAAGAATCCCTTGAAGTTCTTTGAAACACAATTCACCACCGGAACGCCAGAAGCCAAAGCGCGCGCTCAGCGAACGCTAGAAATTTCGAAACGAATCTCCTCGAATAGTGTTGATGGGGTCAAAGGTGCATTCGAAAAGCCACCAGCAAGTGCTGCTGACAGTACCTATTTCAGTGCGGCCCCGTTCATGTTTGGCAAGGACTACGTAATGAAGTTTCGGGTATCACCAGTAGCGAGAAGTCTAGAGGAACCGAATGTCAGTGACCCCAATTACCTTCGCAACGCTTTGATTAAGCGATTGAAAGCAGAGTCCGTTGTGTTTGACTTTGCTGTTCAGGTTCGCGACCGCACGAAGCTTCAAGTGGAAACAGACATAGAAAACGCGTCCACTGAGTGGCCAGACGATTTCGTCAACGTTGCCCGGATTACGATTCCCATGCAAGAATTCGACTCCCCGGAACAAAGGGTGCTTTGCGAAGAGCTCTTCTTCACTCCATGGCACGGAATTGCCGATCATTTGCCAATTGGGGGGATCAATCGGCTACGCAAGGCTGTCTATCTTGAGTCATCGAAATTCCGAAACTTGCCAAAGGAACCGAGTTCATCGCATTGACCAAATCTGGATCCCCTCCATTCAATATCTGGTAAAAGATGGGGGGGTAAAAGATGGAGCAAGACGCTTGGCTTTGGACCAATCGATCCGTTCCGCTTCTATCCCGATAGGGATTACAGCAGATAGCCGGATATCCCGATAGGGATTGCAGACAGTAGCCGGGGGTCGCCGCGAAGTGGCGCACCCCCGGATAACGAAAAGACAAGCGAATGACCCGGAAAGGGTCAAAGATTCTGCGATCCTTTTAGTTCTTTGACGATCGCAGAAGGGTCACCATAGTGAATGTAATTTGCCATGTCAGCCTTATTCAAATTTTTCACTTCGATCCGGCCTTGGATTACGGACTCCCGTACGGTTTTACCCCCAGCAATTCCTTGATAGAAGGTGAGAGAGAATACTTCCGCGGCAGAATCGTCAACGGGCCAGTAGGTACTGACAAACTGCGAAATCCCTCCTCGCAACATGGCTTCACAAATTCCTGCATCTTGATTCGATCGATCGCCTTGGATGGCTACTTGCTTTCTCTCTGCGTTGTTCAACCCAAGGAACTCGGGACAAATTCCTTCCATCCAAGACATGGAGTCGAATGCCACTGTCCCTTGATCAGCCGACGATTGAACATTTCTTGATATGCATGTGCACCGTTGCGGTGCATCGCCTGTATCGGGGCGCGTCCACATCGCGGTGTGACCAGCGATTTCTAGTTGAACGAGATAATCTTTTTTCACTCCTAGCCGCTCCGATGGTTCAAGACTTGCCAAATGCCTTTGAGATTCAAGTTGCCTCAGAATAGCGTTTCCGTTGTCACGTTTGGTCACGAAGTGAAAGAAATGCGGAAAAGGATTCTTGCGAGATTCAGTTGTTTTCTGCTGCAGGGTGATCCAACCCGTAATTGCACGGCGGATTGCTTTGGGTCGAGATCGATCTTCTGCGAGGCGGAGCGCGGCCAGCCATCCCCGTCGTTGTACCAACCAACGCCGACTATCTGGCTTACGTCGCTCAAGCCAACGACAGCGGATTGAAACACTGCCTCTATCCGTGGCGACTAACAGATGCCCTTCCCGTTCTAGCGATACCGCTGGTCGGCCAAGACCGTGCCGTCATCGACCTGGGAGCCAGCTTTCAGCAACGTGCGAAAGCCTGGCTCAACGCGAATGACGCCGCTCTATTTGGCCTGCCGCTAAGCAACGCCACAAGATTTGGCGTGGATTTCGAGATCGAACACTCTGGACGGACGCAAGTATTGTTACCGACCATCGGCAAGACTAGAATGCAGATGGTCGTGATGCACGGCTAACCATCTTCGTCCTATTGATGTAAAGGAGACTTCAACATGACTTACCCATTCCCGAGCGACATCGCCTCGCGGATACAATCGCAGTTGGTCAGCGGTCGTTTTGAAACTGAAGACGATGTGTTACGGGAGGCGATGGATGCATTGGAAAAGCGTCAACGCGGCCTTGATCAAATTAGGTCGGATGTTGAAGTAGCGGACCGGGACATTGCGGCGGGACGCATTGGCACCTTCGACGCGGAAGCATCAAAATTAGCGGTGCGGCAACGACTGGCAAAGAACGGGGTTGCCCGCTGATGCCGATTGCACGTCGAACGGAAGCGGCCGAAAACGATTTGCAAAATATCGCCTATCAGATTGCGTTTACCAGCGGCCAACCGTTTCTTGCCGACAAAATTATCGACGAGTTGATTGTTGAGTCGGAGATGTTAGCAACACATTCAGTAAAGGTCGTGATGGGCACGGCAGCTTCTGAAATCGGTGAAGGTGTCCGTCTCTTTTCATGCAAGCGTTGGGTCATTGTCTTTCGATACCAGCCACATGGCATTGACGTGCTAAGATTTGCCGATGGTAGTCAAGAGTACTTGGTCTGGAAACTCGGCTGAAATAACGCGCTAAATATTCAATTCAGCCGAATTCTTGGGCGCTGATTTTCCGCAGTCAATCAAATGCGGTCGACGAGCTTGGTTGTTCGTGCAGCTCTACGAAAGTGAACCCGTAAATGCCATTCGTTACTTCCCCTCGATTGCGCGCTCAATCTCGGCCCGAGGTGGCTCGGTTCCGCCCCGAGTTTTAGACCTGAACTTCATTCCCGATCGATACTACTTAGTCGGTCGCCCATCATCGCCAGTTTCTCGGCTTGAGAGATCGTGGCTGCAAGCGTCGCGATGATGTAACTGTTTAAGGGAACACGCTGTTGGCTGGCTAGTTGTTGTGCCTTTGCTTTGAGGTCATCTCGCATTCGTAATGAAAGTGTGGCCATATGGGGCCGCCCTAACTCGGATTTTCCAAGAGCCATTCCCGGGCACGCTCGAACAACAAGAGGTTGCGACTGTCTTCGCAGATATTTTCCGAATCGGCACGTTGGCTACGCCAAAAATTATGCCCCTCGTCGTCGGTAACATGTCCAAACGCTCCGAGCCTTCGAGGTACCTCGAAAAACTCAAAGATCTGCCACGGTTCAAAAATGGTCTTAATACGTGCGACAAAATGAGGAATCTCTGCCCTCCATTCCGGCCTGACTTCAGCTACTTCGAGAAAGTTGAGTAGCTTCTCGCCAATCAGGTAGCCGATTGCTTTTTCTGTTCCATGCTCGGATTCAATATGCTCCACTGCTTCGCATTGTTGAATCCAGATCTTGTGTAGTTCTGGACGCGGCGAATCACTTTCAGCCAATCTGAATTCCTCGTACAGGTCTGCATCGTCAGATGGATCATAAGCTGCAAGTTCGCCATCAACATCTGCCGTTACCCGCACGAGAATCGTGTCGATTCCATCACCCGTTTGATAACTTTTGGCTCGAATCACATGAAAGTTTTTCTCCTGAAACTCCGGGTGGCGATCCTTCCATTTCTTGAAAATAGAGTCGATGTCCGGTTCAACAAGCTGACCATTACCATCCAGTTTTCCTTCGAGGAAGGGAATAATTAAGACTCGTCCTATGATCATCGCGATACTTCTTTTGCTAAGGCAAGGAATGGGGTGAACTATCTGAAACGGTCCACGATAGACTACTTGCCCATCGACTTCAAGCGCGGGTGTGTGGCAGATTCGTATACGAAAGCGAATCACACGCCTGTGGCCGTTGCGATTCCGTAGATCCGTCGCTCCGCCGACGGATGTCCGCCATGCCGAAATAGCACTGGGTCCTACATATTACTGCACAATCGAATCGCTTGTTGGTGTTGCGTGCAATCGAAATCGCAAGAAGTTGAAAGGTCATGCAGGTTTCAGTTCCGTGAACGAATGATCAAGATCGTAGGTTCGTACCGAAATTGACTCATAACGGAAACCGAAGAACATTTACCCACTGAAAAATGGTGTGTCGCCTTGTTTTCCCCGGGCGGAAAGTCGTCGCGGCTTCCGCTACCGCGTTTTCCTTCTGCGTTTCTCGATCGCAAGACCCCACGCTTCCATGGAATGCAGGACTGATTCGAGTGTCTTGCCCAGTGGCGTCAGCGAATACTCAACCTTGGGCGGAATTTCAGCAAAGTCCATGCGATCCACGACGCCGTCCTCTTCGAGTTCTCGAAGTTGCTTCGATAGCGTTCGCGCAGAAATGCTGCCTAGCGAACGAGCTAGTTCGCCGAAACGCTTGGTGTCTTCAAGCAGAAAGTGAATGATCAACACTTTCCACCGTCCGCCGATGACCTTCAAAGTCGTTTCGACGGGGCAACTCGCGGCTTTCTGCTTGGTTTTTTTCGCCATACAGCTTAACTTAGTATCCAAAATGTAACTACTAACATTTATGCCCATACTTGCATTATGAAGGTGTCCGGCATAAAAATCAAGGTATCGAATGATGCGTGCTTTCGTTCTTGTGGAGCAGGGCACGTCGTCGATTTGTGTTTTTTCAACTTAACGAGGCAAAGGAGACTGAATATGGCATCAACAAATGGAATGATTGACCCCGAAGATGTTGTCATGTTACTTATCGACCATCAGAGTGGGCTGTTCAATACTGTTCAGGATATCCCCGTCCCGGACCTGCGAAACAACGCGATCGCACTTGCCAAAACCGCATCGCTACTCAATATTCCCGTGCTGACTACGGCGTCGGTGCCGGATGGGGTTCGAGGTTCGCCGAGATCATTTCGGAGCACATCGTGCCCAACTACAAATGTCTGATGGAAAGCTACGCGAAGGCCTTGGCAGTTGTGAAGGATGGGCCTGAAACCATTATGGATAAATACCGGTAGCGTCGCATGGGGTCGCGTGCCGCCTAGCAGTCGCTTTGGCGGGTGCGGGAAAGTTCTCGCTTGATGACATTATCAGATCGAAGTGGAGCAGGAACTCACCGGATTCGGAAAATAATGCTGGAGAAACATAATGAAAAAAATCAAACGCATCATACGCGACATTCCACAACATTGGGTTGGTGACGGATTCCCCGTACGAAGCCTGTTTGCCTACGGTGGTGGCAACGAGTTCGATCCGTTCCTCTTGCTGGACTACGCCGGGCCGCATGCGTTTGGCCCCGACCAAGCCAAGCGAGGTGTTGGTGAGCATCCGCACAAGGGCTTTGAAACGGTAACCATCCTCTGTCAAGGGGAGTTGGAACACCGAGATTCCAGCGGTGGACACGGAACCATTGGCCCCGGCGATGTTCAGTGGATGACTGCCGCATCAGGCATTGTCCACGAAGAATTCCACAGTCGCCGCTTTGCGAAAGAAGGCGGGTTGCTGGAAATGGTGCAGCTTTGGGTCAACTTACCCGCAAAGAACAAGACTTCACCGCCAAAGTATCAAGATTTGCGAGACGATCAGTTTCCGCGAGTACTGTTGCCCAACAACGCAGGAACTGTCCGCGTGATCGCTGGAAAGTTTATGCGGCGAACCGGTCCGGCCAGCACTTTTACTCCGGTCAACGCTTGGGACTTGCAATTGGCGGCTCAGTGCAAGGCTGAGATTCACGTGCCGGATGGTCATACTTGCGTATTCATCGTTCAGATCGGCAGCGTCACGATCAATGGCGGAGTTGCAAAAGCCGTAGAACTGGTTCAGTTCGAGCGTGAAGGAAGCCTCGTCAAAGTGGAAGCCGAATCGCCGTCGCGGATTCTGGCTCTAACCGGCGAATCGATCGGAGAACCCGTCGTCGGCCAAGGCCCTTTCGTGATGAACA
>JAYTVM010000030.1:0-8683 GCA_043743995.1 Pirellula sp. | reverse complement strand
GGTTACGACCGTCATGATCGAGCAAATCGCACAAGGCTTTTCGGCCTCAGGAGTGCTCGCTCAACTTTATGACGTGGACTATCACGTTGTGGACGTTGGTACGGTGATTCCACCTCGCATTACGCATCCCAAACTATCGTCGAGAAGAATTGCAGCTGGAACCAAGAACCTCCTGGAGGAGTCCGCCATGACACTCCATGAGTTTCGTCAGGCGTTGTCCATAGGGGTGGACGAAGCCAGGCAGACGTTGCTGCGCGGTGCCAAAGTTGTCATTGCAGGTGATATGGGTATAGGGAACACAACCTCGGCGAGTTGTTTGGCAAGACTGCTGGCGGACGTATCCTTGAGCCAGGTGGTAGGAAATGGAGCAGGATCAAGTGTACAGTCTCTGGAGAAGAAGCGGTCTGTCGTCAAAACGGCAACCGATCGCGTGCTGGAACGCTGTGGCCGCACGATTGACGAAGCGGCCTTGGCGGCCGTGAGCGGCTTTGAGATCGCCGCCATGGCGGGCTTCTTCGTTCAGTGCGCCAAACAAAAGCAAACCATCTTATTGGACGGTATGATCGCAACTGCAGCCGCCCTCATAGCCCAGCAATTTCTTCCGGAGGTAGTGGATCAGATGATTGCCGCACATGAATCCGACGAGCCTGCTCACGCTCAGATGCTTGCAAGGCTAACGCTTGCACCCATGTTGCAATGGAATATGCGTTTGGGAGAAGGGACTGGCGGCTTGGCCCTCTTTCCCTTGCTGGCCGGTGCCGCCGCCTGGGTTACTCAAATGGCTAAACTCGATTCGCTGACGCTGAGTTAACTTCACGACCTGTCAAAAATCAACTTCAACCGCACTCAAGCCAACCAAGGGCTCCTATGCACATGACAAAATTCTCCATTGCGTTACTCACTTTGCTGTCGTGGATGTTCACTTCGGTACCATTGCAGGGGCAAAATCCAATACCGGACGAACGAGCTGATTTGATTCGAGCAAACTACACCAAGTCGGAAGTGCGGATTGCTATGCGCGATGGAGTTGAGCTGTTTACGTCTATTTACGAACCCAACGATGCCGACGCGAGTCGCCGCTATCCGATCTTGCTCTCACGAACGCCCTACAGTGTGGGCCCCTATGGATTGTCACAATACAAGTCGAGGCTCGGACCGTGTGCGGAGTTCGAAAAAAATCGGTATATCTTTGTGTTTCAAGATGTCCGTGGAAAGTACATGAGCGGTGGGGAATTTCTCGATATGCGTCCCCACATCGACAACAAGACGACTAGCAAGCAGTTCGATGAGAGCAGCGATACGTTCGATACAATTGAGTGGTTGGTCAAGAACACCTCAAGAAATAACGGTCGAGTGGGTCAATGGGGGATCTCGTACCCTGGTTTCTACACGTCAGCGGGAGCCATCGATTCGCATTCCGCCTTGAAGGCTATTTCGCCACAAGCACCCATTGCCGATTGGTTCTTCGATGATTTTCATCGCAATGGCGCCTTTGTGTTACCGATGGGCTTCAATTTTTTCTATTCGTTTGGCCGTCCCCGTCCAGGGCCAACCACCGAAGGGAATCCGTCGTTTGCATTTCCTACACGCGATGGTTACCAGTTCTTTTTAGAACTAGGGCCACTCAGCAATGTCGACAAGTATCACTTCCATGACGAGATCGGATTCTGGAACGATTTGGAAGCGCATCCAAACTACGATGTTTTTTGGCAAGATCGAAATCTGTTGCCACATCTTAAAAACATCAAAGCCGCAGTGCTCACCGTTGGGGGATGGTATGACACGGAGGATTTGTATGGGCCCCTTAAGACCTACGCAGCCATTGAAAAGCAGAACCCACAAATCCGGAACCATCTGGTCATGGGGCCTTGGTCACACGGTCAGTGGAGTAGCGACGAAGGCAGGCGACTCGGACAAGCTGACTTCGGCTTCGCAACTTCGACATGGTATCAGCAGAATATATTGCTTCCATTTTTTGAGTCCCATCTACGAGGAACAAGTGTCCTCGAACCAGCCGAAGCAACTGTTTTCGAAACGGGGGCCAACCGATGGCGCCAATTCGACCAATGGCCCCCCAAAGAAGTCAAGCAGACTGATTGGTACCTATCGGGAAATGGCCATATCGATCCTGCTGCTCCTACACTGTCGGAGGCGTCGGATAGTTTCGTGAGCGACCCGAACAAGCCAGTTCCATACACGATGGAAATCACAACTGCTTGGGCCAAGGAGTACGTAACGGAAGATCAACGCTTTGCGTCGTGGCGGCCCGACGTTTTGGTTTATCAAAGCGATGTGCTCAAGGATGCGATCACCGTTGCAGGGCCGATTCAAGCAAGCTTGTGGGTTACGACAACCGAAAGCGATGCGGATTGGGTTGTGAAGGTGATCGATGTTACGACCAGCCCAGCCCCGGAAAGCAACCGCAATCGAAACCCCAGCAAAGAGCCGGTAAGTAATGGACGCCACGAGTTGGTTCGGGCGGCGGTGATAAGAGGAAGATTTCGCGAAAGTTTTGCGTCCCCTAAACCCTTTGAGCCAGGGAAACCTACCCTTATTGAACTTGAGTTAAGCGATATTTTGCATACGTTCCAACCTGGGCATCGCCTTATGATTCATGTGCAAAGCAGTTGGTTTCCGTTTATCGATCGCAATCCGCAGCGTTATGTCCCAAATATCTTCGAAGCAAAAGAAGACGATTTTGTTCGGGCAACCCACGGCGTTTTGCGAAACAAGCAGCACCCCAGCCGGGTTAGGCTGCCTATCATGCCAAGATGACAATCGTTATTTGGATGATGATCGCATGTGCGGATTTGTCTACACTGACCGCCGGTCGCGGAGCGTACCGGCCTACGTAGATCCGTCGCTCCGCCGACGGATGTCCTGTTTCGTATCGCCGATTGCCTGAATCAATCCAAATGGCGGTTTCAATCCAGCGGCAGCAAAATCGTGGTACATTGTTCCAACTCTACGATAAGTCAATTTCCTTTGACGCAAATTGAACCGCAACATGAAGTATCGATATCTCGGCAATTCAGGTCTTTTGGTCTCTCGAATCTGCCTAGGAACGATGACATTTGGCATGAAGGACTGGGGATGCGACTACCCAACCTCGTCTGAGCTAACCAACGCTTTCATTCAAGCTGGCGGTAATTTCATCGATACTGCGGATATGTACAGCAATGGCATCTCGGAGGAGTTTGTAGGAAAAGCGATCGCGGCGCATCGACGCGACGATTTGGTCATTGCGACCAAGGGGTGGTTCCGAATGGGGAAGACACCGAACAACAAAGGCCTTTCTCGCAAACACATTATGGAAGCGGCCAATGCCAGTCTTCAGCGGCTTGGGACAGACTACATCGATCTTTATCAAATGCATGGCCCCGACCCGCACACGCCGATTGAGGAATCGATGCGAGCCATGGATGACCTAGTGCGTTCAGGCAAAGTGCGTTACATCGGTTGCAGCAATTTTTACGGTTGGCAAATCGTAAAGGCAAACGCTGCGGCTGACGCGCGAGGCCTAACTCGCATGATCAGCGCTCAGCACATGTACAATCTTTTGCGCCGTGACGTGGAACGCGAAATCTTGCCAGCTTGTGAAGACCAGGGATTAGGAATGCTGTGTTGGAGCCCGCTGGCGAGCGGACTTTTGACTGGGAAATACGATTATAAGAATGGACCTGAGGTCGGCTCTCGAGTCGGTCTCCGGGCTGAAATCGATTTGCCACGCTACTGGAATGAAAAAAGTTTTCGCGTGATCGACGAAGTTAGGTCGGTAGCGAAGGAATTTAGCCGGACGCCAGCCCAAGTCGCACTCAGTTGGTTGCTTTTTGATGAACGCGTTGCAAGTGTGATCATCGGTTCGCGAAAGAGCAAGCAATTGTCGGAGGGGTTGGAATCGGGCGAGTGGGACCTGCCGCCGGAACAATACACGCGGCTCGCAAATGCCGTTCCATTTGCGTTAGGTTATCCGAGAGAATGGATCGAAATCACCAAGAGCAATACGACCGGCCATGAATAGCCCGACCGCAGTCAAAAAAATTTGCAATTGCTGAAAAATTCGGTGACGAGCGGTGACTTATTGATAGCAGAGTTACATCCAGTTGCTTGAAACGCCATTTCTTATTCTGAGGGTAAGTAGATCGACGGGCAGCAAATACGACGCGTGTATGAGGAACACGGTGCGGCGCTTGTGCTGTACGCTCGCCAGTGGTGCGTCCATCCCGATGACGCATTGCAAGATGCACTCATCGATCTTGCGCAATTAGCGTTGGATCCACGCGATCCAGTGGCGTGGTTGTTTAAGACGGTTCGGCGTAAAGCTATCAACCAGGTTCGATCCGAAAACCGGCGTTCCAAATACCAGCAACTTGCAGCCGAACAACGTGAGCCGTGGTTTACAAGCGATCCAGCGGCAAGCATGGGATCAAGCGAAATGGAGTCGCTACTTGCCGACCTCCCCACCTTGGAGCGCGAGATCATTGTGGCCCGTATTTGGGGCGAATTGTCGTTCGAACAAATTGCAGAACTAGTAGATCGCTCATTGAGTTTTGTCTATCGGCGTTTCCAACAAGCGCTGCGCGACCTTGAAAAGAAAATCGACAGTCAAGTAAGAAAAATGAGTTAGCAAACATGAATGAACCGAATGATCCATTTAACGAATTACATTTTAAGGAAGACCAAGCCAGTAGACTCACTGAATTGGGTGAAATGGAGCGACGATTAAGGCAATTTCAACCGCGCGCACCACAAATAGACTTTTTGGCGATCGAGCAAGAAGCCAATTGCGTGGATACGTCAATGCCCGCTGCATCGACGCTCATTCAGGGCGTTGGAATAGTTTCCTCATCGCGGTTCGCCGGGACGATAGCTTCCTCGTGGCTATGCGGCGCCGTCGTCGGTGCAGCCTGCGTCTTCTTCATGTCCAATCAGAAGCAGCCAATGCTTGACGTAGATAGCAGTGCGTCGAGTGATCTCAATCAAGACTCGGATAGTCAGCTAGCTGAGATCCCTCCGCCGGTCCAATTAAACGTAGTATTGGATAATGTCGAAGATCATGCAACTACGGTGGATGGGCAAATGGACATGCGTTCCGGAACGGATATTGTCGACAGCACAATACGATGGCGAGGGCGCTACGTTAAGACGAACGAATTCCTGAGTCATCGGGGATCGATTCGAGAATTAGGGAGTTCCGTAGATGTTACAGCCGATTCGACGACCGATTCGGATTCTTTTCCCAATTCGCTCCTATCGCAATTCTCACCTCCGCAGCCAGTGACTCAAGCAGAATTAATGCGAGAGTTGCTGAATTCCTCGAAGCGTAATGTTCACTAATCATAACCGTTCACGGTTCCCGTTCGGAGAGCACAATGTCGCTCAGCTTTCCAAGCTGATAGCGAGCGCACCGTTGCTCGCTTTTGATCGAAGGATCGTAACACTTAGGTAACGCGAGAGAGCCAAAACGCTTACGGTTCGGAGAACCGAGCGACATTGCCGTGAATGGCTACCATTAATCATTCCTAACTAATTGCCGTTTTTGACGAGGTCACGACCCATGAGGCGTATTTTCCTTTTCCTGTTTTACCACAGCATCGTAGTTGCATTGAGTTTTATGTGCTTTCATTCGATTCAGGCTGACGAGTCCAATCGAGAGGGGGATTGGATCGTCCAACGGGACGAACAACTTGGAATCATGGTATACACGCTAGAGATGGTTATTTCTCCCAAGGCAGAAGCCCGACCAGCGTTTAAGCATAGTCTGATTCCCGACGACTTTGATTTGAGGGATGGAAACGCGGCCATATTTTACCTCAAGGCAATGGGGTTTTTAGAACAGAATAACTCTCGGGATCTGCTAAGCGAAACTCTGAAAAAGATGCGGAAACTGGGGGAAGAAAAAGGGGACGACTCAAACGATGTGCCTCCCTATTCGTGGTTGGAAATGCCGCTCAAGCAGCTACCGCTCGAAGAAGTAAAACAGTATCTGCAATTGACGAGTTTTCAGCCGAGGGATCTAGCCGAAGCGGCTCGCCGACGTTCGTTTTCCTTGGACAGAAATGTGCGGCAGGATCCCAATCCGTTTGGTGTCTTGCTTCCGGAAATCCAGATCATGCGGGAACTGGCAAGGAATCAGAGTCTGCGTTGCCGTGTCGCGATCGCGGAGGGCAGGGTCGAAGACGCTTTGGCCATCCTGGGACAGCAATATGCGATGGCCAAGCATCTTGGAACCGATGAGTTTTTGGTTTCGAATCTTGTTGGAGCGGCCGTTGCTGGAATCGCGTACTTCGACGCGTTGCAGTTGTTGCAACACCCTACGACCCCGAATTTGTATTGGGCTTTTGCTTCGCTTCCGAATCCAATCATCGACTTCCGTAAATCGCTTGCGTACGAACGGCAGTTTCTTTTCGAACAAGTGAAAGTACTGCGAGAAGTCGATAACGCCCCGAGGAATGCGGGCTATTGGCAAGATTTCATTGATCGTATGCTGCCCCAGATCGATGGTCTCGATTTCATACTTGAAGGCAGACTGCCGAGGGATGTCGAAGGTTCTCGTGCGGTAGTGGTCGCGACCATTGCGGCAGGCTACCCTGGAGCAAAGCGGTATCTCCTAGAGGAAATGGGAATGAATCGGGAGATAGTAGACAGCTACACGACCGCTCAAACATTCTTTCTTGCAGTGAAACGATTCTACGAACAGACGCGTGACGACCAGGTCAAATGGAATAATGTTCCATTCGCTCAAGCGAGTGCGAACAGTCAGTACAAAAGCCTCGAGGAAGTCATGAAGGCTGATAGCCAGCGGATCGGATGGTGTAGCGTGCCGACCACAACGTTCTTAGCTTCCTTCAGTGCCGTACGAACCGTTCAAAGCCGTACGCAACAAACCATCACGATGCTTCAGACCGTGGAGGCCATTCGCATGCACGGCGCTCAAAGTGGCGGTAAACTACCTACTTCGCTCGAGGTAATGTCCATGCCCGTTCCGGCAGACCCGTTTACAGGCAAGCCACTTCTGTACGAATTGAGTGGTGACAAAGCCATTCTCACCGGACATCGCATGCCTGGAATTCAGTACCGAATTGTACTTCGATTTGCCAATTAACCGCCTTATGTCGCCTTTCGCTCCGCGAAAGTGCGTCGCGTTTGCGAACTTTCGCGGAGCGAAAGTCGACAATAACCCCCTAGGAGCACGCAAAATGAAATGTATTCAAGCTGTTATAGTCACCATGCTTGCCATCGCGGCTAACTCATCTTCTGTATTTGCAGATGACGCGGCCATTGCCAAGCAGTTCCTTTACGCGACGACGATCGTCATCGCCAAGATCGATTCCAACCGGATTGGTCTGCCTGATTCAATGACCAAGCAACTAGCTGACGACAAGAACCAAAACATTCAACGCGGGGCCAAGCCGATCTTGCGGGCTCAACAAGAACTGGTCAAAGCGCTCAACGGGGAGAGTGTTTTTATCGCTGTCGACATCCCATTTTCCTCGGCTCAGTCCCCGGTGCGATTGTTTGTACGCAACAAGCCCGAGCTCGATCAAAAGAAATTGTTCGAACAACTTTCTCGCTTCCAATTCACAAAGCCGGTCGTTCAAGGGGACTATCTTTGCTTTTCGATGTTTCAATCGACTGAATCATCGAGCAAGATCGCGATCTCGGATAGCACCATGACATCAGCTCGGCCCGATTTGCAAATGGCGATGCAGTCCGTGGACGCGTTTCCTGTGAAAATCCTGGTCTTACCTCCAGACTACCTTTGGAAGACCTTTCGCGACTTGATGCCGACTATCCCAACCAAGTTCGGGGGCGGTCCAAGTACGCTGTTGACCGAAGGGGTACGTTGGACGGCAATTGGAATCGATCCGCCGAACTTACGACTCCAAGCGATCACTCAGTCCACGTCCGCAGAGGCGGCGTCGGCCACGGCACCGCATCTCCCTAAGTTGCTAGAAGCTTTGGTAGGCCAATTGCGAATGCCATTGGCAAAGAGCAGCATGGAGCAACTGCTTCCAATGGTGAAGCCAGTGGTTTCGGGAGATCGAATCACGATCTCGATGAACGGGTTGCCAGAACTAGACCAGAGCGTCGCATTCCTTTCGAATGCCATGGAACAAATACTTGGTCCACTCACGAGCCAAATCAAATTGGACCGTTTCAAGAAGATAGGACTGGCGTTTCACAACTTCGAAAGTGCCAACAAAGTTCTGCCTCCTTCGAAGGAAGGGCGCGATGCCGATGGCAAGAGCATCCTCAGTTGGCGAGTTCATATATTGCCATACGTTGGAGAATTGGAGTTGTACAAACAGTTTCGGTTAAAGGAACCTTGGAACAGCGAGCACAATCTGAAGCTTTTAGGCAAGATGCCCGACATTTTCAAGGGCTCTGCCTCTGTGTTGGAAGCGTACAGCGACATTAAGCCCGGCTATACAACTTTTCTTGCTCCGGTCGGTGAAGATACGATTTTTGGGGGCACAAGGCCGGCCAAGTTGAGCGACGTAAAGGACGGCCTAAGCAACACGATATGGTTGGTCGAGGTCAAAGCAGAATTTGCCAAACCATGGACCTCGCCGGAGGACTATGTCTTCGACGTGGCAAATCCGGCTACAGGACTGGCTGAAATCGCAGGGGACAAGCCATCGTTCCTAGGTGCATTGGGGGATGGTTCGGTGACGAAGTT
>JAYTVM010000029.1:0-2622 GCA_043743995.1 Pirellula sp. | reverse complement strand
ATCCGGACACGGTCGACTTCGATAACATCGTTGCGGATATCGATCAAATCCGAAAGTACAATCCCCAGCGTTTTGAGATGGAACAGCTGACAGCAATTGTTCACGAAGACCCGGTTCGGGTCGCTTGCGTTGGCTACAAAGATGTTACGAAAGACGAATTCTGGGTGCGGGGACACATGCCGGGCATGCCTTTGATGCCAGGGATTGTCATGCTAGAGGCTGTCGCTCAGGTCTGTTGTTATTGCTCCCACAAATACGAGCTGTTGGGGAAATCGATGGTCGGATTCGGCGGCTTAGAAGACGTTCGATTCCGCGATCCAGTAGTGCCGGGTGATCGTCTGATCGTGATGTGCGAATTGCTGAAAGTGCGAAAGCCTCGTTTGATCGTTTGCCGTTTTCAAGGCATCGTAAAGCGAAATATCGTTGTCGAAGGCATCCTCAAGGGGATTCCAATCCCGGTGGAATATTTGACTTCACGGTAAGCGGCTTGCTCTTCGGCTTCATCTCTTGAAACTCCAGTCCCGATCGAAACTGTAACGAGTATTTTTCCGTTCTCGTCGGATCGATGGCAATGGTGTTCTCCTGGCGTTCTACCGCGTCGAGCAGGATGCGATGGACAAACCAAAGTTTGTGTTGTTCCGGCTGGACGCTTGGTTGAATCAGCTCAAGATGGATCCAAAGCCACCCCCTCTCTTGTTCCATGCCAACCCATTGGATGGACGACACAAGTTCCGGGTCAGGCTTTGTTTCGGATTGAAGAATCGCACTGAATTCTTCCGCGTTCATGGCATGGGGTGTCCTGCGAACAAAAAAATGTGAGCCCAAGTACTTGGTCGCAAGATCTGAAAAACCGTCGTCGTCGACGCTGACTCGCTCGTTTGGTTTATCTTTGCTTCGCTCCGCACTCAATGCCTTTTCTAAATCTTGAGGGTGCAATCGAAGAGAAACCTCCCAACTGTTGGATTGCGAGTTCCATTTCATTTGTCCAACACAAAGATGGAACGGATGGGCGTAAAGCGTCGGAGCAAATAGTAGACAAATCCCGATCACAGCCAGACGCAATCCATTTGGGACGAATCGCACGTTACACATTGCCTTCAGCGTCCTTTGTTTTCTTCTTCGTCTTGTCCTTCTTCTTTTTCTTGGGCTCCTCGGTCGATTTCGCTTCGACCTTTGGCTTGGCATCGGCATTTTCGATGACTACTGGTGCCGAGGGTTCTTTCTTGTCGCTTGCTTTCAGTTCAGCTGCTTTCAGTTCCGCTGCTGCCTTTGCTTCTGCTGCCTTTGCGGCCTGCATTGGGTTGTCATCCGCGTTGCGTCGCATCTTGAAAAGTTGAAACTTCGTTGACTCGATTACGGGAGGGAAATGGTTGTTGTTCCTATCTATGTCGGCTGTTTCGAGATAGGGATCCAGTTCCATGGACTTCATGGGCTTGTCGGCAACAATGAGCGTATCAAATTTGGTGCTATCCACCCGCCAAGCTTCTGCAGGAATCCGAATCTCACGTGTGGATCCATCTTCAAAAGTGACCAATAAGATGATCGGCATTACCAATCCGCCGAGATTCTTGAAAGACACACGGTAGTAAAGGTGGGTGCTTTCCAGCATTGCCTTGTCTTTTTCGGACAGCTCCGTCTTGAACTTTTCGAAAGCTTTTCGTTGTTCGTCGGTAACCTTGGAGGGGTCGTGATCGTTGTAAAAGTCTTTGAGTTCCGGGAACTGATCGGCCCGTTTTTCCAAAGGCTTATCGCGTTGTTTGGAAAGAGACGGCTTTCGTTCGGCTTTCTTGGCCTTGGCAATCTCAGCTTTTTCATCGGGTGAGTTCGGATCGACCTGGAACTGTTCGATTTTATCAATCGCAATATCGCAATGGTCGGTGGTATAGAACCAGCCTCGCCAGAACCAATCCAGATCCACTCCCGACGCATCCTCCATGGTTCGAAAAAAATCTGCAGGCATTGGCCGCTTGAATTTCCAGCGTCGCGCATACTCGCGAAAGGAGAAGTCGAAAAGTTCACGTCCCAAGATGGTCTCACGCAAAATATTGAGCGCCGTCGCAGGCTTGGTGTAGGCGTTGGGTCCAAACTGCATGATCGATTCGCTGTTCGTCATAATGGGCACTTGGAAGGAACTCTGCATGTAGGGAACGATGAACTCCGGGTCGCCACGTTGCGATGGGTATTCGTCCTCCCACTCTCGCTCAGCCAAATACTGCAAAAACGTATTGAGACCTTCGTCCATCCAGGACCACTGTCGTTCGTCGCTATTGACGATCATCGGAAAGTAATTGTGACCGACCTCGTGGATCACAACGGAAATCAACCCGTACTTGGTGTTGGACGAGTAGGTCCCATCCTCTTTAGGCCGAGGACCGTTAAAACAAATCATGGGGTATTCCATACCACCTATGGGGCCATTGACACTAATCGCGATTGGGTAGGGGTAATCGAATGTGAAGCGGCTATAAACGTTGAGGGTGTGAATGATGGCGTGCGTACTATATTTGCTCCAAAGTGGCTCAGCTTCGTTTGGGTAGTAGCTCATGGCCATGACGCTATTGCCATTCACGTTGTGGCCTTGAGCGTCCCAAATGAACTTGCGGCTCGAAGCGAAGGCAAAGT
>JAYTVM010000028.1:0-33934 GCA_043743995.1 Pirellula sp. | reverse complement strand
CCCACAAGTTGATATCGTAAGACAGAAATACCAACTAGGCCAGAAGAAGCATGTCTCGATCACAGTGGCTCGTAGGCGAAGCGGTTTAGTTCAACGCTCCCGTTTACCTTGCCAACCAATGAGACTTATACTTTCGATAGCAATGGCAACCGCAAATCAACCGCAGGAGCATCGCAATCCGCTAATGGCACATTCAATCGTCTGCAAACAGATGGTACTTACAACTATCAATATGACAACGAAGGAAACACAATCAAGCGGACATTGATCTCAAGTGGTGCCGTGACAGAATACGTTTGGGATCATCGCAATCGGTTAACGACGGTAACCGAACGAGTCTCCGCGACTGGCGCAACGACCAAGAAGACGGAATACGTTTACGATGCATTCGATCAGCGGATAGGTAAGAAATTTGATGCTGACGGCAACGGCACATGGGATCGTTACGAAGAATTCATCTGGTCCGACGGCCAAGAGCAATTGCGATTAGTCGACACTGACGGACAAGGAACAGCGCAACCGTTCCGAATTGCGAACCGATACATGTGGGGCGAGTCGGTAGATCAATTATTTGCAGACGAGCAATACACGGCCAACACCGGCTACGCGCTCAACGCCGCTGGCCCATCGACCGTACAAGGCAACACGCTCTGGGCACTGGCCGACCAATTGGGCAGCATCCGGGACGTAGTCGACAACAACGGCATAGTACGCCAGCACTTAGTCTTTGATAGTTTCGGTCGGCGAGTTCGCGAAGTGGACCACAACACAAGCGGCACACAAATCGCGAACACTGATATCAATGCGATTGACGAGTTATTCGGCTACACCGGTCGCGACTGGGACACAGATACAGGCTTACAAAACAACCGAGCCCGCTGGTACGACCCAGCCAACGGCCGTTTCCTCAGCCAAGACCCCATCGGCTTCGCCGCCGCCGATGCGAATCTGTATCGGTATGTAGGGAATCAAGTCACCAATGCAATTGATCCAAGAGGACTTGTTATCATTTGGGTTGATGGGATAGATACGGACAAGAATAACACTCATGCGGCCAGTGTTGCCAAGGGCCTAAAAATGTATGCCGCTCAGAACAGTCTCACTGAACAAGGTTTCTTGTATTTCGATTTTCCGATGGCGGGAACCTGGGATGGGATGAGTTCACCGAGTAGTTACGACAAGAATGTTGCCAAGAATCTCAAAAAGTTGATTGATGCGATTCAGAAAGCGAATAACTGTGGTGAGTCTGTTTTTCTTGTTGGTTTTAGCAATGGAACGGATATCGTCAAGTTGGCTCTTGATTATGGTGCAAAAGTTGACGGGGTCGTTTTTCTGGGATCTGCTGTCGATGCTGACACTGATCTGCGAGACGCGATGAAAAACACGCATTGGTTGCACAATTACTGGAGTGACTCAGACTACGTTGCTGGCTCATTTGCAGACGGGATGGGAAGTCGTGAAATGAGGGAAACGAAGAATCGCAAGAATAAGTCACTTTCGGGTGTTACGAACGAAAAAGTCTACGGCTTTGTCCATACTGAGAGCGGCGGGGACAAAAGTGGTGACGAAAAATTGACTAAGAAAGACTCTAAAACTCGTGTACCTTGGACTTCATTTTTCGTCGGTTTTTCTTTGTTGGGTAAGTTGCTGAAGCCCAGTGAGCACCGGTGCATTTCAGACGGAGGGGCACTGACTGCTCCCAACGGTGCGGTTGTGACAGTAAAGCCAGGCTACCAGACTGTACCTTCAGGAGTGAAAAAATAGTTGTGCAACGGCGATTTCAAATTGCATTTGGTATTGTTCTGCTCACCCTTTTCGCATGTTTGGTTAGCCTGATGAGCAAAACGAGTAGTTCCAGATCCGACGTATTCTCGAAACTTGACTCGCTTCCCGCGACCTATAGGCTTAATGGTGACGAGAATCCAAATTCAGTTTTGACTGTGCTACGGGTGTTACCTGTCAATCGCCATCGACAGGCTGCATGGAGCGTATTGAAGTCGAACAAGGTGACGATAGGTTTGGAGCTATTCGACTCTGCCGACTGCATTGACTTTGGAGATGATGAGTTAGTTATGCTAATAGGTGCTAGGAGTATCCAGTTTCTGAGCCTCGATGGAACAGCGATCACAGACAAATCACTGAAAACGATGAGAAATAATTGGCCGAACCTTCTATATATCGGAGTCGAGTCGTGTGCAATTACAGAAGAGGAGATAATTAGATTGCTCCAAGAAAGGAAGCTTGTGTTCATCCGTGTTCCAGAAGAATGCAACAATGAGCGATTTCGAACACAAGTTCTGGATATCTCACCGCACACGATAGTGATGTGTGGCGGTCAGGATATAATGAATCAACCTGAATCTGCGTTCGAATCGATTCCTTGGGGAAAATGGAATTAGAACCGACAAAAGGGGTCGCTGCTCGGAAAAGGTGTCCGGTACTGTTCCCGGGAATGGGTTCTTTCGGTAGGTGCCTGGCACGAATGGTACTGTCGGGGCGAAATCAAACGGGTCAGGCCTCTTTGATTCCGTTGTCAAGTAGTTGCAACTGCGTCATCGGAAGGAACCACCCCGAACAGAACAAAGGGGACGCAGCTCGTTTCGCAACGTGCTGCGTCCCCTTTTTACGACTTCCGTATTTTATGCCCAACTCGCGTGGAAGGCGAATTGAATTAGCTGGAAACAGCAAGTATCCAACTGAACATCATAAAATGGTTTCATTAATCGAGCAAATTGAACTCAAATTAAAGATTGCGCGAAGGAGACTTCAGCAATTGGTTGGCTTGGAGAGCAAATAGTGGGAATCGTATGTGTTTTACCGATTGCAATTGGAATCGTTTTTTCTTTGTATGTCGTAGTACAAGTCTTCGGCGGTCAGAGAATTCGGTATTCAAAAGTCGGCTCAGAAAACCCCGATTTAATTGCATACGTAGCGGTTACGTTTGTGTTGCTAGCCATTCTTTATACCCTATTTCCCAAAAGTCACGATGGTGAGCTTACAAGCGAGGATATCTATCGAATGTTGCTGTTTTCATTGTTGTCCTGCGCATCTCCCGGTATCGTACTTCTAGCGGGGAAACTGATTCAGCAGATGCGGCACGGGGAAGACGAATGAAGACCGGGTATCGCGTTCCGGGTTCCGGGTTCCGGGTGAAAGTGAATCGCAGATTTGGCTGGTCGCGAGATTCCATCGCGGACGCAGATCGTTTCGAAAAGAGCTGCGTCCCCTGTTTAAGGCGTCGCTAAACAATAAGTTACCGAATTGAGGTTGATTCCTGGGGTGCATTTCCGCCAAGATGGATTGCATGCCGGATGCACAAGTTGTTACATGGATTAGAGAGAAGTATAACGCAATCCAAGCCGATTTGGATGAGCGCGCTCGTAGGCGATGGGCTGCGGCTGAAGCTCGATCTTTAGGTTGGGGCGGAATTGCAGCAGTGGCATTGGCGACTGGCGTTTCGGACCGAACTATTCGTTATGGCATTACGGAACTAGATAATCCGAATTCGCAGCCAATCGAGCGACAGCGTCGCCCGGGGGCAGGAAGGAAAGCACGAGAAGTAGAGCAGCCACGACTGATCAAAGCTTTAGACTTACTTGTGTCTCCCTCTACGAGAGGAGATCCGATGTCGCCATTACGATGGACTTGCAAAAGTACGAAGACGCTTGCAAAAGAACTTACTCGTCAAGGATTTACGATTAGCAGCGTAAAGGTTGGTCAGTTATTGCAATCGCGAGGATACAGCCTTCAATCCAATCGCAAGACAATTGAAGGCAAACAGCACCCAGATCGAAATGCCCAATTTGAGTTTATTGCCAAACGAATATCCGTTCTTCAACGAATCCAGCAACCAGCCGTCTCGGTTGACACAAAGAAGAAGGAAGTCCTGGGAAAACTAAAGAATTCGGGAAAAACCTATCGCCCCACGAAGAATCCAGCGAAAGTAAAAACACATGACTTTCCTGACAAGAAGCTTGGCAAGGCTGTGCCGTATGGAGTCTACGATATTGCAAGAAACGAAGCAGGGGTTTCGGTAGGAATCAGCTCTGACACTGCGGAGTTTGCGGTTGCAGCTATTCGCCGATGGTGGAAGAGACTTGGGATGAAAAGGTATCCGAAAGCAAAGCGGTTACTTATCACTGCAGATAGCGGCGGTAGCAACAGCCCAAGAACCAAACTATGGCGAATCGAATTGCAAAAATTCGCAAACGAATCAGGCTTAATCATCGAGTTATGTCACTACCCGCCAGGTACGAGTAAATGGAACAAGATCGAGCACAAATTGTTCTGCCACATCACGAGGAACTGGCAAGGCATTCCGTTGGAGACGCTTGAAATTGTGGTAAAGCTAATCGGTGCAACAAGAACTGAAACGGGACTCGAAGTCCACGCATGGTTAGACGAAAAGGAATATCAAAAGGCTCGACAAGTAACGCAAGAACAGCTTGACGAAGTTATGATTCGCAGGAATGCCTTTCACGGCGAATGGAACTATGAAATCCATCCAAAATAGAATCGTAATTCGGTAGTTAATTGTTTAGCGACGCTTTAACTTTGCCGCTAGTGCCAAAAACCGGAAGTTCGTTCCGTTATAAAACACCGCAGATTGCTGTTCGACCCCTATGGCCTTTGAGGCCGTCTCACTTTGGATTTCACTAGCAAAGGAGCGTGCAGGTTGGCACGCCCAGAGCGTTAGCGATGGGCGTGGGGAGCTTGGCAAATCCAGCGACTCACACGCCCTTCGTGCCTCAGGGCGTGCCACCCGAATCGGCTGATGAGACCAAGATTACCGAAGCCCGTCACGCCCGACCATGAAAGTCAACTTCGTTTGCCTTAGCCAGTGGAGTATTTCCATTCTGGTTTACCGACATAGGTTCGAGCAGCCAGCGATGAACGAAAATCACCTGCACGCTCAGTCAAGCCAGTTATGTTCTACCGATCACATTGAGAGATTCTGAAATTTTAGCACGTTTCGGGTTCCGTCGGATGACGAAAATTCGAACGCCAGCGAATCAACCCAGAGGAAATCTATTGCAAGCTTTATCGATCAAACGCATCCTGCCACACTTCTCGAATGAGTCGCAACTTACGCTCAACCGAGCTTAGTCCGATCTGTAGTCGTTGGGCGATTTCGCGGTTTTCGTAGCCTTCAAGTCGCATGATCGCGACTTCGCGAATTGTGTCGTCGTGGAGTTTTGCCATTGCGAGGGCGAGGTTTTCGTTAAAGGCGGCGATGAATTCTGGTGAGGGGGCCTGATCGGCAAGTTCCCGAATTTCGCCGATGCTTGAGTCTGCCAAGTTTCCAAGCGACGCAACCTTGCCACCGCCGCGCTTCTGTGTGTGGGAGCGGCGGTAGTGTTCGGCCACCTTGCGATCAATCAGCATCATCAGGAACTGCCAAAGGTCGTCACGGTCATTTAATTGTGCAAAGCGATTCTCGCCGACTGCGCGAAAGAAACGCTCAAAGACTGAGACGAGGACATCTTCTTCGTCAACCGCTTGGTCGGGTAAGGCTTTTAGTCGGGCGCGCGCTAGAGGCAACAGTCGCGTAAAGAATCGTTGCCAGATCTCTCCCGCGGCGTTCGGATCTTCATGCTTGAGGCGGCTGATCATAATCGAAACGGATTGCGGTCCTGTGGACTGCGGCTCGTCGAAAGTCATGGCGACACCTTTAGTGGAATCCCTCAAAAAAAACTTTTTCAAAGTTACAGAAAAATAGGCTGGATGTGAAGGGTGGTCGCTGATTCTGGCAAGTGTACTTGTGATGACCGACTTCATTCACTCTCACAGAAAGGAGATCAAACATGATACCAGAATCACCAATGCCTGCAGTCACCCTGCCAAGCAGTCCTTGTCCCGAAACCTGCCGAAAAACTGGCAAATGTTGCCGCAATATGTTCGACCAGGTTCGCACCGAGGCCACTTCGGCACCCGTTTCCCAAGACAAGACGCACCGTATCTGGCCGCTGGTCACGCTTGGGATTTACTAGTTCACCCGTATGCAGTTTACATGTTGTTAACTGCTGAGTTTAGCCCTGTTTCACGAAAGATATTGAAATGACCAAGTCGAACACGAGAAAGATTGCAGACGCGACGAAGAATCTCAGCAAAGAAGAGAGCAAACTGGTCGAACGCATCCATCAGAAGAAGACTGCCTGCCAAGGCACCTCATCGCTACTGGTCCGCCGACTGCTGACGTCGCCTCTATTTGCGGTTTAGTCGTCAGCTTTGCCTTGACGCTTGTGCTGCACGCCTAACACTTGCGACAGCACAAGCGTTTTTGGCTTAAGTCCATTCAACCCATGAAATCATTGTAATGCTGAGCTGCGATATGCAACTTGTCCATCGAACGCACCTACGCATCGCAGACCGACTTCATTCACTCTCACAGAAAGGAGATCAATCATGATGCCAGAATCACCGATGCCTGCTGTCGCCTTGCCAAGCCGTCCTTGTCCCGAAACCTGCCGAAAAACTGGCAAATGTTGCCGCAATAACGTCAACCAGGTTCGCACCGAGGCCACTTCGGCACCCGTTTCCCAAGACAAGACGCACCGTATCTGGCCGCTGATCACGCTTGGGATTTACTAGTTCACCCGTATGCAGTTTACATGTTGTTGACTGCTGAGTTTAGCCCTGTTTCACGAAAGATATTGAAATGACCAAGTCGAACACGAAAACGATTTCAGACGCGACCAAGAATCTAAGCAAAGAAGAGAGAAAACTGGTCGAACGGATCAATCAGAAGAAGTCTGCCTGCAAAAACACCTCATCGTTACTGGTCCGCCGACTGCTGACGTCGCCTCTATTTGCGGTTTAGACATCAGCTTCGCTTCGACGCTTGACTGAGTTAAAAGGGGACGCAGCTGATTTCAAAAACGAGCTGCCTCCCTTTTAACCTACCGCTAGTTCACCCGTATGCAGTTGACATGTTGTTGACTGCTGAGTTTAGGCCCCTGTTTCACGAAAGATATTGAAATGACCAAGTCGAACACGAGAACGATTGCAGACGCGACTAAGAATCTCAGCAAAGAAGAGAGCAAACTGGTCGAACGCATCAATCAGAAGAAGGCCGCCTACCAAGGCACCTCATCGTTACTGATCCGCCGACTTCTGACTTCGCCTCTAATGATGGTTTAGCCATCAGCCTCGCCTTGACGCTTGTGCGTGCCTAACACTTGCGACAGCACAAGCGTTTTTGGCTTAGTTCTATTCACCCCATGAAATCATTGTAATGCCGAGTTGTGAAATGCAACTTGTCCATCGAACGCTACTACACATCGCAAAACTGAAACTCTAAGGTACTAAAGCATGTCCCCACTCAGTCACAGCCAACGCCTGCGGCAGAAAATCGAACTCGTACTGCCCAATTTCATCGACGCATCCACTGAGTTGGTCTCCCATCTTCAGTTTCGAGAACTGTATCCCGAAATGTTAGTTCGCATGCATTGGATGATTCGTGCCAGCATCGACATTATGACGCTGACCATGAATCGTAGTCGGGAACTAGCGTCGACCGATCCGGTCTGCGCGGGACTGGTCCCTTATTTTCAGCAGCACATCAAAGAGGAGATGCACCACGACGATTGGCTACTGGATGATTTGATCCCGTCACGGACACTGATGCCCGAGTCGTCGAAGTCCGAATCCGCCTTAATCCCAATGACGGAATCCAAGTCGCTGGATTCTCCAATGCTAGGGTCCAAGTGGTCATTGAATCCAGCCAAGGAGAATCAACATGTTGCGCTCACTGAAGATTGCAATGATGCAGTTGAGTTACTGCCGCGTCAGGCTACTGGTCGCAGTTTTGGGAGTTGTGTTTGCCGACGTGTTGATGTGGATGCAGTTGGGATTCCTCGATGCTTGCCCCAACTGTGCGAAGGTTGTGAACGAGCGGCTCAACGCTGATCTGGTTGTCGTCAGCCCACTGTCGGAATCGACGTTTCGGCTAAAGTCATTTTCGGAGAGAATCTTGCATCGAATCCCTGCACATCCTTATGTCATGACGGTTCAGTCTGGACTCACGGGAATTGCAAACTGGCGCAACCCATGGGACGGACGGGAATTTACGGTCCTCGTTTATGGCTTCGAGCCGTTTGACCAGCCGCTCTTTATCCCTGGGCTTGAGCAGCAATGGAGTGACGTTCGACAGCGCGATGTTTGTCTCTTCGACGACCGATCCCGTCCCGAATTCGGGCCGGTTGCCGAAACCCTTGCCAAGGGAGAGGCGGTGCAGGTAGAGATCAACCACCGACAACTTACTGTGTCGGGTTCTGTACGAATCGGCGCTTCCTTCGCTGCGGACGGTTCCGTCATCACCAGCGACACTAACTTCTATCGTATTTTCCCAGATAGAAAACATGGAGTCATTGACATGGGACTCATCCGATTGCGCAAGGGAGCTGATGTAGAGCTTGTGAAATCCCAGCTTCAAGCGGAGCTCTCGCCGGACGTGGTTGTGCTCACGATCCCAGATCTCGTGGAGTATGAGCTTCGATTCTGGGAACAGAACTCTCCAATCGGTGTGATGTTTACGATGGGTGCCGCCATCGGATTCCTCGTCGGTTTCGTTTTGGTCTATCAGGTCCTACATACAGATGTAATTAACCATCTACCGCAATATGCAACGCTCAAAGCGGTCGGCTTCACGACCGGCTACCTGTGGCGACTAGTCATGTTCGCAGCGATTGCCCTCGCGCTGTTGGGTTACGTCCCTGGGACACTTCTGGCAGCGGGATTGTATCGGGCGACTTCAGAAGCGACTCATTTGCCGATGGAGTTCACATGGCCGCGCGCAATACAGATGTTGGCTCTGACGGTCGCCATGTGCATCTTCTCCGGTGCCATGGCGATACGCAAGATACGCACGGCTGACCCAGCTAGTGTCATGTAGAACGTTATCTCCCATTTTTCTTTAATCCTTCGCGACGTGGAGTCATCTGATGTTTGCACGTTCAACACAATGTTTATCCAGGTCGCGTCGAGCTTCGATGTTTTTCCAAGACGTGTACACTGAACTAGCCTCAATCTCTACCGTGCGCGGTATAGATAGGTCGATTAGCGACCTGCCTTTGTGCAGTACCGAGCCGATCATCTCAGCACGTCAATTGGATTTCTACCATCAGAATGGTAACTCGCTCAAACAGATCTTGTTTGATGTCGATCTTGACGTTTGGCCAGGCGAAATTGTGTTGCTCACAGGGCCGTCCGGGTCCGGAAAATCGACACTGCTCTCGCTTATCGGCGGACTTCGCACGGTGCGTCACGGCCAGCTGAATGTACTGGGAAGTGAATTGAATGGAGTTACCAAGCGGTCAGTCATCGCACTCAAACGGAACATCGGATTTATTTTCCAGACTCATAACTTGTTAGAGTTTTTGACGGTTCGCCGTAATGTCGAGATTATATTTGAGTTGCAGCCCGAAGTTACGTCAGCCGAGGCGCGACGACGATCGATTGAGATTCTGCGCGCGGTTGGACTGGGCGGACATCTCGATCAACACCCGTCGCGGTTGTCTATCGGCCAGCGCCAGCGAGTGGCGGTCGCCCGCGCACTAGTTCTGCAACCGAAACTGGTTTTGGCTGACGAGCCAACATCATCGCTCGACAGCCAGTCAGGGCGGGATGTCATGCAGTTGCTCGAAACATTGGCTCGCGAGCGTCAGTGTCCGATTCTGATAGCAACGCACGATGAGCGAGTGTTCGACTTGGCCGACCGAGTCATACGAGTAGAGGACGGGCGACTCACCCAATGTCACTCAATTTAGAAAGTAGCAGGCACTTTCCAAGTGCCGTCAGCCTGCGATTTGCGGGCGTTTGCGAACGGCACGCGGAGAGGCTGTGATTTTTTTGAATCCGAAGAAAGTACCTATCACACTCCGTGTGATGTTGCCTCAAAAACCAAAGGTTTTCGAACTGCGGAAATCACACGGAGTGTGATTGGTACTATAAAATCACAGCCGACCCGTCCACAAGATTCTGGACCAAGTGCGGCACCGCGAAACCGATGGCAGCCGTCGTGGAGCGAAAACTCCAGCGAATTCCAGATAAAACGGTCGATTCCTGAAGAAAATTGACGCGAGCCAAACGAATCAAACATGCGTGCTGCGTTGCAAGAGATCCATATCCTAGAAACTGCCAAGTTAAACTCTTTTGCAGTTCCGATTGCGATCCGGTAAGATCATTCATGGAAAAGACTCTAAAAAGCTAGAAATCCTCCCGTTAATTCATGAATGCGAATTAAGTTGATGTCCGATTCTGATGACCAAACATCACTACGTCAGTGCAAAGAGATCGACCGTATTGCGGACGAGTTTGAGCGAGCACTCCGTCAAGGGCAGCGTCCGTCGATCGAGGCTTATCTTGAGAAAAACCCAGATTTGCGTTCGTCTTTGCTCAAAGAATTACTTGCCTTTGAAGTCGAATTCCGGCGATCATCAAACGAACACCCCCACACCGCAGGAGTACATCGCCCGCTTTCCACTACATCGCGCGATAGTGGAATCGATTTTCTCCGGAGATGACACGTATGCGTTTCAAGCACCGCTCGAAGATACCGCTTTGCCAAAATTTGCCGATAGCCCGGTCGACCCGGATGTGACATCCGTTGGTCAAGTCTTCAAACCCGAACAAACACTCGACTTCTCCGTTTCCCAATCGACTAAATACAAGATCGACATTCCCGGCTACGAATTGATCCATGAGCTCGGTCGAGGAGCCATGGGGGTGGTTTACAAGGCTTGTCAGATCCGAGCGGATCGAATCGTGGCCCTCAAGCTCATGATCAATATCGATCATGCTCGGCCCGAAGAAATCGAACGCTTCACCGTTGAAGCCCAATCATCGGCCCGGCTACATCACCCCAATATTGTTCAAGTCTACGAAGTGGGACAAAGCGACCAATCTCCCTACTTCACTCAAGAGTTTGTATCGGGCGGCACGTTATCGCGCAAGATCGCAAAACAGATGCTCGGACACGCCGAGGTAGCAAAAGTCATGCATACGTTGGCTGTTGCAGTCGCTTATGCGCATTCTCGCAATATCGTGCATCGCGACTTGAAGCCGCTTAATATTTTGCTCGATGAAAACGGCATCCCCAAAATCGCCGACTTCGGCCTAGCCCGACGGATGGAGGATCAAAGCCATCTCACGCAAGACGGCACGATCCTTGGCACACCAAGTTATATGGCCCCTGAGCAAGCTTCGGGCAATTCGAATGCCATCGGTCCGCTCAGCGACGTGTATTCGCTCGGTGCAATTCTGTATGAATTGCTGACCGGTCGCCCGCCCTTCAAAGGCGCTTCTGTTTGGGAAGTCATCCAGCAAGTCCGATCGACGGAGCCCGTACCCCCATCCCAATTACAAGCCGGAGTCCCGGCTGATTTAGAAACGATTTGCCTTAAGTGTTTGCAAAAATCTCCTGATAAACGCTACGAGAGTGCGCAACATCTGGCGGACGATTTACAAAGGCACATTCGCAATGAACCGATCTTGGCCCGTCCTATTGGGCAATGGGAACGCATGGTTCGTCTATGCAAACGCAACCCGCGCGAGGCTCGTTTGTTAGGTTTGGTCGCCGGGTTGTTAACTTGCTTCGCAGTTGTCGCTTCTTGGACCGCTTATCGGGTCAATCAAGACCGAATTCAAATAAAAAAGCAGCGGGATGAAATTGCACAACAAAGGGATGAAATCATTAAGGAGAAGGGGATCTCGGATGACCGGCTAACGCTGTATCGGTCAGCCGTATCCAAGATGGTCAATCGAGCGCCACGATTGTTGGACGGGGCACTGATTGGTTCCGGGACAAGGAATGAGCTAACGAGTCTGCTCAATGATATTCTCAACCAGTCCGAAGATTCGAATCTTGACGAACAAAGTATCGTCGGTTCAGCCAATCATTGGGGCAGGTTGGCGATCGCGATTCGAGAGGGCGAAAGCTTATTGGGTGAAGCGATCGCATTGCAATCCAATTTAGCAGAGGAATCGAACATTAAGGATCATTTCGAAAAAGCGCTCGAAAGGTTCAAGGAATCAGAACGAATCGCAACCGAAGTATATCAGTCCGCAGAACCGGATCGAGCCAAGGCCGCATCTAACCTCGCGTTCGCCATCGTTCGTGTTGCGCAAACTCAATTTAAGTTGGACGACTCGAAATGGAAAATGTATGTTCCATTGTTTCAACGAGCCATCGAGTTAAAACGCGAAGCCTTGAATAGTCCAGTAATGTCGGATGGAGATCCCAAACCAGTTAAGGAATCAAAATTGGGCGAGGAGTTAGTTCGCTATTCGGAATTCTTGCTTTCCGTCGGTAAAACAAACCCGCGATTTATAGAAAAAAATATAGAGAAGGTAACCGAGTACCTCAAGGAAGCAGAATCGATGCAGTTAAGTGCGCTATCTGCAGTTGTCGAAACGCCTGAGATCGAGGAAGACGCAAGAAACCGCTTGGCACTGACGTACCGCTACCTAGCCCAAGCCGCCCTGATCCGCGATGATCTGCCTGCGGTCAATCAGTCGTTTGAACTCTCCGTGAGCAACTACATGTTACTCATTGAGAAAAGCGGATACCGTTATGGGTTTCGAAAGAATCTTGTCGCTTGCGTCAACGAATACGGTGACTATCTATTGAAAACGCATGCGGACACGGAAAATATCGAGCGTCAATATAGGTTGGCAATGGACTCGCTAAAAGAAATGGTTCAGACTCCAGAGATGATTAGTCTCGAACAGAAAGGCCTTGCGTTGGGATACTATCGCTTAGGATTGGCTTGTCTTAGGGGCGGTAAGGACAGAGAAGCGGAAAATCATTTCCGGCATTGCGAAGTGCTTCGAGAGAAAGCCTACAGAGACGCTACCGAATCGCTCGGCAATGGAAGTACTACCGACGCGGTCCTGCCACAACGTATCGATTGGATGCTTGCTCAGGCTCGCTCTGGCATGCTGGCTGACGTTACGAAAACAGTGGAGGAGTTAGATAAACGAGCCTTAAGTGAAGTGCTGATTCAATCAGTGGTTTCTACACAGGACATCTTCCTGCAGTGTTCTGCAGCACTCGGGATTCTTTCGTACTCTACTGCCGTTCAACCGAATGATACAAGTTTCGACGAGTTGCGATCACGGGCCATCAAGTTTCTGAACAAAGCGATCGAGGCGGGTTACAAAGACACTAATTATCTAAAAACGGATGCTGACTTTGAGTGGCTGGAAAAGACGGATGCCATGGATTCGATCGAAGCAAAAATCAAAGCGATGACTGACCAAGTAGTGAAACCGAACTAATCCAAAGCGGCGACACAAAAAGGGGAAGGGGCGACGCAAAAAGGGGACGCAATTCATTTTTTAGGTTTGGCAGATAACAACGGCTTCGTTGATCGACCTCTTGATCGCAGGCTGGCCTGATGAAATTGCTTTCGTCGAGGAAACTTGGGGCGTTTGCGATGTCAGTCCACACATACGAATGAATTCTTGCACCCTTCTCCCCGGTCGTCCGGGGAGAAGGGCTGGAATCATCCTGCAGTGTTCTGCAGCACTAGGGATACGTCGATCACGGCCGGGGCGGCCAGTATGAAGCCTAAATCAGCGCCGAATCAACACTGAAATCGGGCTCTATGCCACCAAAAGCTGGTGGAAAGACAATTCGAGCCATCTGGAGGTGCAACAATGACTTGCGCAAAACCAGCTCGGATGCAGAATAAATCGATGACAAAAATTGCACAAAAAAGAGACTTCTCGCTCATCGCCACCATACTTAATTCTCGTTCCCTGGCTCCGCCAGGGAATGCAGTGCTCCGGAGGCTCTGCCTCGCATCGCAATGAGGGCCGAGAGCGAATACTCGTGGGCTCAGCAGGCAGAGCCTGCAATTCAGTGGGTTCCAAGGCAGAGCCTTGGAACCAGTTGGCGGCGTTAGCCGAGAAGTGTCCCAAAAAAACGTAAAACCCTAGATTTCCAGCTTCTTTCCTTCGGAATTGTCATCGAATTTAGCCCTGCGGAAATCGGCGTTCAATGTAGTTGCCACTGCAATATCTGCGTAATCGTTGACTTTCGAATCGCCTCTTTTTATACTCGATTGGACTAGTCGCGATATTAAAAAAAAAGCCCGTCGATTGTTCTGATTGCCAAGTGCGGATTTCTATTGCGAGTAATGGTTTTATTTGATTACTACTGCACCCGTGACGTAGTCTATGCGTTGCGATTCAGGGTTTAGCGATGCGACATCACTGCCGCAGTGGTAATCGAGTTGATTTCTGAATTATAAGCCTATTAAAGACCACTGAGGTATTTGAGATGATCGGACGTTCGATGGCTGCTGTAATATGCTGCATTTTCGTATCTTGCTTGGCAAACATTGCCCGGCCGGAATCCGGAGAGGGGTATTATCGGTACCCAACCATTCACAAGAATGTAATCGTGTTCTCTGCCGAAGGCGACCTATGGCGAGTCTCATCGGATGGAGGCGTGGCACAACGACTTACATCCCATGCCAGCGAAGAGACCAATCCCTGCATTTCACCAGATGGTGCAACGCTCGCTTTCACGGCTCGGTACGAGGGGCCTCCCGAAGTTTATACTATGCCGATGACTGGCGGGCGGACCAAACGATGGACATTCGATTCTGAACCGTCAACGGTAGTGAATTGGATTTCCGATAGCAAAATCCTCTTCAGCACGCCCCATTATTCGTCGCTTCCAGATGAGCAGCTCGTGATTCTGGATATCGCGAACGGAGATCGCCGCCGTGTGCCTTTAAGTCAGGCAAGCGATGGAGTCTTTGGGGCCGATGGCAAGACATTGTTTTTCGCGCGGCCCGCATTTCACGGCAACAACACCAAGCGCTACAAAGGTGGAACAGCTCGCAGTCTTTGGAGGTTTAAAGACGGGGCTGGGGAGGCGATCAAGTTAACGGCAGACCATCCCGGTGAACACCATTCGCCCATGTTCGCCCACGGACGCATCTTCTTTGTTTGCGATCGCGATGGCACGATGAATATTTGGTCCATGGACGAAACGGGTGAGAACAAACAGCAGCATACCTTTCATAAAGGTTGGGACGTGATCTCCGCATCGCAGGACGAGCATTTCATCGTCTACCAATTGGGCGCCGATTTGTGGCGCTATGATATGGAATCGGGAAAGTATGCCAAAGTGCCGATCACTTTAGCCTCCGATTTCGATCAGCTGCGAGAAAAGTGGGTTTCGGATCCTATGCAGTATCTGACCGCAGCGCACATCCATCCCCAAGGGGAAAGCGTTGTTTTGACTGCTCGAGGCCGAGTATTCGTTGCCCCCGCGAAACAAGGACGACTCGTTCAAGCTTCTCGTAAACAAGGGGTGCGATATCGAGATGCGGTCTTTATGCCGAATGGAAAGCAGTTGTTGGCGCTGTCCGATGAATCCAGCGAAGTCGAATTATGGACACTCTCGGCGAGCGGACTTGCCAAACCGGAACAGATGACCAACGATGGTCATATACTGCGTTTTACGGGCGTCCCATCACCGGATGGATCTCGAATTGCTTTTACCGACAAGAATGAAGATCTATGGGTGCTCCATCCCAAGAACAAAATGCAAACCAAAGTTTCTTCCAATCGAGAAGGGGTCAGCGGCATTGCATGGTCACCCGACAGCCGTTGGATTGCGTACTCTATGACCGCTGTCAACTCGTATTCGCAGATTCATCTGTACAACGTGGAAAACGATACGCGGGCCGTGTTGACAAGCGACCGCGTCAATAGTGTCAGCCCTGCTTGGGACCCGAAGGGTGAGTGGCTCTACTTCCTCTCCGATCGAAATCTTGTTTCTAGTGTCGGCAGCCCGTGGGGACCACGCCAACCAGAACCCAATTTCGTCAATACCATGAAGATCCTTCAGATCGCGCTGCGCAAGGATGTGCGTTCGCCGTTTCAGGCCGATAACGAATTGACTATCACGAAATCAGCAGCCGCAAGCGAGAAAGTAGTTAAAAAGGATGAGAAAGTAGTTAAAAAGGATGAGACTGTGGAGGCTGCAGACAAAAAGGAGAGCGTCTCCCAAGCCGAATCGAAGGATAGTCCTGAAGCAGGCCCCAAATCCGGAGAGAAACGAGCTGTAAAGCCTTTAGAGATCGAACTGGACGGCATAAATCGTCGAATCTATCCAATACCGGTGGCCGCCGGCAACTATTCGAACCTAGCTGTTACGAAAGATGCAATCTATTACACATCGCAAACGTCTGACAGCCGAGCAGAAGCCGCAATCGGTTTTACTACCGTGAACTTGATGGCGATTCCGATCAAGAACAAGGACAACGAAGCAAAACAAATCGCCGACGGCATCCTTGACTTTGAACTCTCTGCCGACGGCCTAAAAATGCTCATCAAAAAGAGAATCGAGTTATTCGTTGTACCGGCTGGTCCGTCCACACGCAACTTAACGGAAGGTCGATTGGATTTGCGAGGCTGGTCTTTCTCGATGGATGTAAGTGATGACTTTCGTCAATTGTTTATCGATGCGTGGAGGCTCCAAAGGGATTATTTCTATGACGCTAACATGCACGGTGTTGATTGGAAAGCAATGTTGAAAAAGTATCTGCCTTTGGTGGATCGCGTAACGACGCGTGGCGAACTGAGCGATCTCATCGGCCAGCTCATGGGGGAACTCTCAGCACTACATGTGAGTGTGGTTGGTGGCGACAGTCGTGTTGGAACGGAGCAGATTTCTCTCGCAACCTTAGGCGCACGTCTCGAACGCGATGCAAACGAAGGCGGTTATCGAGTCGACTATATCTATCGAGCGGATCCGGAATACCCTGATCAGCTTTCTCCGCTGGCAAAGTTTGGAGTCGATGTCAAGGAGGGAGACATCATCACCGAAATCAACGGTGAGGACGTCCTAGCATCTCCGCATGTCAATGCACTGATGCGAAATCAGTCGAGACGCCAGGTTTTGTTGACCGTACGTCGACCTGGCAGTACCGAACCACATCAGGTCATTGTCGAACCGCTTTCTTTTGAGAGTGGTCTCCGATACGACGACTGGGAATACACTCGCCGATTGCGCGTTGAGGACCTGGGTAATGGAAAGCTTGGCTACGTTCATCTTCGAGCCATGGGCTCGTCGGATCTCTCAGACTGGTATCGCGAGTTCTATCCGGTGTTTCGCCGCGAAGGATTGATTATTGATGTTCGACACAATCGCGGTGGCAATATCGATAGTATCATTCTGGAGAAACTACTGCGTCGCGCTTGGGCGTTTTGGGCTCCTCGCGCAGGAGAGCCCTATTGGAACATGCAGTATGGTTTTCGGGGCCATATGGTGGTCCTGTGCGATGAATTCACAGCATCTGACGGGGAACTATTCGCTGAGGGCTTTCGACGGTTGGGTTTAGGCAAGATCATTGGCACGCGCACTTGGGGCGGCGAAATCTGGCTTAGCCCCAACAATCTTCTCACGGATCGGGGACATGCCAGGGTTCCACAGTCGGGCGTATATGGGCCGGAGGGAAAGTGGCTGATCGAAGGTCATGGGGTGGACCCCGATATTGTCGTGGACAATCTGCCACACGCAACGTTTAATGGTCAGGATGCACAGCTCCAAGCGGCGATCGATCACTTGTTAGATAGAATTCGCAAGGAGCCCATCACCGTTCCTCCGCCCCCACAACATCCTAACTTGGCAGTTGACGAAAGCGACAATTCTTCAACTGCAAATTCATCCGAAAGCCCGGCCAGAAAACCTGGCGCCACACCATAGCGGTGCGACTCTATCTGTTTTCCTTGGCCCATAGTTTCATTTGGGCAATATTCTTTTCGACCTCGGGGTTGCCTTTGCCAAGGTAGACTTTCATGTCACTATCGTACATCGCGTCGGACTCAGGGCCGTGGTCATTTGTCTCTAAAATCCACCGATCCAAACGCTCGCGGAGCGACTTAAGAGCTGAAGCATGGGCTACATCGCTTGCCAAATTAGTTAACTGATAGGGGTCTTCGTTCCACTTGTACAGCTCTTCAACAGGTCGGGTGGGACTGAATAGCAATCGCACTATCAATGGATCGAGTGAGCCTGAGGAATGCAAGCCACGAAGCGCGATCAAAATAGATTTGTGATCTTTATAGGCGTTGGGCTGCAAGTGGGGACGAGCTGGATAAAAATTGCGAATGTAAAGATAATCTTTCGTGCGAATGCTGCGGAGACGTTCTACGGTTTCATCACAGCGATCGCGCGCGGCAAAGACGGTATCGCGCGTTTGATAGTCGCTTGCAAAGAGATTTTTGCCTTGCATGGCCAAGCCCTTTTTCCCGTCGGGGCTGCTTCCATCGGGTATCTCAATACCAGCTGCTGCTAATGATATAGCGGCCAGGTCGATGTGTTCGACCAGATCTTGTCGCACGACGCCCTTAGGAACATTGGGACCACGAACGACCAGCGGGACGTGGGTGCCTTCATCGTATAGGAACTGCTTGCCACGCGCATGCGAGATGCCATGATCGGTCATGAAGATAATGAGCGTCTCGTCGAGAATTCCCTCTTGCCGAAGACGGGCTATGACTTTGCCTACATGGTCATCCGTAAAACGAACCGCATCCAGGTATCCAGCCCAGTCTCTGAGCAGAACCGGATCGCGCGGATAATAGGGTGGCAGGGTTACGGCATCGGGTTTGACCGCGCCGCCAAATTCGGCTGCCGCTTTGTCGGCAAGCTTCTTCACGGTCGCATCGCTATCACCGCGCAGTTTTCCTCCGGCCAATTGGACTTGCATGAAGAAGGGCTGACCCGCTTGGCGTCCCGACCAATCAGGCGAATCGTACATGCTGTTTTCCCACTCAAAGTTATAGTCCGTTTTGCCCAATTGGTTTCGAGCCGCTCGTCCAGTCGATTGATTATTCTGCGAGACCAAGCCATTGCCGATGCAAGTGTAATAACCGGCCTTCTGAAAAAGCACGGGAATCGGAGTTACGTCAGACGGGAGGTTGATCTTCATCTCGCCACGACCACTTCGATGATGATGCGCCCCAATGGAGGTCTGATACATGCCCGTGATCAAGGCGGAGCGACATGGTGAGCAGACTGGTGCAGTCACATAAGCATTGGTAAACCGAGTGCCCTCAGCGGCCAATCGGTCGACATGTGGAGTCTGTATCGACTTTTCGCCATAACACGAAAAGTTCGGCGACATATCATCCACAATAAACCAAAGAATGTTTGGTCGCGCTGCCGATGCGATCTGAAAACTCAACAGCCAAAACACTAAAGCCCAATGAATCGAAGTAAACCGCAGGCCGTCGTTCTGCGACTGCACTTTGGCCATAGTTATTTCTCCCCCGCTGGTTTATGGTTTTGAACGATGTTGTGACGCCTATAATAGCAGATGCGGAGCTTGGTCGTGAACATGGTGGTAGTTCAGAATTTTCGTCATGGTGTAGCGGACATCGGTTTCTTCCACAACTGCCCAAACTGGCTGACCAATTTAAGCTGTCTAAATGCAAGAGTTGCGAGTATGAGCTAGAGCAGCCTTCCGACTCAAGCCATCCCCACAGCAAATGCCTGTGTCCCCAGTGGCTGTGCTTCCGGTGGTTGTGTTTGCGCTTGGACAGTCAAAAACTTCAGTGTTGCCTGCACCGGACTCAATTCGATTGCGAGCTCAGGACACGCCCTACTGAGTGTTGGAGACTCAGGTGCCGTCTCATCATTTCTGAGCCTCGAATAAAAGGCCAATTCTGGCTGTCTGACCTTCTTTTTCTATCGCTCGCTGCCCGCGTCGCATTACCACCTCCGTAATAAGGACTTGCTGAATTGGCGTAGCGATAAACCTTTTTGCTCGTGCGATCAACGATCCACACGTCGTTGCCGTTGACGGTAATTCCCTCCGGTTGGGCATTGCTAGGCATGGAACCTGCGCCCCACGCGTTGTATAGTTTGCCGTTGGTGTCAAAGACCAGTACTCTGTGACTTGCATCCACGGCCCAGACCAAGGTACCAGCCACTGTTGTCGCTACGCCTCGGGCTTCGCCGACTCCGTAGCCGAACGCTGCATAGTCTTCGGCGAGTTGACCGGTGACAGAGTACTCGTATGTGCGACCTTGAACGTTGGATGGGGCATCCACAACATAGAATTTAGTGGGCGGCGTGTCATCATCTAATATCATCCCACCTGCGACGGCCGTACCAATCACCACTCCGAAAGGATTGGAAAGGCGTACACTGAACACCTCGTCCTTTTCGAAAATTGTGTCTCCCTTTACAGCGACCGCAATCGTCTGGGTGCTTATCCCAGGATTGAACGTGAGCGTTCCCGTTGCAGCCACGTAATCTCCGCTGGCCTCGGTAGCTGTTCCATCAACCGTTGCCCAGTTGACGGTCGCGGTTCCCGACGTGTCCCCGGAACGCTTTACTGTAAAGGAAAAGGTTGTCGTCCCCGCATTCCCCTCGGGATGTGAGACACCGTCGATGGTCATTAGAGGTTCTGTTTCATCCAGGACCATTACAAAGCCGTCTTGTCCGCCTTGGCTAGTCAATGTTGCGCCGTTGGGAAAGGTTGCAGTACCTGTAAAATAGCCTGAAGCATAAATGGTCGTTTCGCGAACATCGTGGATTCGGACGTAGGATTCCCCCGAACCGCCCCTAGCCCAGACCTGCTGATAGGCTCCGGTGGCATAGCGAACTGTCAGAACCGTACTTGGCTATGAACGCATCGCTTCCACCGGCACTGCTCAAGTTGAATACGCCTGGCCCAGGATCGAAATCCGTTGGCTGAGAGTCGAACTTGCCGCTTAGAAACGTGTTACCGCTTGGGTCTGTCGCATGTGCGGCCCAGGGGAATTCTTGCCCAGCGCCGCCGATATCCCCAGCGGACGAGCTGAACACGGTTCGTTCTTCTAAGCGCTCTACGAGCAAGCAGTTGTGGAGCGTTCGGCGGTAGTTTCTCGCGATTGGAAAACGAGGAAACAAAGACAACAAAGCAGCATGAAAGATATTGCGCTTCGTCCCTTCGTTTTTTCTTTTATCGAGTGTTGTGTTTCCGTTAGCTCGGCCACTATGGTTATTCGTCTTCATTTGGAAGTATCCTTGCAACCTGCTAGAATAAAAAAGCCTTTTGCGGGCGCGCAGACCGTGCGCTCGCTGGGGCGGACTGGCTGGTAAGCGTTATGATTTGCCGTCGCGCGCTTACCGGCTAGGTTTTTGTTCTTGGTTTACGGTTCCGGAGTGATGGGCCTCTCCGCATTTCTCGGTTCAAGCTTCTTCTGCCACCTGGCAGCTTCGCTCGGCTTGCCCAAGACGGAGTACAGTTCGACGAGTCTTTGTAGGGCTTCTGTAAGGCGGCGTTTGGACGTTGCGGGAATCTTGTCCTCACGGGCTTTCATTCCTTCGTAGCCGGCTAATAGGAATGTTTCTGCTTCCAACAGCTTCATTTCGGCAGCAGTCGGGTCGGTGTTCCGTAGGTCCAGCGATTGGCCCAAAAGGACAGCTCCGAGCAGCGATTGGCGATTAAATGTGGTGTAGAGATCAGGCTCGTTCAACTTGCCTGCCTTGATTGACTGGCGAAGAAGGGACTCTGCCTCGCGGTAATTCTGCTGATGCAACAGTGTCTCGCCAAGGCTTGCCATCACACCGGCAGTGTTAGGATGTTCGGCGTTCAAATTATCCTGGTGGGCTGCAAGCACCTGTCGATATAGCGACTCCGCTTTGTCGTGCTGATTTGTCTTGTCGAATATCGATGCCAAGTTCTTAATCGACGTAAGAGTAGTGGAACTTTTCTCACCGAAGATTCGACTTTTGATCGCCACAACTTCCTGTAGAAGCGAAATCGCTTTGTCGGTTCTGCTTCCGTCGGAGTACAAGATTGCCAAGTTGTTCATCTCCACGAGTGTCTCGCGACTTTCGTTCTCGCTCCACTCGCGACGCATAATTTCCAAAGCGCTCTCAAGCAGTTGCTCCGACTCGGCATAGCGTTCTCTGTTCATGTACAAGATCGCGAGATTGTTCATGAACGTGATTGTGCTCTGATGCGCTTGGCCGTGTGTTCGGCGAGCAATTTCTAGCACCATTGACGCAAGCTTCTCAGCTTCGTCGTGTCGGCCCTGTTCGTTGTAAAGCAACACCAGATCGTCCATTGCGTGGAGCGTGTCAAGATCCTCGTCACCGCGTAATCGCTGGCTGATCTGGAGAGCCTTATCCAAAAACTCCTCCGCTTCCTTGTAACGGCCCTGTTCCCGATAGAGTTTTCCTAATGCACTAAGTGCGTCGTTCGTTTTAGGGTCATCTTCGCCAAGGGTAGCCAACATCAGCTCATGTTCGCGAGTGAACTGAGTCTCGGCTGCGGCGTAGTCGCCCAAGCCATAATACGCTCCACCTAGCGTCCCGCGGATTGACGCTTCGACTAACGGTTGGTTGTTGAATCGTTCGCCGATCTTTAGAGCCGCGCGGTCGAGCACCGTTTTTAGCCGAATGTCGCGGTCCGGCTCGGTTTCGGGATTGGCTTGATCAAGGATGTCCTCAGTCACGAAATCGTTGATGGCCTGGGCAATGGCCGCTTCGGATTTGGCTCGTTCGGCCTCAATGTTCGCGCGCTGCGCCTCTGCTTCCGCACGCAGCGTCTCGCTGCGAGCCCGCTGTTCAGCCTGCTGCTTGGCCTCAAGACGTTGGCTTGCCAGGTACAACGCGTTCGTCGCCCGCACTGCTTGCCAGACGCTGACAACCGTGCCGGTGATGAGCGCGATGGCAACGATGACCGTGGTCGTCAGGGTTGCGCTGTTCTTACGGGCAAACTTGCGGAAACGATATACTGTTGACTGCGGACAAGCCTGAACGGCAGTTCCGGTGAGATACCGCTGAATGTCGGCAGCGAGGTTGCTAGCGGAATCATAGCGGCGATTGCGGTCCTTCTCGAGTGCCTTCATTATAATCCAATCCAACTCACCTCGGAGCTGCTGGCTCAGCTTCTTTGGCTCGGCTTGGCGGCGATCCGATACTGTCGACAAAGCTGCCGCTTCGAGCGTACTAATCCTCGCGCTCGGGCGTATCGGATCGACTTCCCGAATCATGCGCCGCATCTCGTCGTAGCCAGCCTTGCGCAGAGTTTCACTGTCGAAGGGCGTGCTGCCAGTCAGCAGTTCATACAGCAACACTCCTAGCGAATACACATCGCTGCGTGTGTCGATATCGATGCTGCTTTGCCCAGCTTGCTCGGGGCTCATATAGAGTGGCGTACCAACCATCTGAGATATGCCGGTGTACAGAGTCTTGTTGCTCAATAGCTGGCCCATAGCTTTGGCGACACCAAAGTCGATGACCTTGGGCACTGGCAGCACATCATGGACTTCGACCAATATGTTGCTGGGGTGCGAGGTTCTTGATTTGGGCAATTTCAGGAATTGAAAGTCCCGTAAAGATGCGGAGTTTGGCGATTTCACCCGCTATCGGGTCGCACTGACAAAGTTGCTCGAACAAATCGTTCAGGGCCAAGAGATCTTCTTGAGTTCTACGCTGACCCGAAGTTCGCAGCGCAGTGAAGTCGCCGAATCCGCTATAAAAGCCGGAATGTGCGATCACCTAATTGACGCTGTTGGCCCTCCATCGGGCAACTTCGAACCGACAATCACTGGAGCGCACTTTTTGCACAGGGCGGACTCTAGGCATCTGCGATTTATTTTCAAAATTGCTTCAGTATGTGTGCCGAGGAATGAAGGGCGACCGCGAGGGCAGTCAGAGTCGGATTGCAGGCGTTTGGTACAGGCAGCACTCCGTTACCGCCCACGTATAGGTTGTCAAAACCCCAAACTCTCCCGTACTTGTCCGCTACGCTGGTGTCATATCTCTCCCCTAACCTCACCGTGCCGTGAATGTACAGGGTTAGTCCCGGGGTCATGAACTTTGGCTCGGAATGCGACAAGAACCCGCCTAGCGCGTTGGCGGCCCTCACCATTTGCCCCATCATGTCATGAAGTCGCTCCCGCTCCTTCAGAGAGGTGAAGTCAAAATGAAAAGTTGGCTGCGGCATGCCTAGCAAGTCATTGAACTCGCTACTAAAGCTCACTTTGTTTGTAACGATCTGATCAACGATCCCAAACCACCGAAGATCGACGATTAAGCGACTGTCCACCTTCGGTCCGATCTCTCCGTATTGAAATGCGTTCCGGTGAATCTGAGCGTGCCACGGGTGCTTATCGGACACTGGGATCTGAACCTGTGGCTCTGGCTCAGTCATTGGGATCGAAATCGGATCTTCCGGGTGGGCCTTCTTATAGTCAGCTACCCTTTGTCGTGCTCTTGCGTCCAGGTAAGGACTGTTTTCCAGGTTATCGAGAAGGTCTTGTTTCAGAACGATTTGACAAAACGTCATAGGCTGTTCGGACAAGTAGCAACCAAGTGATGTCGGTCGGATGTTGGAGGCGAATAACACTTGAGGAGTCAGAACTGCCCCGGCACACAATATGTGCACCTTGGCCCGGATGATTTTCGTTTTCCATTCCATCAAGTCATCAATAACTGCGCCTTCCACCGCAGAGCCCGCCGCGTTGGTGAGAAATTGCCTGCAACGGTGCTGCTCCAAAATCGTCAACTTACCCCTAAACCGTTCCGGCTCGTCAAGCAGAGGGCCGAGCACGGTGTCGGCGCCGCTCCATCGCACGAACTCAGGATTATCGGTCCTTCGTTCGCACGCCAAAGGGAGGTCTTGGGGATTAGCGGGCGACGTAAGTTCACTGAATGTTTGCTGCAGAACACCACGAACAAGTTGATGCCGAACCGAGTCAGCAAATGGATGAGTGGGGCATCCTTTTCGGGGGTGGACGTTTAGCAAAACTTCAGCTTCGTCATACAACTGGTCCCAGTTGGATATAACATTCCATCGTTCAATCGTCGGATGCTGGCGCGGAGTCGCGCAAGTCCAGTGTGTAGCCATACCTCCAACATTATATGTCGCGGCCGAGGCTGGTAAGTTATAGCGCGCGTCCTGATCGGGATTTTGTCCGTTGCGGATGAACGGCTTTTGGGGCTGAAAAGCGCTTGGATCCAAAGTCAGCGAAGGCCTAGTATCGACAGGAACAGAAATGATATTTAAGTGTCCTTTGATAACGTTGACGAATTGATCAATGTTACGCTGGAAGGCAAACGCATTTTTGAGATGCTCACCTGGCCGGGGTGTCTGTTGCGCGCCGGCATCTACCATGCAGACGTGCAAATCTTTGTTTGATTCAATTAACTTTCTGGCGAAGGCGCATCCTGCTGGACCAGAACCCACAATCAATACATCGACAAACATCGCCTCGATCGGCTGCGTCGAGGTAGTCGTTACGTTATGCGCCATGCTTTACCTCTTCAATAGAATTTACCGAGACTAACTCCGATGGTATTGGCTCTACCTATCAATGCCCCTTCTGACTCGAAAGTGCGCCAAGAATTTAGAAGATTTTCCTAAATTAGGCGAATTACGACTACGGTTCGTCGCCCAAGCACGCGGCCAGCCAGGCTCGGGCGCAGGCCCACTGCCGATCCGCTGTTCGACGAGGGATGCCCAAAGACTCGGCTGCTTCGCGCATTGTTAGTCCGCCGAAAAACCGTAACTTCACGAGCTTCGCGCAGTCGGAGTCCTCGACCGCCAACGCTTCGATGGCGTCGTCCACAGCCAATAGGTCTTCGCCAGGCGTATCCATTGCTGCCTCGATCTGATTGAGATCGATTCTCTGGGCACCGTCACCGCGTTTCAAGCGATTGCGATCGCGGGCACGGTTTAGAAATATCCTGCGCATGGCTTCCGCTGCTGCAAAGAAATGTCCACGGGAATCCCAATGTTGAGCTTGGTCAACATCCACCAGCCGAATATAGGCATCGTGTACTAAGGCCGTTGCTTGAAGCGTTTGCCCTGGTTTCTCTTGAGCTAGTCTTGCCGCCGCCAATTTCCGCAACTCGTCATAGACCAGCGGCAAAAGTTTCTCTGCCTCTGACGAATCGCCGGATTCAATCTGGCTCAGGATTTGGGTGATAACATGCATAGGGGGAGAACTCGGTAGTCATTGACTTTAGCTGTCACTATACAGCCCCTGCACCAGAATTTCTTGTTCTTCCGTTAAAATTCTTCCGACGAGTTAGCTCACTGATGCCAGGGCAACGGTTTCACGCATTATCTTTCCGACTGTGCCATTCGCCGCGAATCCAACGGAAACGCGGCATTTGGCCAAGTGCGGAAGCTCCATAGAAATTATCGTCGCGTTCGGCCAGAAATGATGGCACAAGACGGTGAAGCTCCCGACGCGAGCACCGATTCCCTGCAGAAACTTTCAACTGCGCTTCTCACTCAGGACTAACCGTCGTGAGTCATCTCGATTCTCCCTCAGGACACGCCCTCCTGAGTGAACTGCTAGTCCATTGTGTGCCATTAGAGAAACGGGAATTCGAGGTTACCTTGTCTCACGCGAACGATTTCCAATGCCTGCTTGCGTTGCCGAAAATAGATGATGTAGGTGCCCATATAGGTTGATCGAATCCCTTCACCCAAATCAGCTCGGTCATCACCGACCTCTGGTTGCTCGGCCAACATTCGACATTTTTCGCGAAGCTTGGCCACCCATTCCCTTGCCGCCTTTGGCTTGTCCTTTGCGATATACCTCGCAATCTCTTTCAGGTCCTCTTTTGATGCGTCGGAATACCGAATTCTCGACATGGTCTATTTGCTCTGTTGCGATGCTTCGATTTCGTCGATCACCGCATCGACTTCCGCGAACACGGTTTCCTCATCGCAAACTTCGCCGCGATCAAGTTGCTGGATCCCTACCTGAATTTCATTTCGCAACTTTTCACGCCCCATGAGTAGTCGGATACCGTCCACAACTGCTTCTTCTTCGTTTTGGTACTTGCCTTGGGCAACTAGTCCCCTAACGAACTCGTTAGCTTCGGCGGATAAATTCAAATTCATAGACTTCTCCATTGTCACCGCGGCACACAACTAGGTTTTGCCGCAAGGGCCTTCGGCACACCTTCCATTATACGCACACCCGATTGCGTGGATAGAACCATCTCGTTGTTCGACGTCTTTCAATTCGTTTTGGGGCGACGTCGGCAAAACCCTCAGTCGGATCTAGCCGTTTCTAACCGCCGACGCCCAACCTAGCTCTCTCAGGACTAACCGTCCTGAGTCACCAACCGGATTTTCATTTCACAATTTTCGCGTTTTTTTGAAGCTCCTTGAAACTAACGCGATCCTTTCGTTTGACGTGGCGAACACCGTCAGTCCCAAACAATACGCAACCTTGCATGGATGCTGCCATTGCAGCTCCCACAATGCAATCCAGCCAGTAGTTAGGAGTAGGGAAACTCGCAACAACCGTTTTTGCCGGGGGCATTAACCGATCGCGAAATGCCACAAGCTGTTCACGAGCCCATGGCGACAAGATCCATTCTCCTTCGTCATTGCGAATCAAAGCCTGCTCGAGCTGAATAACTAAGCAACCACGTGCATCCAGCGAAGCTTCGTTTCGACTGCTCAGAATCCGTTTGGATGTGAGGAATAGAACAAATGGACGTTGGCTCTCGGCCAGGAACGCATCAATGCACCAATCCAACCGTCGCGGGTCACTGACCTTGGCGAGGAACAATGAGAACCCAGATCCATTGGGATTCTCATAGTGGCCAAGCCGAAACCGATAGAGTGGACCACCTAACGTCTTGAACGCTACATCGAATCCGACCAGCGCACTGAGTTCGAGAGCCAGTTTGCTAAAACTGAACTCGTAGCAAACAATGTCGCGCCGATCGACCGGGACATACTCCTCAGTCTTCTCGTTGTAGCCCTCGAAGACACCATCATAACCGGGGATAATGCTTATCCTGGAATCTCATAACCAGCATGGAACTGCTCGACGCTCCGTCGCGCTCGGTTTGTACGGCGCGGAGAAATGCCGCCAACCTACCCAAGCAGGCCCACGTCCCATACTCCTTCTTGTGTTATACTTGTTCCGAAAGAGAGGTGAAAAATGAGTTCTGTTACCATCGAAGTGGAACTGCCTGAAGACTGGGCACACTTCAGTCTACCGCCCGCGTTGGATGCCCGTCTAGCAGCGCTGCTGGATCAGCAAGATCGGACCGGGATTCTTGAAGAGTCGCAGCGTCATGAGGCCGAAGCATTGTGCAAACTGGTTGACATGCTCGCATTGCTCAGGTTGCGCGCTGAGCGTGCATTGCGGAAATAGCGAGTGAGTGGTTGTCTCCCTAGTGGTTGTCGCGTCCCCAGTGGTTGTCCCCAGTGGTTGCACAGGCCTCAGTCCTGGACTTGCATTCGGCGATCAGAATTATCGTCATGGTGTAGCGGACATCGGTTTCTTCCACGTTTCGTCGAAGTAGCCAGCACGGACGACTTCCTCCAAGAACGCGGGCGACGATTGCTGCCACATCTCTGCACCGGGTTCGATCTTCATCAGCGCCCAGTCGCCGTGACGCGGGAAGAGCAGGTAGTTGAATGCGGCGAATTCCTTTTCGTGAAACGTATGGCCGCTGTTAAGCACGAGATAGTGATCCCCCGCGCCGGGGAAAGGACTCTCGCAGATGAGTGCGGGCGCGTGATCCTTCGCGGCGCCGTTCGTGTCACCGAGGCGCACTTCATTACGCGTCCACGTCACGGGCAGATTCGGCAGGGCCTTTGCGATCCAGGCGTTGCTGCCGGGATCGCCGAAGAGGATCAGGTTTTTCATGCGCACATCTTGCTCGGTCACGTCGGTGTCGTTCTTCACCGGCAGATCTCCGCGCATGTAGCGCGCCCACTCGTAGGCGAAACGCCGCAGGTTCGCATCCGCCCATGCGCCGACGGCGGGATTCCACGGCTTGCCAGTGCCGCGCACGCAGAGAAATGGCGTGGCGAATGCGTCGTCAATCGGCCCTTGCACGCCCGGTCGCTTGCCCGCGAGCGCGACCTTCGTGCGTGTGCCGGAGGCCTTCCATTTGCCGTCTTGTTTCGTGAACACGAACGCGCGCTGCGGGTCGCCGGGCTTGCGCTCCGGTAGCGGGACGAACGCGTAGTCTATGCAGAACTTCGCCTCCGGATTCTGCAGCATCGGCGGATGAATGGTGAAGCGCGTGATGTTCTCCGCCCCCTCTACCACGATACTTCCGTCCGGCGATACGTTCGCCACAAATTCCGCGCGCTCGTAGTGCGCGCCGAGCGCGAGCAGTTCGAGCCAGTGGCAACGATTGTATTTCAGCGTCCACGTCACGAAGCGCAGTTCGCGCGGCGCATGATCGAGTCCCTTCTCCGCGTATTCGCCGATCCGCCGCAGCTGCTCGCGATGCGTCACCGGGTCGATCGTGTGCCCTGTGCCGGGCGAGATGAGGTTCACCATTTTCAGCCCCTCCTTTTCCATCGCCTCGCGCATGTGGACGTGCGACTGGAAAAAAACATCCTTGTCGCCGATGGCCGCGATGGCGGGCACGACGCCCGCGTTCGCCGCATAGTCCACGGAGTCAAGCATGTGCAGCGCGCGCTCCTGATGCGGCGGCAGCGGGCCGACCTTGATGAAGTTCGGCATCGGCGTCTCGGAGAAGCGATGCGTATCCACGTAGCCGCAATAGGGGCCGATGGCGACGAAACGATCCGGGTGCTTCAGCCCGAGATGCCAGGTGCCCGATGCGCCCATACTCATCCCGCGAAGCACGATGCGGTCGCGATCGATCTTGTAGTTCCGGCACACCGCTTCGATCGCCTCGAAGACATCCGTCTCCCCCGCCCAACGATAGCAATTTTCCACGCGCCCGAGCGGATGCAGCTCGATGAAATCCGCCTCCGGTGCGTTCCCCGTTTCCGCGTCCCCCTCGTCGAAGCGCGCGATGAATTTCAGCTCGCACATCCCGACCGGCTTCGAGCTTCCGTGCAGCACCACATCGAGACGCATCGGCTTCGTGCCGTCGTAGCTTTTCGGAATGATGACGCCGTAGGGCTGCACCGAGCCATCCACGGCTGAAGTGAAGCCACGGATGACTTTACCGTGTTTCTTCGTCCAAGATGCGTTTTTCGCCTCGACGCGTTCCCTGAATCGCTTTCCCGCGCGCTCCATTGACTGCACGTCGGCATTGGTGAAGCTCGTGTCGTAGTCGAGCGCGTTCCACAGTCCGCGGGCGAACACCTCGACGTCCGGATTGCTGAGCCTCGTGAAAAGCACTGGCTCCAGAAGTGATCTACGTTGCTCGACGGTCAAAGCGCCCGCCTCGGTGAAAACAAATTCCATCGCGGCGCACGTGTCCTCGTAGTTCGTCGAATGCCCGCCGCTTTCGCGGTGAATGCTCAGCACCCGGCGATTTGCCTGCTTCAATTTCTCCGCGAGCCGCAGCACGCTCTCAGGCGGTACGACTGCGTCCTTCCCACCGGTCGTGAATGCAACCGGCATCGTGAATTTCTCCGGCCACAGCTCGGCGCTGCGCTTCCGGTATTCCTCCGGCACCTGCTCCTTCGTGCCACCGAATGACTCCGCTTGCGCGTCCCGGAATTTCTCATACTCCACGAGATTTGCCGTGCCGTTCATGCTGCACACACCTGCGACGAGATCGGGATGCAACGCCGTGAACGTCAGCGCACCCGTGCCTCCCATCGAACCGCCCGCGACGAACACGCGCCCGACGTGATGCCGCTGCTTCACCTCCTCGATGATCTGCACCACGTCCGCCTCGGCCGCTGGCCCCATCCACGAGGTCTTCGCGCGATAGTCCGGCGACACGACGATGCACCCAAACTTCACCGCCACATCACGCACGCCCTTGCACTCGCCGCGCGCGTCCTTGATGAACTGCCAGCGATCCGATCCATGTCCATGCAACGCAAGAACGACATCGTGCAGGGCTTTCTCATCGAAGCCCTCTGGCAGCAGCTCCACGTAGCGCTGCTCGGTGGCGTCGAGCGTTGATTTGAAAGTGATGTCCTGCGGCTCCGCAGCGAACGCATTACCTACTGCGACGGCGATGATGGCGAGGAAGGTTTTCATGGCGTTTTGCACAGCGTCCTATTTCCGATCGACTCGAGCAACTGATTTGGCCGAAAACGACAGAATCTCCAAGATTCCCAATGTTCTTTGCTTGCTCATTTGCTCGGTCGAGTTCCTTGGGGCCGGTCGCGATAAATTATTCGCTGCCGTAACGAACGGCAAACCGAACGCTATCAACAGAATTGAGCACATCGAGCAAAGAATGCGATGCATGGTGGTAGAGTTTCTTTCGATCGTTCAAGGTTCCGTCGTCAACTTAATATCGATTGTATTCGATTTTGATTCTACCTTTACGACAATCAGACTGGCTTTTGCGTACCGAGCAGGAACAAGTTCTTTCCCGGGCCGTCCGTCTTCGCCGTCGATCCAACGGTATACGTAAATCCATCCCAATTTATGCCAAGTTTTTCTTGAAACCCTTTAAGCCACACTTGCTGCACAACGGCTTGAGTGCAGCTCTGCCTGTCATTTGAAAGATAGACGGTCGATTCTATTGCTTCATCTGTCAACGGACCGTGATCGATTGTATTGAAGTTCGCGCAGACAGCTACCTCCGCTTGCGGTCCATGGGGTCTGCACCAATTTCCCGGCACGCATGTTAGATATAAACCGAAGTTGGATTTCGTTTTGGGCGCGAACCAACACTTGGTAGCTGCCAGTTGTGGCCCCGCCGAGTAAACTCGACGGAAGCCCCCGGAGACCCGATGGCAAAAGCGGTAGACCAACGGGGAGCCATCTACTACATTTAGATGCAAATATCCGTTTTCAAAGGGATGATCCGGCCATGAAGTCATTCGAGGCCGCAATCAACGTCACAAGCTCATGGGAATTCTGATGTATGAGAGAAATGAAACGAAGAAACTTTTTAACGACGGCGGCGGGAGCATTAGCTGCTAGCCCGGTGTTTCCTACACTTGCTATCGGCAAGGCTGGAAAGTCTGCGAATAGTAAGCTCAACATCGCTTTCATCGGCTCTGGCGGTTGGATCGCCCAGCAACCCTACAAGCAAGGCTGCAGCGAGGAAAACCTAGTCGCGTTCTGCGATGTGGATCGCAATCATTGCGCAGAGAACATGAAGAATTGGCGCACCACGCAACCATTCTTCGATGACTTTAGAGTGATGTTCGATAAGATGCACAAAGAGATTGATGCCGTAGTGGTTTCTACTCCCGACCACACGCATTTTGCCGCCACACTTGCGGCGATGGAGCGAGGCATACATGTTTATACGCAGAAGCCGCTCACTCACAATATCTGGCAGGCGCGGACTCTGCTCAAAGCCCGCGAGCAGTACAAGGTGGTCACGCAAATGGGCAACCAAGGTCATGCAGGCGACGGCATCCGACAATCGGTCGAAGCGTATCGCGCTGGTGTAATCGGTGATGTCCGCCAAGTTTTTTGCCACAACAGCGGACCTCAAATGGGCGGACAACATTTTGCCAATCCATCGGTCATGCCACCGCCATCGACACCGGTTCCCGCTGGTCTCGACTGGGACTTATGGCTTGGCCCCGCCGTTTCTCGCGAATTCAGCAGCGAGTACCATCCGTCGAGATGGCGGTCGTTTTATGATTTCGGACTGGGCATGCTCGGCGATTGGGGTTGCCACACGCTCGACACACCAGTGTGGGCGCTCGATCTCGATGCTCCGACAGAGGTGGAGTGCCTTGCGAGGAAAGAGTCGTTAGAGGGTGTCATCCCCGCAGGGAGCCACATCAAGTATCACTTTCCTGCCAATGCTAAACGCGGCCCAGTAACACTCGAATGGTTTGATGGTCCTCAGGACTGGAACAAGGTAGGTCGCATCGAGAAGTTCGGTGCCGAGCACGCCGCGCATCTCGGCCGTGCCTGTTGGCTGGTCGGCAGCAAAGGCTTGTTGGGCTGCGGCACGCATGCTGGAACGCCAACGATGGTCAACGAGGAGCTACAACAAGAATGGCTAAAAAATCCACCACCACAAACGATTCCACGCATAGCGGGAGGCCCTTTCCGCGAATGGCTGCGTGCGATCAAAGATGAAGGTCCTGAGCCGGGCTCGAATTTCACTTACTCGGCAAAACTCACGGAGATCATTTTGTTAGGCGTGATCGCCCAACGATTCAATACTCGCGTGGAGTGGGACGCCAAGTCTGGTCAGATCACCAATCGCCCGGATCTGAACGCCTTTGTCAAGGAGCCGGTACGCAAGGGCTGGGAATGCGGCGAAAGCCTCTGGAAATAAGAACATATGAAATTCTTGCTTGTTTTCTGTTGCTCATTCGCTCTAGTGGCGTTGGCGTTTTCATCGACCGACGCAGCCCCACTCACCGACGTCCAGACCTGGACGGACCCTGCCACTGCGTTGCGTGAGGATAAAGATTTCGCCGTTCAGGGCGAGTATGCAGGTATCGGGATCGGCGCGCAGATGGTCGCGCTCGGAGGAGGACGATTCGACGTTTATGTCCTCGATGGCGGACTGCCCGGTGCGGGATGGGAGCCAGGTAAGTCGCGATCGAAACTCACAGGCGAACGCAACGATGGCAGAATCGACTGCGTCAATGCAGCGACGACGATAACCGCCACACTGGAAAACGGACAGATGTCGCTGACCACGGCAGACGGCTTGCGGCATCAACTCCAACGCATCGAACGCAGCAGCCCGACCGCAGCCGCAGCACCGCCAGTCGGCTCGTTGGTGTTGTTCGACGGCACATCAATAGAGAAGTGGGAAAACGGCAGGATGGATAACGGGCATCTGCAAGCAACGGGTGCTACTAGCAAACAGCAGTTCGGCGATTACAAGCTGCACATGGAATTTCGCACTCCCTACAAGCCCTTTGATCGCGGCCAAAAGCGAGGCAACAGTGGCATCTATCACAGCGGACGTTGGGAAACGCAGATTCTCGATTCGTTTGGCCTCGATCCCAAGGATAACGAATGTGGTGGCATCTACTCGATCGCCGTGCCGCGCCTAAACATGTGCTTGCCACCGCTTGCATGGCAAACATACGACGTCGAATTC
>JAYTVM010000027.1:0-8762 GCA_043743995.1 Pirellula sp. | reverse complement strand
GATACGAACACAAAATCACACCCAAAACGGAGTCAACCCCATGAAGTTTGCACGAGTGGCCTTTCTTCCGGTAGGAACATTGCTTGCATTTTCCGTAGGTTGTGGAGCCGACAACACTGATGTTGTCGATCTCAACAAAGTCGTAGATGCACTGGTCGTCGTTTTGGACGAAGGGGCTGTTGCCAAGAATGCCGCCGCCAAAGAGTCAGCCGAAGCGGCCGTTGCTGCAACCGATGGCAATGCAGAAGTTAGCAGTACGGCTGAGATCCAAGCGATTGAACCGGAAAAACAAGACCCAACCAAAGAATCCGAGTTCCTGAAGAAGTACGCAGCCAAACTGAACGAATTGAAGGCCATGAACTCGCCTGTCGGGGTTAGCATGACTGCTGGCGGCGAAATCATCGGATTCCAGGATCCAAATCAAAACTTGATTCAGGACATGGGGGAGTCGAAGGAGTTTACGGTGACCATGGATGTTGCCAACAACCGACTCGTTGCGTCGGACAACCACGGATACCATCGGCCGCATCCATACGGATTCAGTCCCAGCGGCATGATGATGGGCTACATGCTGGGCTCGATGATGGGACGCCAAAATAGCTTTTACTCAGGCGCAAACGCAGCCGCCAAACCCGGCTTTTCCAAAACCCCCATGAGCCCATCCAACTACCACAAGTCGGCTGTCAGCACGGTTCGAAGCAGTCGCGTTTCGAGTAGCAGTTCAGCCGCCCGAGCACGCACCGGCTCCAAAGGCTTCAGTTTTGGAAAGTAGTCCTGACCTGGATGACATTACGCCCCGAACGGCTCTGACTCCACATCAAACCGGATGGCTGTTGCTGTCCGTTTTGATTGTAGCTCTATGCGGCATTGCCTACGAACTTATTATCGCAGCGGTCTCTAGTTACTTACTCGGCAATAGCGTCGCGCAGTTTTCGATCACCATCGGACTCTTTATGTTTGCGATGGGCATCGGATCCTATTTGACCAAGTTCATTCATGACCAGCTCGTCGAGCGATTTATTCAAATTGAAATTGCCGTCGCGTTGGTTGGGGGGCTGTCGGCTGCTTTACTCTTTCTCGTCTTCCCGTACTACGCGTTGTACAAACCCGTGATGTACGGACTCATATTGCTCATCGGCACGTTGGTTGGACTTGAGATACCACTGCTGACTCGCATCCTTTCGCGATCGACCAGCTTCTCGGAATCGCTAGCGCATGTCCTTAGCCTCGACTACATCGGCGCCCTCATCGGATCGGTTAGTTTCCCGCTTTTGTTGCTCCCTAGTCTTGGCCTCTTTCGTTCGTCCTTTGCAATTGGCCTCTTGAATATTTCGGTTGCGGCTATTGCCCTAACCATGTTTGGATCGTCGCATCCCAAAGTGCAAGGCTATTGGAAGTTCGCGTTCCTGGTGATCGGGATATTGCTTACCGGGCTATTTGCATCTGGGTTGATCACCCAATTTGCCGAAGGGCAGCTTTTCGCTGACGAAATGATCTACTCGGAGCAGACACCCTACCAGCGTATCGTTCTTACCAGTCACCCTCGCAATGGTGAAGTGCGTCTTTACCTCGATGGTCACTTGCAGTTTGCCGCGTTGGACGAGCATCGCTATCACGAATCCCTCGTTCACCCAGTCATGAGTTTGGGGAAACCGCCAAAAAAAGTACTGGTTTTAGGAGGTGGTGACGGGCTTGCCATTCGAGAGATCTTGAAATTCCCGTCTGTCGAAGCAATCGAACTCGTTGATATCGACCCAAGCATGACCGAGCTCAGTAAACGCTTTGCAGTCATCCGAAAGCTCAATGCGGATAGCCTTTTGGACCCGCGTGTTCAAATCATTCATGCCGATGCATTCAACTACGTCCAGCAAGCGTTTGCAAGATTGAATCCAAACCGCGAGTGGTACGATCGCATTATTGTCGACCTGCCGGATCCGCATAGTGAAGTGCTCAACAAACTCTACTGCGTAGAGTTCTACAAACTGATCCACCGCATTCTGAACGAGGATGGCGCGTTGGTCACGCAAAGCAGTTCCCCTATCATTACTCGAGAAGCCTTCTGGTGTATCGAGGCCACCATCGAAGCGGCCGCTTTCCGGGTGGTTCCCTATCGTACCCATCTCAATTCCTTCGGCGAATGGGGATTTCAATTAGCTGTCAAGACGACCAGTACCATAGACCTTGGCTCGATCAAGTTGGTGGATGTACCTCGAAAATACTTGTCGGACGAAATCTTTGCGGGTTCGCAAATTTTCGCTCTCGACAACGGCAAAGTCCCTTCGCCGATCAATTCTCTGTTCGAACCCAAGTTGTATACGCTTTACGAATCCGGGTTGTCAAAATGAAGAAGGGGAGGTCCTCGCGAGCAACGACCGAGACAGTTCCCATCGTAGTTCCATCTGTGGGCCAGATTGAAATCCGTGGTGCTCGAACACACAATCTCAAGAACGTTGACCTCGATATCCCTCGCGGCAAGTTAACCGTCATCACCGGAGTCAGCGGTAGTGGCAAAAGTTCGCTGGCGTTCGATACGCTCTTCGCAGAAGGGCAGCGGCAATACCTGGAGAGCTTGTCGAGCTACGCGCGGCAATTCATCGATCAAATGGAACGACCGGACGTCGATTCCATTCGAGGACTGCAGCCCGCACTATGTATCGATCAGCAGCAAGGGGTACTGAGCCCACGCAGCACCGTTGGCACCGTTACCGAAATCTACGATTACTTGCGGTTGTTGATGGCACGCATTGCTACACCCGCTTGCCATCAATGTGGTCAACCCATCGATCGGCAGCCCCCAAGCCAGATCATCGATGCCATTTGCGAGTTCACCGGCGGGACCAAACTAACTCTGTTCGCCCCCATGGTGATCGGTAGAAAGGGTGGCCACGCGGATGTGTTCGAGCGCATTTCCAAAGCTGGGTTGCTGCGAGTGCGAGTCGACGGTGAGCTTTACGAAATTGAATCACTCCCCACACTTGCGGTCCGAAAAGAGCACTCCATCTCGGCGGTTGTGGATCGACTGGTGGTTCGCGAAGACAGTCGTGATCGCATTGAACAGGCGGTGGCGGTTGCGCTGCGACTGAGCAACGGTTTGGTTGAGATTTCGGCGAGCATTCCGAAGGACGTGATCCCCCAAGAGCGTACGTTTTCAACGCGATTTGCTTGCATCGCCTGTGGAGTCAGCCTTCTTGAGATTGAGCCTCGTACTTTTAGCTTCAATAGTCCGTATGGAGCTTGCCCCAAATGCGAGGGATTTGGGTATCTCGATGGCGACCCGGAGAAGAAGTGCAGTGCATGTGACGGTCAGCGATTGAGAAAAGAATCCTTGGCTATTCGTCTGAGCGGTCTCTCGATTGCCGACATTACCAAGTTGCCGTTAGATTCGGCCATGAACTGGTTTGAGCATTTGAAGCTAACGGATCGGCAAGCCAAAATCGGCCTTCCGATTCTCCGCGAGATTTCACAGCGGCTGTCGTTTCTGCGCGAAGTTGGACTCACTTATCTGACCTTGGATCGGCCAGCAGAATCGTTAAGCGGTGGCGAATTGCAACGCGTTCGATTGGCGACGAGTATCGGAACGGGGCTCATAGGGGTCTGTTACGTGCTCGATGAGCCTTCGGTCGGTTTACACCCTCAAGATACAGAAAGGCTGATTGCCTCACTGCGCGCATTACAGCAACGTGGCAACACCGTGGTCGTGGTGGAACACGATGAGGAAGTCATGAGAGCCGCGGATTTACTTGTCGATATCGGTCCCGGAGCAGGTAAGCTGGGAGGCGAAGTCATCGCGTTGGGTGCGCCGGAACAATTCTTGAAATTAGCGAGCCCGTCCTCGCCGTGGACTTGTTCGCTAACCGCCCAATACCTTCAACGCACTATTCCTATGCCCTGGAGTCGGAAACGAAGCGTTGGTTCGACCCACCCGTCGTTGATTCTGACGGGCATCACTAAGCATAATTTAGAAAACGTCCGAGTTGAGTTTCCGCTAGGGCGATTCGTGGGGGTCGTTGGCGTCAGCGGTAGCGGCAAGAGCACTCTCGTACATGATTCACTAGCGGTGGCGGTACGAAGATCGCTGAGCGGCGAGTCCTTGCCATCGCACATTCGAAAGATCGATGGATTGGATGGAATTGACAAGCTAATCGAGATCGACCAATCTCCAATTGGACGGTCTCCGCGCAGTATCCCGGCAACGTATTGTGGTTTTTGGGACGAGATTCGAGCCGTCTTTGCGAAAACAAAAGATGCCAAGCAACGCGGCTTCAATGCAGCCCGCTTTAGTTTCAATGCTGGCTCAGGACGCTGTGAAGCGTGCGGCGGACAAGGGCGTCAGAAGCTCGAAATGAGTTTTTTAGCAGATGTCTATGTCCCTTGTCCGCAATGCCGCGGTCGGCGATTCAATCGGTCCACGCTGGCCGTGCAGTTTAAGGGAAAGTCGATTGCAGACTGTTTGGATATGTGCATATCAGAAGCAGCCGAGTTCTTCGATGCGATTCCGAAATTGAAAATGCCGCTGCAATGCCTTGACCAAGTTGGGTTGGGCTACATCGCGTTGGGGCAACCGTCGAATACCTTTAGCGGTGGTGAAGCGCAGCGGATCAAGTTGGCAAGTGAGTTAGCCAAACCAGGCACAGGCAAAACACTATACCTATTGGATGAACCGACAACGGGTCTGCATATGGACGATGTCGTCCGCCTCATCGGTGTACTGCAAGACTTGGTCGAGAAAGGGAACACCGTCATCGTTGTCGAACATCACATGAGTTTGATTGGGTGCTGCGACTGGGTGATCGATGTTGGTCCGAGGGGAGGAATCGACGGCGGAAAGATTTTGGGCATTGGGCCTCCAGAGGTAATCGGCGAAAACGTGAATTCACCGACAGGTATAGCCCTCCGACGGAAATAGCAGGACTGCGCGCGGCATGCCCAGAGGCTGTGATTTTATTATTGTCGCCTTTCGCTCTGCGAAAGTGCGCTTCGTTAGGCGAGTGGCAGTTCGAATTCTAGCAATAAATTGGGTGGCACGGGTGACACGCTCTGAGGTACGAAGGGCGTGGTGAATCGCTAACTAGAGTCATTTGCCTCACTTCCCACGCCCATCGCTAATCGCTTTGGGCGTGCCACACGTGCCACACGGTGGCCTGGCCTAGTAGGCTTCTGTCTGCCGCTCGCCTTAACGCACTTTCGCAGAGCGAAAGGCGAGTGCGCTATTCGCGTGGCACACCTATTTCCCAAGCTGCTCAAGAATCGCGTTCACGTAGCGATACGATTTTGCAACGGAACTGATTTGAACGCGTTCGCCAACCGCATGGTTACCTTTAATAGTCGGTCCGATCGAAATGGTATCCAGTCCTGGTAACTTTTCGATCAGCAATCCGCATTCGAGTCCTGCGTGAACGGCATGCACCTTGGGAGTCGAGGCAAACAACGCTTGGTATTGCTCAATCGCAATTTTTAGGAGTGGTGATTCTAGTCTTGGTTTCCAGCCAGGATATCCATCGGCGATTTCGATCTTGCTATTAGATAGCCCTGCGAGTGATCGTAGCGTATCGCAGATGTCATCCGCAGCATGGCCAGTGGTCCCGCGAACACTGCAAATAATTCTCGCTGGTTTCGCTATGTCCAATTCGAGGATTGCCAGATTGCACGACGACTCGACCAATGTGGGAATGTCTGAAGTCATCTCGCAAATGCCGGTCGGAATACCGTTGAGCAGTTGGTTCAGCGAACGAGTGCTGGCAACGGACAAACAGGCGTCAAGCCGCAGATCCGGAAGCGGTTTCAGTTCGATTGCGATCGGGTTGTCTCGACCGGCATAGAGTTGGTTCCATTGATCGTTGCAATTCTGAATTATAGCCATTGCGGCGGGTAACTTAGCGGCATCAAAAACCACCGTCGCGGTACAAAAATCTGGAATCGCATTTCGCCGCGAGCCGCCACTTAGTTTGAGTAGCCTCAGGTCCATTGAGTCCGTGAGCCGTCGCAAGGCTCTCGACAAGGTTCGAATCGCATTGGCGCGTCCTTGATTGATTTCAATTCCGGAGTGACCTCCTTTGAGCCCTTGCAGAGCTATTGAAAAACAAGCCGGGTTGGTAACGCGTTCCCATTCTCCCTGCCAATGAATTTCAACGTCCCGTCCGCCCGCGGCGCCGATCGTGATTTCATCATCGTCCTCGGTGTCGATGTTGATCAGCAATTTTCCGGTTATGCCCAGCGCAACTGGATCAAGCCCAAAGGCCCCAGACATGCCAGCTTCCTCATCGATGGTGAAGAGCAATTGCAAAGGTACCGGTCTAGTATTCGACTCGGCCAAGGCCATCATCATCCCAACCCCGATGCCGTTGTCCGCACCGAGGGTGGTAAAAGGAGCGTTGATCCAATCCCCCGAAGCGTTGGGGACGAGTCTTTTTTCGTCCGCTGGATTGAAGTCGCCGCGTACCGTCGGAATTAATCCACGTGACGCGTCCGCTCCGTGCGCATCGCCATCGGCCGTTACGGACACAATATCGACATGGCATTGCAAAACGACCGTCGGTCCACCGGGTTGGGTTTTCGTGGATGGTACATGGACCACGAGGTTGCCAGCAGCATCCCGTCGCGACTCGAAGTCTAAGTCATCTGCCCAGCGATTCAAGAAATCGATAGCGGCTCCCTCCGCTTTGGAGGGTCTTGGTACTTGAAGCAATTCGAAAAACCGATTCCAAACAACGGTGGGTTCCGGAACTGGGAAGGTAGGGATCATTTTGAAAAGTATGTTTCAGGTTCAAGGTTGATCGGTTAGGAACGTGCACGACGCAGGGATCTAAAAATGACGCGTATTGGCCAAGTCACAAGCCAGAATAGAGCGTTGACGGAGCGTGCTGCGATGGCGAAAAGATGGCGAAATACGATGACGATTGGAAGAAACATTTTCTTGAACGCAGGAAACTTTTCATAGGCCATGTGCACAAGCACGATCAAGAAAATCCCGCCAAACTTGACCGGTTTCTTGATGTGGTAATGCAAATGATGCTCCTCTTCCTTCGCGTCCAACGTACTTGTTACGTCGACGGTGTGTTCACCGTGAATGAGTTCGTAACCAAGGACAGGCAGGTCCTGCCTGATATAGGTATCCCAAAAAAGTTCCATGCACAGCAGTGCACCCACGAAGCCGACCAGTAAGAAGGCCGTATGTTCGAGCCAAGGATGCTTTTCTAGCAATTTGATACAGTAGCCTGCAACGAGTCGAAGCGTGAGGATACCGATGGTCACACCGACATAGACCAAAAGGATACTATCGCGAGCGAACGCTACCGCTGCCACGACGTTATCGAAACTGAGGCTGAGATCGAGGAATGCGATCAACGCAATCGTCTTGGCAAAACTGGGCGCTTTGTGGGCTCCCTTGTGCTCGTCTTCATCCTCGCTCTCCGCAAAATGGTTGCACATCAACCAGATCAAATAGGCAGCTCCCAAGGCCATCAACCAATGGTTATGAAGGATGTAGGATGCAAGGAACAACGCAAGAATTCGGAACCCATAAGCGCCGGCGTAGCCAATCGTGATGGCTAATTTGCGTTTCTTTTCATCTAAATGTGAGGCCAATGCGGCAATCGCCAAAGCATTGTCAACCGAAAGCAATCCTTCGATGACAATCAACGCCACAACAACCTGAAGGGAAGCAAGCGTGAAAAGCGATGAAAAATCGTATTCTGCTAGTTGATCAATCATGAACGAACGAACTTTCCTGGTGGTTGCAATGTAGGCCTCGACTTGGTCTGAGGCTGAAAATCAGTCAGAAATAGGTCGAAATGCAAAGGGTAAGGCCCTGTTTCGCTGAAACAGGACAATTCGTTCCCGATTGGTTTGCCAAAACGTGAGCCAGCACGCCTGCAATTGCCTAAAGCGGCGCAGGCAATACCAATGCTTTAACCGTCTATGCTACCGATACTTGCGGGGATTTCAAGGTCGCAGGCCGGGAAGCATCTATTCGCTGTGTCCCAAGGATGGCCACAGGCCGATGTGGCAATCGCGATCCATTGTGTAAGCTCCTAAAGGTAGGGACAAAAAAATGCGTAAATCTGATGCTTCTCGCTGATCGCGAGTATTCAATATTCTCGTTCCAAGGCTCCGCCTGGCCTGTGCGACAAAAAGCAGTTTACGAAAAATGCATTGATGCGAGTTTTGTTCCGTTTTGCGATCTGACCGTTCAGGTTCGTCGCGGCTGGCCGTTCAGGTTGGTCGCGGGCTTGTCCCCCACCAACCTTGTTTTGGCGTACTAACCGGCGGCCCGCGCGAATCGACCCGTTAGTACGCCAAAAAGCATCCGTCGGGGGCAAGCCTGGAACGGATGGACTAGCCAAGGCGGATTATCGCTTTTGAAGGAGAACGCGAACCCCCTTCTTATTGGATGAAATGATATCCGGTAGTCCATCGCCATTCATATCGGCCACCTCAAATTGGGTTCCGATGCCAGAGTCGCTATCGATCAACTGCGGCACAAAATTGACAAAGCCATCGTTCTCTTTTTCCGCTCTCAGCCAGTAGACTTTCGCATCCCAGTTGGAACCTGGTTCCGAGCGACCGTGTGACCACCATCGCTTGCCCGTCACCAAATCCTTGTTGCCATCACCATCAATGTCCACAAAATGTGCAGCATGCGTTTCCGATGCCAGTCGACCAAAGAGCTCAATCTTGTCAAAGACGGGATGAGGCTCTTTGGAATCCTTTGGCATTGGACGTTGTTTATACCACCATATCCCAAATTTGTGTGCGGAAGTGCT
>JAYTVM010000026.1:0-34050 GCA_043743995.1 Pirellula sp. | reverse complement strand
ATGATGCCAAGGCATTGCACCCGGCTGAATCTGCCCCGTAAATCGATTTCCCAAAACCAAATCGTAGCCCTCGTCCAACTTTTCTAAGAAACGAGGTATCTCTCCGAAGTCATAACTACAGTCGGCGTCCCCTATCACAACGACTTTGCCAAGCGCAGCCGCAATACCACCCCGCGTCGCCGCTCCATAGCCCTTCGGCGCCACGGGAACAACACGAGCCTTGTGAGCGATCGAAATGTCGCGAGATCCATCCGTGCTGTCATTGTCGGCGACAATGATTTCGTACCCACGTTCTCGTTCTATCTCGTCAAAATCTGAGGGACACCCATCCAGCGAACTTTGGAGCTTAGCGAGCTTTATCAATGCGGTTTGACAGCCAGCATGCGCTTGATCGATGCACAGTCCCACCGTTCGAGCTTCGTTCAAGCACGGCATGACAACGGAAACCAGAAGCGATGACACGTCCAACGTGGGCCTCGTTTCCTTTAAGTTGGCTTGTAATGTCATGGTTTGGATCATTCTGGCAGCTCCACCGCGACACCGTCGCGACGGTTTCCCAACATCCGATACGTTTTCGAATCGATTCCATACGAGATTTCATGCACACTGCCATCCGCCAATACAAAGTTGACGCCGGTCGAATGAGCGGCCCCGAAACTTCCGATCGACATTGTCTCTCTCCTATCACGAATCAAGGGCCATTGTGGATGTGTGCTGCGATGGTTGTCGTTGTTGAAGCCACTGAACATCGGTTCGTTGTCGCCCCAATCCGTTCCAGTGAAATAGCCGGATTGCATGACATGCTTTTCTCCGAAAAGAAAAACATGAGATGTACCGTCCGTTAGCTCTCCCAGGTGAACTCCCCGTCGAAGCCAACTTATCCCGGTCCAGTCGCTAGGCGGTTTTGGCCATTCGTTTTTGCGAGTCAACCGATCAGCTTCCGTCAAATCTCTGGGCCCTTCGAAGTAAAGCGGCCAGAATATCAGCAATGTCTGGTTTGGTTCGCCATCCCCTGCATTGACCGCATAGTCCGCACGAGACACTACGATTAATGGAGTTGTCTTGCCAAGGGGAAGGGGGCAGCTAGTACAACTTGGGTCAAACTTTTTTGGTTCGCCACTTCGACGCGAAGGGCAATGGTAGACGGGGACTTGAGCGATCAAACGAACGTCCAAATCAAGATCGCGCTGGCTTGAGGAACTGTGGTAGCCACCCAACTGATAGAGCGATGTCTGCTCCAAGTAGGGGAGCAAGGAATAGGTCCAGCTACCAGGTTGTCCAGCCGCCGAGCTAATGTCGGAAAATCCTTGCCATTGGAAACCCCAGCCACCATCTGGAAAGCGCCTTCTTGCGGACTCGAAATTCATGGCGGCGATCCCCAATTGTTTCAAGTTCGATTGGCATTGCATTCGACGAGCAGCTTCGCGAGCAGTTTGAACTGCAGAAAGTGTTAGCCCAACTAACAATCCAATAATGCCGATGACTACGAGTAGTTCGACTACGGTGAAACCGTAGCGAAGTGGAATCCGAGGACAAGAGGAATCCAAATCTGACCGCTTGCACACGTCGCTGCCGGCGCTACAAATGCAGCCGACGTACGAACGAGTCATCAAACGAACACCTTGGTAAGAGAAGTTAGGAGCAATCGAAGTGCAAGCGAATGCACTCGCCCATCTGACAGCTTCAATTCGATGGTGACTACCAGTTTCGCTGGCAAATGATCGGAATGAACAGAGTTCTTGGAGGACTCTTCGTGCTTGAACTCAAGGAGAACTGCCCGAGCTGTCGAATTCCCCGTAATCAAATATTCTACAAGCTGGGGTCGAATACAATCGCAGGTCGATGCGACCGAAAGAACTTCGTCCGCCCGCTTCAGTCCAAATCGCTCAAGCGGAAAGCAAAGATAGCTAGCCCTATTTGTAAATACAACTCCCGCGTCTACTATCGATACTGAAGACTTTGGATCAGAGTCATGAGAACGAGGAGATACTGCACCGTCCCTAGTGTTACAACCAAGAACCAAAAACATCATTAGCAGACAAATCGTAACAGAGTCTAGTCTAGTTGATCTGTTGATCTGTTGATCTGTTGATCTGTTGATCTGTTGATCTGTTGATCTGTTCGAACAAGATTGAACTCCTTAGGCTGCTATATCGAGCTAGTCGATTAATTCAGTTGGAATAGAACAGATAAAAGTCACCTTGCAAGAAAAAACTTCGGAAATGTTAAAATTCTTTTCGTCAAGTTGATGTGAGCGTTGACCATCATGCTCAGTCGCGAATCGAATCCCCTTTAGAAACTGTAATTTATAGTGAATCCGGCAGCGGATAGAGAGGAATGTAGCCAAGGGAGGGCGATACACTTCCGACACTAATTAGAAGGTTAGAAAAAGGTGTCCAGTATCACTTTGATTGACTGAAAGGTTTCGAGGGTAAGATGTTGGTCAGTGCCGAACATGTCGGTACGTTTTGTTCAGTGGTGCAACATCGACGCAGTGGCGAAGTTCAAAATTGACTTGTAAAGCTACTTTGCGATTTCGAACCATTGGCACATGGTGGTGCGTCCCAAAGTTGATAACTTTGGGTTACACGAGGAGTCCTTGCTGCACGGTTCCATGGACATCCGTGAGCCTAAAATCACGTCCCTGGGACCGAAATACTAAGCGAGTGTGATCGAAGCCCAGCAGGTGTAGCAAGGTCGCATTCAAATCATGGACGTGCACTGGGTCCGCGACCACGTTGAATCCGAAGTCATCGGTTTGGCCGTGAACGAAACCTCGTTTGAAACCACCGCCAGCGAACCACATACTAAAGCACCGATTGTGATGGTCGCGCCCGTCATTCCCTCCCTGCACCATCGGTGTTCGTCCAAACTCACCACCCCAAATCACCAAGGTGTCATCCAAAAGCCCGCGGTCCTTTAGATCTTGCACGAGTGCCGCACTCGGGCGATCGGTCTCCAATGCATTGGCTTTGACACCGGCTGTTAATCCACCATGCTGGTCCCAAACTTCGTGAAACAACTGCACAAATCGAACACCTCGTTCGGCCAGTCGCCGTGCGAGCAGGCAGTTTCGTGCGTAGGACGATTCATTTGGATCCTTAATACCGTAGCGTTCTAACGTGTCTTTCGATTCCTTGCTCAAATCCATTAGTTCCGGCGCACTGGTCTGCAATCGGTACGCCATTTCATAACTATGAATCCTCGCCGCAATGTCCGGATCTCCAATTTCCTGGCTGGACAAGGTGTTCAATCGGTTGATCGTATCCAGCGAGGATCGCTGTGCCGTTGCATCAATCCCCTTGGGGTTCGACAGGTACAACACGGCGTCGCCACCGCTTCGCAATGGAGTACCTCCATACAGGGTTGGAAGAAATCCAGAACCGTAATTGCTAGCGCCACCGCTTGTTCCTTTGGCGCTAGTTAAGACCACAAAGCCTGGCAATTCCTCGCATTCGCTCCCCAACCCGTACAACGACCACGAACCAAAACTCGGACGACCGAACAACTGCGAACCGGTGTTCATCATGATCTGCGCGGGGGCGTGATTGACAGCATCGGTTTGCATCGACCGAACCAAGCAGATTTCGTCGGCAATCTTGGCGGTGTAGGGTAGCACTTCACTCAGCTCCATACCACATTGCCCGTGCTTATCGAATTTGAATTTGGGTCCAAGCAAAGCCGAATTCGGGTTGATAAACGCAGCACGGTATCCGGCCAATAACTCCTTGGGTGGTAACTTGCCATCGCTCTTGGTCAACTCGGGCTTGTTGTCAAATAACTCCAGATGACTCGGAGCGCCAGCTTGAAACAGGTAAATAACACGTTTGGCTTTGGCTTGAAAATGCGGTAGCTTTGGGGCCAGGGGATTCGCATCATCTCGTTCGTTTTTGGCTGACTGTGCCTCCTTTCCCAGGAAGGAGCACGCGGCCATGCCAGCCAAGCCAACTCCGCACTGGCCGAAGAACCAGCGTCGTTTGGTCCGATCGACCCTTCTCAATAAGTCGAAGTTCATCATGCCTGGATTCATCTGAGTTAATTCTTTGAAATGGTTTCGTCACAATTGAGCAACACACGCGAAACAAGCGTCCAAGCCGCCGCGTCCTGCGGATTGACCCCCTCTGGTAACGCTGGTAGTTTTGCCGAATCACCCGTAGCTATTTCGCGAGGATTGAGCCATCCCTCGGCTAATCTTTTGCGATGCTCACCCAACAACGTCTCTATCGCCAGTCGTTCGCTGGCATTGGGTTTGCGACTTGTGCACAAAAGGAACGCGTATTCGGTTCTCGACATGTCATCCTTGCCGCCTTCGCGTAGCACACGCAAAGCCATGGCTTGCGCCGCTTCGACGAAGACCGTTTCGTTCAAGCCAGTTAATGCAGCAAGCGGAGTATTCGATCGAACTCGCCGAGCGCACGCAACATCGCCATTGGGTGCATCGAAACTTGCCATGACAGGATCCGGCATCGAACGCTTCCGAAAGACGTAGATCGCCCGGCGATATCGGTCGGGGCCAGTCGCAGGGGTCCAATAGCCCGGAACGACGTAGTTGTAATTCAAGACATTCTGTGGAACAGGAGGGATCACACTCGGCCCCCCCAACTTGTCAGATAACAAACCCGATGCAGCGAGCGCGATGTCTCGGACAACTTCCGCCTCGACTCGAAATCGGGGGCCACGACCTAAGAGCCGATTCTTGGGATCCAAGTCGTGTAGTTCTTTTCGAAAAACGGAACTCTGCTGATAGGTCTCACTTAGCAGGATCATTTTGATCAAATGCTTTTGGCTCCAACCGTGCTCCATGAACTCGACAGCCAAGTAATCGAGTAGATCCGAGTATTCGGGTATGGCCGTGCGTGTCCCGAAATCTTCCGACGTTTCCACTAGCCCATCGCCGAAGATCGATTGCCAAATGCGATTGACTGCGACGCGGGCAGCCAAGGGCGAACGACGATCAACCAACCATCGGGCAAACGCCAATCGGGCTGGCACGTTCGGCATGTCAAGTAACGGATGCAATGCTTTTGGCACATGCGGCGAAACCGGTTGCTTGGGACGGTCCCATTCTCCGCGATCGAGCAACTGAGTTTGGCGAGCGGCAGTCGGTTCCCGTTCGGCCAAATGCAAAACCGTGGTTGCATGCTCCGGCAATCGATCCCATTGCTGATCGATCTCCGCATTGAGCATTTGAAGCTCCGGTTTTGATTTCCTCCAACCGGCAAACACCGCATCGCTATCGGATTTGGTTCGCTCACTCGCGTTGATGGACATAGCCAAGACAGCAGCGTGATCGCACTTGGGTGCCACAGGCTGTTCCGATTTCGTCAAACTCATTCGGCAACATCCGATATTGTCCGCCATATGAATTTCCACTTTGAATCGAGATCCCTCCGGCATCGAAAGCGGCTTATCGAAGGCAGCAACGGCAACCGACGGCTGGTTTCGTCGTCCCTTGCCCCGGTCAGAAGTCCAAAACGTATCGGGCTTGTCATCAAACAAGTTAGAAACCGGACCAAAGGCTTTTTTTCCATCTTTGTCTTTGCTTTCGACTGTGGAGTAGTCCGCCGTGACGTTGGCACTCTTAAGCTTTTCCCATTCCTGGCTTCCCGTCTTTTGAACCTTGAGCTCGATCGAGTGGATTTGCCACGAACCATTTGGGCTGCGGCCAGGGCCCCGTAGCGGTAGATCACCATGATTCAGGACCTCCAATCGAAACCCGGTGACGCCAACCAGGTCGGGCGAACCGATCATGAACACCTCCGAGCTCGAATGGCCCGTTAGCAAGATCGAGCCATCGGGTTGCGGTGCCGGATGGTTCAGGCCGCTGACGCTGTTCAAATCGTCGAATTCAATCGTCTTCCAGACAGGTTGACTGCCAAGGATCGCGTCTTGAAATGCCTTTAGTTCCGTCTCCCAAGCTGGTACGTTTTGCTTGACTTGCTTTTCAATTCCGGCAATCGACTCGTGAATCGAGCCAACCACTCGTAGTTGCTCGGATGTGTATACGGGCGACTGCGCTTCGTAGCAATTGTTCAAGTACGCGAACATGCCATAGTACTCATCGTGAGTAATCGGATCGAATTTGTGGGTGTGGCACTGAGCGCATTGAGCGGTTAATCCAAGCACTGCTTTGCCGACACAATCGATACGGTCAAACATCTCTACCATACGAAACTGCTCGGGTACGATCGCCCCCTCCTCATTGATCATGCTGTTGCGCAGCAAGCCGGTTGCAACCACTTGATCTTGTGTTGCATTGGGAAGCAGGTCGCCCGCGATTTGCTCGATAATGAACTGATCGTAAGGCAGATCGCGATTCAACGCCTGAATGACCCAGTCACGCCAAGCCCATTGATCTCGTCGCATGTCCTTTTCGTAACCGTTGGTGTCCGAATAGCGAGCGACATCCAGCCAGTGCCTGGCCCATTTTTCGCCAAAGAGTTCACTCGCCAAAAGTTCGTCGATCCTGTTTTCGATTGGTGACTGTTCGAACGCCATCAGAGCAGATGGCGATAGTGGAATGCCAACGGCATCAAGGTGAATGCGTCTGGCGAGTGTTTCGGTGGATGCACGCTTGGCAGGCGAAAACCCGGCACGTCGGAGACGGTCTCGTACGAAAGAGTCGATTGGGTTTGATGTTTCCATCGGCAATGGTTTTTTGACAGGGGGAGCAAAGGCCCAGTGGGACTCGTATTTTGCACCTTCATCGATCCATTGACGGAGCAGTTTCACTTGCGCTTCGTTGACAGGTTTTTTTGCATGTGGCGGTGGCATGACACTATCTGGATCCAGCGAAGCGACTCGCTGGATCATCTGGCTTGCTGCAGAATCGCCAGGTGAAATGCCTGGAAGACCTGATTCGCCACCTTTGTACGCTAAAGAATCCAGGTCGAGTCGCAAGCCTCCTTGCCTCGCGGATTCGTCAGCCCCATGACACAGGTTGCAGTGCTCCGACAGAATCGGCTGAATTTGCCGACGAAAATCGATGGCTGGCTCGGAACCGAAGCTCCGACCGAGATTCAGTAGAGCGACGAGCAGTATACAAGCCTTCAGCATGGACGAAGTTATCATCTGCCACTGGTTCATTGGAGCGGTGGAGAATTGGAGTGATTTGGAGAAATGGAGTGGGGTGGAGAGATGGCGTGATGTGGAGAGATGGAGTGGCGAATTTGGTCCCGGATAGGCCGCAAAAAACGTGTGGCACGCCGCAGTGGCTGTGACTTTATAGTACCAATCACACTCCGTGTGATTTCCGCAGTTAAAAACCTGTGATTTCTGAGGCAACATCACACGGAGTGTGACGGGTACTTTCCTGTGATTCGAATGGGAGAGCGAGGCTCCTGCCGAGCTTGGCATAGGTTCGGCAGGAGCCTCTCCCTCCCGGTAATAATCACTTTGCAGCTCGCCTAATTGAATCGTTTGGCTCATGCGTTCCATCTTTCGAGTAGCTCTTTGCAAGGTCAATCGCTTGAAAAACACCAAGGGGGGTAAGTCCTGCCGAACTGTCGCCGCTATGGTTCGGTAGCGGCCTCGTGCTGCCGAACAGTGAATTATACTCTCCGTGATCCGTTTCCTACCCCTTCCTTTCGACCCAAGATAAAGTCAGAGCGATTCCGGAAACGAACAGAAAGCAAAAGACAGCCATTAATCGCTTTTAAAGGGCGCATGGTAAACATTAGGCTCATTCGCTGGAAACTTGCCGTCGAATTTCGGCATGGGGTGCTCCCAATTATCGGCATGTGGAAAAATGCATCCTGCTCGAGTTATGTGCATTGGCTCTTGTCGAAAGCACCCGACTGTACCTATGTTAAGGAGTACTCAAAAGTGGTTTGGCGTCATTTTAGACAGACCAGTCCTTTGTCCACTCTTATTCCCATCCATGTCCGAGCCTAGTACTCGAGTCCAAAAGACAATTGCTACGATGCGTGGCGTTCGTCCTACGATACTGCCCTCCCTTTTGTTGTGCGATTTCGCCAATTTGGAAAAGGAAGTGCGTTTGTTGGAGGAGGCTGGGGTTGAGTGCTTGCACCTGGATGTGATGGATGGGAATTTTGTTCCCAACATGAGTTATGGGATGCCCATTGTGGCGGCCCTACGCAAGGTCACGGATCTTTTGTTAGATGTGCATTTGATGATTCGAGAACCCAAGACGTATGCTCCGCAATTCGTGGATACCGGTGCGGATTTGATTACGTTTCATATCGAGGCGTTGTCGGCCCCGACGGAACTACTGGCAACAATTCGTTCGCAAGGGGTTGCGGCTGGGTTGGCCATCAATCCTTCGACCGATTTGAGTCTTGTTTTGCCGTTTGTAAGCGAATGCGATTTGATGCTTATCATGAGTGTCGAAGCTGGATTTGGCGGGCAGTCGTTCAATCCGATCGCATTGAACCGTCTTTCTGAGCTTAGGAAAACGCACGGTGCCGATCTCCTTTTGGAAGTAGATGGCGGCGTGAATGAAACAACCGTTGGCCAGTGCACGGCCCATGGAGCGGACCTGCTCGTCGTAGGCTCTGCGATCTTTCGCCAGGCGGATTACTGCCAGGCGATGACCCGATTGCGTCGTGAAATGCAACCTTCACGGTGATGCCAAATGCATCATCGATTTGATTCCTCTTCGGACAATTGTTTATGTGTAATGTAGTTGTAGTGCGTCCTGGATCGACCCTTTTCGACGAGCAAGAGCGAATCAAAGGTAGTCTCGATATGCCGCTCTCTGCATCTGGGGTGGAACAAGTTCATCGCATCGCGAGTGAAATTGCCAAGCTTCCGATTTCGACCGTATACTGTGGTCCCTGTGAATCGGCCCAAAGTACCGCGAGAGAAATAGCTGAGCAAACACGTGCCAAGTGGAAGGTTTGCGATTGCTTTCGCAATTTGGACCATGGGCTATGGCAGGGTAAATTGATTGACGAGCTCAAGAGGCAGCAACCTCGACTCTTCAAACAGCTTCAAGAAAACCCACGTTCCTTTTGCCCACCTGGGGGTGAGACTGTGGCTGAGGCCGAAGCACGCGTAGAAAAGCTAATCGTCAAGCTCTGCAAGAAGCATGCCAACGAGACCATTGCGGTGGTCATTCCGGAGCCGTTGGCAAGCTTAATCGCGGCCAAACTAAAGGAAACCGACCTTGGGGACCTTTGGAAGTCGGAGTGCGATAACGGTTCCTGGGAGATGATCGATTCCGATACGCACGATATCATCGGTGCCCACTTAGTTCCCGCTGGCCGGGCATCGGTTGCGGCAGATCCTTTTGTTTCCCGATAAGAAAACAATAAGAAAGCAGATCGATGTCCAGAGTAGAATTGCCGAAGACGCCAGTTGCGATCCCGACAGCCCTCAAGCGAGGCGTGCCGGAGGGGCTGTGGATCAAATGCCCTGGCTGCGGCGATTCGATCTATCGCAAAGAAGTCGAACGCAATCTAAATGTCTGCCCTAAGTGCATGTACCACATGTACGTTTCCGCCCGCGAACGGATCGGACAATTGCTGGACGAGGGCACTTTCGATATTTGTGACGAGCACATCCTACCAACCGACCCCTTGAACTTCTCGGACAAGAAACGCTATTCGGAACGATTGGTGGCTGAGCAATTACGAACTGGATTGACCGATGCCGCAATGTGTGGAACAGGCATGATTCGGGCTCGTCGCGTCGCGATCGCAGTGACAGACTCCGCGTTCATTATGGGGAGCATGGGCTCAGTGGTGGGTGAACGTTTAACTCGATTGATTGAGCGAGCCACCGTGTATTCTTTGCCACTGATTATCGTTAGCGGATCCGGCGGTGGAGCACGCATGCACGAGGGAATCCTATCCCTAATGCAGATGGCAAAAGTCTCTGCGGCGCTGGCGCGTTACCACGCGAATCAGGGTCTTTTTGTGAGTGTTCTGACGAATCCCACCATGGGTGGCGTAGCGGCGAGCTTTGCTAGTCTAGGAGACTTAGTCTTTGCCGAACCCAAAGCGCTGATTGGATTCGCTGGGCCTCGGACGATCAAGGCGACACTCAAGATGGAATTGCCAGAAGGATTTCAAACCAGCGAGTTCCTGCTTGCGCACGGTTACATCGATCGAATCGTCGACCGCTGGCGATTGAAAACAGAAATCGCAGCCGCCATCGACTACTGCGGCAAGCTATAAGGCGAGCGGCAGACAGAAGACTACCAGGCCAGGCCACCGTGTGGCACGCCCAAAGCGATGGGCGTGGGAAGTGTGGATGACTCTAGCGATTCACCACGCCCTTCGTACCTCAGAGCGTGCCACCCAGTTTGTAGGTAGATTTCAAACTGCACCTCGCCTTAGACAAGCTATAATGCGGGCGGCCTTCTAAAACTGACCGCAGCTGAATTCGTGAGAATTCAGTCCATTCTTGAATTTTCACGAGTCGACAAATGGATTGTATGCGCAAGCTTTTCAACTGCATTAGTAGAGTTGCATTGCTATTGATTGTCCCTACGGTTTTGCTCGATGTCGATGCGAAGGCCGATTGGCCTGGTTTGCTTGGACCGACTCGCAACGGACACGCCGACGCGGATAGCGCACTTCCAAGTGCATTGAACGGCAACCCGAAACAGCTTTGGAAAGTGGAAGCAGGGCAGGGATACGCTGGACCAGCTATCGCAGGAAAGGATTTCGTACTCTTCGAACGAATTGGAGATAACGATAGAGTGCGTCTTTTGAATTTGGAGTCAGGCAAAGAAGTCTGGCGACGGGACCTGAAAGCCGGCTATCGCGGCGGAATCGATTCCGACAAAGGACCACGCGCGGTTCCAACGATTTTGGAAAAGTCCGTCTTGGTGTATTCTGCCGCAGGTGATCTGACGTTGCTAAACCGCATGGATGGGGTCGTTATCTGGACTCGAAGTTTGCGTAAAGAATACCAAGCCGAGGACGGTTACTTCGGAGCTGGCAGCACACCACTGATAGTTCGCGATCAAGTGATAGTTAACATTGGCAGTAAGTCGGCAAGCGTTGTCTGCGTTTCGCTTGCGGATGGCAAGACTACCTGGACTTCGTCTGAGGCAGAATCGAGCTATGCTTCCCCAATTCTTCTTGAATCGAATCCAAAATCCGCCATATCAGCTCCGATCGTTGTGGTCACCGGGAAACTTAAGACACTCGGGCTAGATTTGCAAACAGGCAAACCGCTTTGGGAGTTTCCCTTTGGCCAACGGGGGCCAACGGTGAACGCGGCCACCCCAGTTGTGACAGCGGATCAAAATCTTTTTTTGACATCCAGTTATGGCATCGGTTCGCTGCTGGTTCGTCCGGGACAAACTTCGGCTCAAATTTTGCACCGCGGATCGGACCTCAGCAGTCAGTATTCGACCCCGGTTGTCGTCGCAGGCAAGATCTTCGGGTCCGATGGGCGAGAAGATGGAGGCGAAGGTGCGTACAAATGCTTGCAGGCTTCGGACGGGAAACTTCGCTGGGAAAAATCGAACATGCCCATTTGCCATACGATTGCTGTCGGGACCAGGCTCCTGATCCTTGGAATAGGAGGCGAGATCTGGTGCATAGAGAGTGCTGCAACCCAATTTGAGCCGCGATGGACAAGCAGCCTTCCCAAAGGAAAATACCGAGCACTACCTGCTTTTTCTGGAAATCGGCTCTACACCCGCACTTCGAATGGGGCTGGTGACGCTTGGTATTGCTACCCAATTGGGGACGGGCTTTAGTCGGTTTTGGCCGGTTTTGGCCGGTTTTGGCGGGGATGAGCAGGGATGAGTTCTTAAGTCCAACAAAGCACTAGACAAATCCTGGAATTCTTGGCATGATATCACCCCACTAGTAACGGGGATTATTGTATTTAGACCGAATTCAGGAGTCGTGAAGTGCCAAATATTAAGAGTGCTAAAAAGCGCCATCGCCAGTCCCTCGAGCGCCGAGCACGCAATCGTTCCGCAAAATCGCAGCTCAAGACCGCGTTGAAGAAGCTTCGTGAATCTGTCGAAGCCAAGAATTTTGACGAAGCTAAAACACAGTACTCCGCATTCTGCAAGATGCTCGATCAAAACGCCTCCAAGAAGATCATTCATGTGAATAAGGCCTCTCGAACGAAAAGCCGTTTGAGCGCCATGATCAAGAAAGCCTCATTGGCAACCGCCTAGACGCAATACCGTTCAATGAATCCCACTTTCGCGAAAATTTCGTTTAACGATAAGCCGTAGACGTACAATGGTATCAAGCACACCTACGGCTGACTGTTAAACAAATAACGGAACGGCATTGAAGGTAAACAATGGATGTGCGCGACAGTCACCCCCGTGAACGAGGCCTTTCTCCTGTTGAGCATTGTAATGTTAAACGTTGCATCGCTCCTCTCTAGAATTCGCATAGCAAACCTAGCTCTCGGAAGCGTTTCCTCCGTCGAGGGAAATTCCGAGAAAATCCGCTCGTGGAATTATGGCGAGTTGGAACTCTCAGACGGCAGGTTGATTCGTATCTTTCCCCGTTGGTGGCCTCGCTTGGGTTCTCAATGGGAAGCGTTCCAAGATAGCTACATTCGAACCCTTCCGAAGGATTTCTGCCGTGCTTATTATGCGTTTCCGCGACGAGCACCGGGTTTCATGAGCGTGCTTTATGCCCAAAGCGGCCCGAACACACAATACAAAACTCTGCACCGCGCCGTCGTCGTCATGGACGAAATCGCTAGGCTCAGGGACGCTCAAGCCATCGTTTGCCAGACCATTAGCCCGCGAGCAAGCGAGCGACTAATGAATCGCTGGGGGTATATGCGGCATGCGCAATCGTTGGGCGACAACCATTTCATCAAGCGACTCAAATGAATGTCGCCTTTTGCTCCGCAAAAGTAGCGATGTCGGACGCTGCGTTCGCGGAGCGAAAGGCGACAATCTGCATCAAGGGCTCATGGCCCCATTGATAGCTGTTCCTGACGAGTCGAAATTGTTCTTGGTCGCCGTAGCAAGCTGACCTACTGAGCCAATCGCAGCGCCCACAATGAGGGCCAGCATGACGGCGTACTCAACCGCAGTTGGACCTTCGTCCTCCGTTAAAAACCTCCGAACACTCTTACCGATTTTTTCGTACATATTTTTCTGACTGAAAAAAGGATTTGCGGCCCAACACGATGCCCACCCTACTAATCTTCTACTTCGATTTCGACACAAAGAGGGACGTGAAGCATGGATTCGTTACTTCCATTTTCGGATTTCGGATACCCGTGGGGTATGAGATCCATACAACCGCTACAAGTGGAACTTTGCGCCTTCTAAATGAACACAATGCGACAGGTAGAGTAATGCAAACGACAAACTGACAGCCGGGACTTTAGATCTCGTCGCCCCATCTTCGGGCCTGTCGTTCAAAATCATTGTCCACGTATATTCCATCTCCACGCGACCAGCGCCACAAGCTGTTCAATAGATAAGCAGGGATAAACAACGGGCCCCACCAAAGATACTGTCTAACATGGATCCATTCGTGCTCAAAGGAACTGTCGAAACTCGACTTATCCGCCGCTAGGATAGTATGCCCCAGGGTTAACGCAATCGCGCCGCCTGGGATAGGAGCAAGGGCCAATAATCGCTTCATGGCTGGCCCATAGATTCCGATCGTGCCCCGCCGCACTGTTATGAACCTAGTCCCCAAAAACGGCAGAAGGCCGACGACGAGTCCAAGTAACGTATTCGGAAGCGGCCACAGATAAGATAGACTTCGCCAAACCAATTGCATGAAGCTCAGTTCAATAACGGCTGAGCCATCAATCTGGAAACACCTGTCGCCGCTTGAATAACACCGTTTCCAACCGCCTGAATCCCGCGTGCCCACATCGTGTATTCGTCAGCGAACACCAGTTCGGGCACAGCCGGCAGGACATGCCAATCACCATTGATGATTTCTGTCTCAAGTTGCGAAACTTGCCAAACCGCATGGCCAATAAAAAGCCTGCAGTGTTCCGGCGTGGTCAGAGCAAGCTTCTTAAGTGTTTCCGATTGAGCCGATAGGTAGACCCCTTGACTATTGCCACCTTCAGCAAGACGCTGATTGTCATGGATTGCCAAAACTGGACCATTTCGTGGACCACCGAAGTTGATGTGAGAGTCGATATTGTAGGGCTTTGCCTCACCCTCCAACAGCTGCTCCCAAAGAGCGTTCGTGTCCATGGCCAAGCGACGGTTGAGCATAATACCTATCGTTTGAGTCTCTGAATGCTCAACAACTATGCACACCGAACGCGAAAAAACCGAATCCTGAACGCCTGGTGCAGCCACCAACAAGTAGCCTGCTAAAGATATGCGGGGACTTTCGTCCGGAGTGCCGGATGATTTTGGTATGCGATTCACGGATTCCACGCCCATAACAAAAATGGAGATAACAGCCCTTTTCTATCGCCTGTAATTACTCCGAGCGATAAGATTGTCACAATGACAATCTAGATTTCCTACAGCAAGCAAAAACAGTGCCGAAACGGAGAATTGCGTTTGAGCATTCAAGATTTGAGGAGAAACTATACGTATGGAGGTCTTGCGAGGAGCGAGTTGCCGCAGGAACCGATGCTGCTTTTCCAGCAATGGTTCGGGCTTCTCCAAGCCAGCGAGCTACCTGAGTGGTTTGAAGTCAATGCGATGACACTGTCGACAGCCAATCCTGTCGGCGGATCGTGTAGTCGGATCGTCTTGCTCAAGGGGATAGTCGAGGATGGATTTCTCTTCTTTACCAACTACGATTCTGCCAAGGGACAGCAAATAGCCTTTGATCCCAAAGTTGCTATCCACTTTTTTTGGCCCATGTTCGATCGACAGGTCAGAATCGAAGGTCTTGCGGTAAAGACGTCAGCCGCTATCTCAGACCAATACTTTGCGTCTCGGCCCCGGTCCAGTCAATTAGGGGCAGCAGCTTCTCCGCAATCGCAAATTCTTCTGGATGACATGCAACTGGAATTGACGATTCAAGAGTTGGATCACAAGTATGCAGGTCTGCCGGTACCACGACCGGAAAATTGGGGCGGCTACAAGGTAATTCCGCAACTGATCGAGTTTTGGCAGGGGAAACCGTCGCGGCTCCACGATCGATTCCGTTACGAAAGAAATGAAAGCGCGAATGATTGGTTGCTGCATCGCCTTGCGCCATGACCCGAACACGTTGCACATCGGTTTATTTAGTACGACATCCAGCTGTTGAATTGGAATCCAAGAGCATTTGCTATGGTGACAGCGATGTCCGGCTGGCTGTAGGCTGGGAAACATCACTCGAACCGCTGGAGGTCGCTCTCAGCCAATTGCCGATCGATCAACGCGCGAAGCAAATCTGGCATAGCGACTTGTTTCGTTGTTCGGAACCTGCCCAATGGTTGGGCAGCCGATTGGGAGTGGAGCCATTACCTGACAGCCGTCTGAGAGAACGTTTTTTCGGGACTTGGCAAACGGTGGCTTGGTCGGAAATACCTTTGCACGAAGTTGAGCGGGCTCACGACATGCTGGAGCATCCATCGACCTATCGACCTGGCGGCGGTGAGACGACGGACGAAGTATCGAAGCGTGCACTGAGTTGGTGGAACGCAGTTGTCGCGAATGCGGATTTATCTTCCAGAACGATCGTGGCGATAGCTCACAGCGGATCGATCACTTCACTCTGCGGAACGCTATTGAAATTGCCGCCGTCGGAGTGGACGCCGTACTATCTGAAACCTTCGCAACATCTAGTGATACGAGTGAAGGAAAATCAAATAGAGATAACTCCTGCCGACGGTGCAGACTGCCGCAGCGGATGAATTGCGACTAAGGGCTTCTTGGATCTTGGAGGAGGGCACTGGGTTCGAAAGTCCGTCGGTGCAAAGTAACAACGTGTCACCTATTTCCAAGTCAATCGCTAAGGCGTTCGGGTGCGGTCCTCATTGGTGGCTCTATTTCGCCCAAAGTCGGATGCCCCAAAACAATCCATGAAACCGCTCAATGCTTAGTCCTTTCAATCTATCCATTTTACACTTCCCCTTACACCTCGAACGAACTTCATGAAAAGCACAGATCGTGCCAATGGAAAGGCAAAGGGGCAAAGAACTATAATTAGGTCATCATGAGCCTCACTCAAAATCCCCTCTGGAATCGGCACATAAAATGCTTGTATGGAAATGTGCCAATGTGTATGACCCTTTTAAATGCGAGTTGAGTGATGAGCTACCACGACGTTTCTGAGTTTCTTGTTTTTTGTAGGAATTTCGATCAAGGCATGTTGGTAACCAGCAGCGTCCGAGGTTTGATTGCACGACCGATGATGATTGCGGATATCGACGAACATGGAGATTTATGGTTTTCTACAGATGTCGAATCCGGGAAGGTGGATGAGATCTATAACAACTCGGAGGTCTGCATCACCATGACCAACGCCTCCGGGAACGCAACGGTACGCGGCAGGGCTTCTGTAGTTAAAGATACGATGAAAATCAATGAACTATGGAGTGAGACTTGGCGAGTCTGGTTCCGACACTCCAAGTACTTATTTTCGCGTTACAAATCGAATCACAAATGCGTCATCGAACTCCGATGTTTGTGAAAGCGTCCGGAATTCAATTCGTCGATCGAAAACGTAGCCGAATTCGAGGGATGCCAGATTGCCATCCGAGTTCCTTTGCTCAAAGCCCAATACGAATTGCAAGTCGCGGTAGGTCAACACATCGTTATCGTTGTTGGGGAACTCGATGTCCCAAGTGCCACCACCAAGTCTTCCAGCAAGGTAAATCTTGGATTGGTTGTCGATAGAATAATCGATGCGAGGTCTAGGAAAAACAAAATCGAAACGCAAGTCAGGCATGGCTTGGGGACGCCACGAAATCCCGCCCACTGGCAATAATTTGATATCGTCACGACTGAGGTAGTCCACTCCGAAAACGACATCAAACTCTGGCTTGAGGTGGAGCATGCCGACCGCATGTCCCGGAAATCGAACACCGTCTCTGGCACTGTCTTCGAAATCGCTAAAGACGCCTACGCTCGTCGCGAGATCGTAGCTCATGAAGTCTTTGATTCGGCCTCGTTTCTGGTACCCCAGCGAGAAATCGTACAATCGAGGCGGAAGCGGGACCAAGTTGGGCCCCGACAATAGGTGCAAGTTGAAGGCTGTTGTAAAACCGGATTTGTATCCTCGCCCTAAATAGGGTGATGATTCAAAAGACACCCATCCGAACTGATCCCCACCACCAGGCAAATAACTTAGCGATTCCTCATCGGAACGGTAGTTAAGGTAAGGCTCTTGGGAGAAATAGGAGAGTCTGGGCAGCTTCCAATCGGAAGGGGATTCTGGATCGAAGATCAACTCGGCACCGGTATCCAGTTCGCCGTTTGGTGATTCACGATATTCTCGGAGCGACCCAGGATCACCCGCTTTTCCTTCGATCGAGACCAGCTTGCCCAAACTTCGGATCCTGGGCAAATCCTCTGGATTACCGAACGAATCGGCAACCTGGTAATGTTCGGGCACCAGAGTTTCCATCTCCTGGCCAACGGTTAAAGCGTAGGAAGTCAGGAGGAAGGCAAAGGCCAATAGGCTAGTATTCCAGGTAACCAATGGGCTAGTATTCCAGGTAAATTGAGACCTGGAGGGGAATGACTTTTTCGAATTTTCCGACATGCGCTACCTCGAAGAGTAACTATCGGGTTTAGGCTGCCGTTTCTAGAGACATTTCAAGGAGTTCGAATTGCGATGGTACCTTGAAAATCGCTCCTTTCCGTAATACAACTGTGCCTTAAGTATCGGATTGCGGAGTGGGTGTCGCCCAAAACGGACCAAATCCGACCTACATCAATTTTCTGAATATCGAAACAAGAGTTGCGGAATGGCTGGAACAGGTTTGGATGATGGTTTGGTCGCTTCCGATAATGTGGCAAAAATCTTAGGACAAGCGCTTGAGGCAGGCGATGGTTTGTTGCGATTGACGCCCGCTTGGGTTCCGCGAAGCTTCTTGCATCCAGGGCGCCGGATCAAATTGTTTCCAGCGGACCTCTACGCTTTCGGAGCCAATCGAGGTGGAATCGATGAACGCTGGTTTTCCAGCACAACGGAGGCAGCCAACGAAGGTCGCGTATGGCACGAGGGACTCAGTTTTTGTTTGTTCGAGGGCAAGAAGTTCTTGCTCAAAGATGCAGTAGCGGAACTCGGCACTCAATTGGTTGGCGCTGCGATCTACAAAAAGTACTCGCGTTGGCCTGTCTATTCCAAGTTTTTTGACAACATGGGCCCCATTCCTCACCACATGCATCAATCGCAAAAAGATGCCAAGTTAGTGGGCCAAGAAGGCAAGCCGGAAAGCTACTATTTCCCCCCTCAGTACAACAACGTCGACAACAATTTTTCGTATACGTTTATGGGCCTGGAACCAGGAACGACCAAACAAGACTTGCGCCGATGCTTGGAGAATTGGAATAAGGGGGACAACGGCATCCTCGATCTATCGCGTGCCTACCGACTCAAACGAGGAACCGGATGGTTGATTCCGCCTGGTGTATTGCATGCACCGGGATCGCTGTGCACCTACGAACCACAGTGGGGCAGCGATGTGTTCGGAATGTACCAGTCGATCGTCGAGGGCCGCTACGTACCATGGTCCTTGTTGGTCAAGGACATGCCGCCGGAAAAACACCAGGACCTTGATTTTATTATTGGGCAATTGGACTGGGACAAGAACGTCGACACGCATTTTAAAGACAGCAACTATATTGAACCCGTGACCGACAAGCAAATCAGTGGCGTTGGCTTCACCGACAAGTGGATTGTGTATGGCACGATCGATGACCAGCAACTCTTTAGCGCCAAGGAATTGACCGTGGAGCCAGGTGCTCGCTGCACCATCCAGGACAATGCCGCGAGTGGTTGGATTACAGTACAAGGCAAAGGACGTATTGGCAAACTTGCACTCCAGACACCAGCCATGATTCGATTCGGTCAGAATACCGAGGATGAGGTATTTATTAGCCACGATGCCGCGTCGCGGGGTGTTGAAATCGAGAATACGGGGAGTGAGCCGTTGGTCGGACTTCGGTACTTCGGTCCCGACGCGCATGCCAACATGCCGCTCAACGGCGCTTGGAAAACCCAGTCGTAAAAGTCACAAATCTGCGAATCCATTTTAACAAACAATTGCACCGGAGTTAGCATGCCTAGTAAGTCCTCTCCAAAAATTCACAACGCGATGTGGCCGGGCCTGGTTGGAAAGGGGGATGGCCCTGGCCAAGAACCGCCGATCAGTCTGGAGCGAATGCTCGAATTGACAGCCGCGGCGTCCGTCAATGGACAGAAATTTGACGGCATCGACTATTTCTTGTTCCTTCCGCACACCGATCCCAATGCAAGCGATGAGGAACTGAATCGGATTGCGGACTTGATCGCAAGTCATTCTTTTTCGGTTGGATCGCTCGTCGCCCCGGTTTGGCCCGGTACGGTGGGGGATTCCGCTATGGGAGACGCCGCCGCCAAAGAAAAATTCCTTTCGGCGGTTCGAATGGCCTGTCGCATCGCCGGCATTTTTGACAAGCACGGGATCCGCAAATACGGAGTCATCCGGATCGATAGCGCCGAATTTGGAATCGAGAAATGGCGGCAGGACAAGAAAGCCAACACGCAGTTGATTGTCGATACGTTCAAAGAAGCCGCCAAGATTGCCAAGGATCATGGGCAACGACTGGCCGCGGAAGGCGAAATCTGCTGGGCCGGTATGCACAGTTGGAAAGATATGCTGGATGTACTCGAGGGGGTTGGCATGCCAGAGGTTCTCGGATTCCAGGCGGATCTTGCGCACACCTATTTGTATTTAATGGGTTACAACGCGCCTGAGTATGCCTTGCTACAACCAGGCTACACCGAAGACGAGTTCTATGCCGCATACGAGAAGATGACGGACAAACTCAGGCCATGGACCATTGATTTTCACGTGGCTCAGAACGATGGGCAGGTTCACGGTGCGGGTGCGCATGACAAGACAGGAAAACATTGTCCCGCTGACGATCCAAACGGCAAGCTGGATATTGTTCGTTGCGCAGGTTATTGGTTGAAGGATGCTCCGTCGCGTGGGATGAAACACATTTGCTGGGATGGTTGCATGTTCCCTAACACAACGCTTGAAACCCCCGCAACTTGGAACTCGATTCTCGACACGATGATTCGGGTTCGAGATGCACACGGATGGTAGCTGTTCGCTTCGTGACGGTATTCGGCCCAAAGGGCCATTCGTTTACCTAGCCCAAGCCAACGGCCTGGACTAGCCAACCACTCTCCCTCAAACCAGAACAATAAGAAAACGATGAAAGAACTACGCATTGGCATGATCGGTTATGGATTCATGGGCAAAGCTCATTCGAATGCATATGCTCAAGCAAGTCATTTTTTCCCTTGTGAGACCAAGCCTGTCATGAAGGCACTGTGCGCACGCAACGCGGAAAAAGCTAAGTCGTTTGCTGAGAACTGGGGCTACGAATCGATCGAAACGGATTGGCGCAAATTGCTCGAACGCAAAGATATCGATGCAGTCGATATCTGCACGCCGAACAATATCCACAAGGACATAGCGATCGCGGCAGCCAAAGCGGGCAAAATGATTTTGTGCGAGAAACCTTTGGCGATGAATGCGGCCGAAGGGGAAGAGATGTGCGAAGCGGTTGAAAAAGCCGGCGTGGCCAACATGGTTTGGTACAACTATCGCCGTGTTCCGGCCGTGACCCTGGCCAAGCAAATTATCGATTCTGGCAAGCTCGGTCGTATCTTCCACTATCGAGCCAATTTCCTACAGGACTGGACCATCAATGCGGACGTTCCTCAAGGGGGTGCAGGGACTTGGCGTTTGGACGTCGAAGCAGCTGGAAGTGGCGTGACCGGCGATTTGCTTGCTCACTGTATCGATACAGCCCTTTGGCTCAACGGATCGATCCTCGATGTCTCGGCTGTAACAGAAACCTTTGTAAAGGAACGAATGCATTCGGAAACCGGCACGAAGCAGCCTGTAGGTATCGACGACGCATGCTCATTCTTTTGCCATTTTGACAACGGATCCCTAGGGCTGTTTGAATCGACGCGCTACGCTCGCGGTCACAAGGCTTTGTACACTCTTGAAATCAATGGCGAGCATGCGAGTATCGCTTGGGATTTGCATGATCTGCATCGTTTGAAGTATTTCGACCACGCGGATGAGTCGATCGTGCGAGGTTGGAGGAGCATTCACGTTTCCGATGGCAATCAGCCCTACATGGGAAATTGGTGGGTACCAGGCTTGCAGATAGGATACGAACACTCATTCATTCACCAAGTGGCCGATTTCCTTAAGAGTCTCGAGACAGGCGAGCAAGCCCATCCTTCCTTCCGCGATGCTCTTGAAACTCAAAAGGTGTGCGATGCAGTACTGGCCAGCGCCAAGAATCGTCAATGGGCAAACGTGTGATTGTTCCCGTGGACGAGCGAGGCCCTTCGCTCGTATACCCCAACGTCCAGACCATCGATAATACGAAGTCATTTAACTGATCCAGCTTCACTACTCGTGGCTGGCTTCGTGCCAACGGCGTTCGAGGTCTGACGCTAGCAGCGTCAGCCACGAGAACTGACGCTAGCAGCGTCAGCCACGTGAGCCATTGCTACACTCATGCTATTACATCGCGAATGACCTGCCCGTGGACATCCGTCAAGCGTCGTTCGATACCGTTGTGATAGTACGTCAATCGTTCATGATCCAAACCGAGCAGGTGCAGAATCGTTGCATGGAAATCGTATACGGTTGCGATACCTTCAACCGCCTTATACCCAAACTCATCCGTTGCCCCGTAGGTAAACGGTGCCTTGACTCCAGCTCCAGCCAACCAAGCCGTGAAACCAGCCGGGTTATGATCTCGGCCACTGGCTCCAGCCTGAAACGTCGGCATTCGACCAAACTCCGTGCACCACACCACCAATGTGTCCTTTAGCAAACCCCGTTGCTTGAGGTCGCGAAGCAAAGCGGCCGTCGGTTGATCTAGTACCGGTCCATGCTTGCTGTACTGCTCGTGAAGCTGTTTGTGACCGTCCCAGTTGCTTACCCCCTCACCGCCAGTTTGATATGCCCCGTTAAACAACTGCACAAAACGTACCCCCTTCTCAATAAGCCTTCGAGCTAGGATGCAATTGCGCGCATACTTGACTTTTAAGTCATTGGTAGCATCATCGGCACCATACATCCTCAATGTGTCCAATGTCTCGCTGGAAAGATCAGTCACCTCGGGAACACTCAACTGCATGCGAGCGGCAAGCTCGTAGCTCGAGATTCTGGCCGCAAGCTCGCTATCGCCAGGGAAATCCGCCAAGTGCCTACGATTCAACTGATGCAGAAACTCCCGCGTCGCTTGATCGGTCTCGGAAGTAATGCCAGAGGGTCTCTCGAGATTGCGAAGCGGTTGGGCCGCATTGAAATCCGTCCCTTGATAGGCGGCGGGAAGGAAACCACATCCCCAATTGTTGACGCTTGACTGAGGCGTCCCACGCGGATCTGGAATCGCGACATACGATGGCAACTCCTGATTCTCAGTCCCTAAAGCCCAAGTCACCCAAGCCCCCATACTCGGAAATCCATCTAGCGTAAAACCGGTCGACATGAAGTTTTCGCCCGGACCATGCGTATTGGTTTTACCCGTAAGCGAATGGATAAAACACATCTCGTCCGCCAGTTCGCCCAGCATCGGCACCAAATCCGAAATCATCTTGCCACTTTCCCCTCGCGGCTTGAACGCCCAAGGACTTTTCGTGAGATTGCCTTGCTTGCCTTGAAATGTTACGAGCCCATCCGCACCGGGCATGGGCTCGCCATGGCGTTTGATCAGCTCCGGTTTGTAGTCAAACGTATCTAGCGGACTGCAGGCCCCAGCACAAAAAATCATGAGTACATTCTTTGCCTTGGGCTCGACGTGCGAGGGCCGCGATGCGAACGGCAGAGCGGGATCGATTTGTGGCCGAAGTGACTTCTTGTCGTCCGCCAATAGGCCATCGCGATGGAGCAAACTGGCGAGCGCAATGCCACTCAAGCCATTGGAAGTTTGTCCAAGGAATCGGCGTCGATCAAGCATGAGCTATTCACGGCGGGGACCGCCATGCCACATTGGACTAAGGAATAAACACAAACTCATTGGCGTTAAAAACCGCTCGTGCAAACGGAAGCCAACCGTGTTGCACTACGAACTTTCGTGCTTGAATCAGCTCTTGTTCATCCGCGTTTCGACCAAAACAAATCCTATACGCCAATAGTATCTTCTCATCCGTCGATTCGCATTCGCGATTCAAGCGTTCGTACAGCAATTCCGATTGCTGCATTACAAAGCGACTGTTCAACAAATTCAACGCTTGCAATGGTGTCGTTGATCGGCTTCGTTTGGGTGTCACTTGACTGCCGTCCGGGCAATCAAAAACACCGAAGATCGAGTCTTTTTCCTGCCGAACCTTGGTCATGTAGATCATCCGCCGCCAATCCGCTGGCCCGTAGTCCGTTTTCGGAAAGTAGTGACGGACATTCTCCATGGCTATTTCGAATGCGCTGAAGCCTGGCCCGCCTACGGACAAATCCAGCTTGCCAGTCGCAGCCAAAATGCAATCGCGAATCCCTTCCGCTTCCAAACGACGCGGTGGAAATCGCCATAACAACCGAGATGCGGCATCCACCCGCATGGCTTCTTCCATCGGACGGCTGTCTTGCTGCCAAGTTTTTGAATTCAAAATCAACCGATGCATTTTCTTGATGGACCAACCGCGATCCATGAACTCGAATGCCAGCCAGTCCAACAACATCGGATGGCTCGGGGGGGTGCCATTCCTTCCGAAATCAGAGGGGGTATCGACAAACCCCACGCCGAAATGAAACTGCCATAGTCGATTGACCAGTACGCGAGCCGTGAGAGGATTATCGGAACTGGCGATCCAATTCGCCATGGCAACCCGTCGCTGCTGCTCAGGCGCATCACTCGCCAATTTCAAAGTGGTAAGCGTATCGATCGCCCCCGGAGCCACTTGTTCACGCGGTGTGGTGGGGTCGCCGCGAACCATTCGGTATGTGGCTGGAGGTTGAAAGAAGGTCCCTGTATAGACCTTGGTGGATGCTATTAGCTCCACCCGTTCCTTGCCGAGCGATTGAATGCGATTGATTGATTGCTTTACTAAAGTTGCTTCGTCCTCCGGAAGGCCATTCAGGTCATAGGGGTTCTCAAGAGGCTTGCCTTTGACCATTGGCAAGCGATCCGCTGAACTAGCAACCAAGCTCCAATTCGCTCCATCGGAGGAAAGCTCAATTTTGTATTCGGCCGCTACCCGATCAGCGTATCGTCCGCGTTGATCCCGACTCCAAACGATTCGGTCGATTTTAGTGGGCTGCGAAAGTTCGATCTGTGCCCAACTTCCAGCAACAGTATTGGCTATCCAACTTTGCGGGTTGCCGAATTGGCCATCGTTCAAATGCACTAACTTGTGAAGTGGATGCTCCAGATTTCCTGAGGAGGAGGCGATTCCGCCACACGCACTGAGGGCGACGTTTTGTTCTCCCGAAAACACTTGCAATTCATCGATACAGGGCTCGCCGCCGTTCGTTGCGGAAATCGTGAATCGGACGAATTTCGCTTCCACCGGTGAAATCCGTTCGATATTTTCGACAGCATTGACCGGTTCTCGTATGCCGTTCGTCCGTGTGTATTTTGCAAGTGACGCACGCAATTGTTGGATTTGAGTTTCGATTGCTTCTGCCTTTGCGTTGGCCTCTGGACTCAATGGCAATGCGCGATCGCCGTGCTCCACCCCGGCAAAGACTGCTTGCATGGCGTAGTAGTCGGATTGTGAAATTGGATCGAACTTATGGTTATGGCAGCGTGCGCAGCCCGTAGTCAAACCTAAAAATGCAGTTCCAGTGGTATTCACGATGTCGGCCAACTCATCTTGACGCTGCATGAGCCCTAGCAACGCATCTTGGCCTTTGACGATATCGTTCGGGCCAGCCACTAGAAAACCCGTTCCAATCGGTTCGCCAAAAGCGTCTCCCGCGATCTGCTGTTGAATGAAGTGATCGTAAGGCTTGTCCGTGTTGAAAGCGTTGATGACCCAATCGCGATACGGATAAGCGTTGGTACGTTCTCGGTTCGTCTCAAAACCATTGGTTTCACCGAATCGGACCAAGTCCAGCCAGTGCGAAGCCAATCGCTCGCCGTATCGCGGGCTTTCGAGGACTTTATCTACCAACCTTTCCCAGGCGTCGGGCCTGTCATCGCGAATAAACGACTCAACCTGCTGCTGGGTAGGAGCCAGTCCGTGCATCACCAGATAAAGGCGTCGGATCAACCTGGGTTTTTCTGCCGTCTTCGACATCGTCAATCCCGCATCGCTTAGCTGGTTTCCGATGAACGCATCGATAGGCTTGACAAAAGCCGTTTCTGGAACGTGAGGCCGTTTCACTGGCTGAAACGACCAGTGATCAATGGTCTTTTCGGAGAGCACATCGCGAGCAGCCTTCCACAGAGACTCGGTATTGATCCAAGTACGCAGTAGTTCAACCGACTCGACCGAAAGTGGTGCGGCATCCGGTGGCATACGAAGCTTGGCATCTTGGTTAGAAATCCGTTCGATCAAGTGGCTGCGTTGGCTATTGCCAGGCACGATCACCGGCTCGCCTGAATTGCCACCTCGGAGCGCTGCCACCATCGAATCCAGCCGAAGCTTGGACTCCTGAGAGTCGGGGCCATGGCACTGAATGCAATGTTCATTGAGAATTGGGAGCACATCCCGTTCGAAGAGCACATCGGCGCGCGACACATCGCATAACGCAACAGCGAATACAAGAAGCAGACATCGCAAATATCGAGCAATCATAAGTTGGCTATTTTGTTCCACTGTCCGATTTTTCCCGTAGGGAAAGTCGAGAAGACTTTCAGAATGAGCCGGCGTTGAAACTCTTGGCGAGTTTCGCTACGAAACTAATTGAACGGGTGATCTTAATCGAGTGATCCTACGTATCCTTTTTCACCGATTCATCCAAGGCTTTTATCCATGGTCCAATGTAGGCACCATGGTCATGATACGTTCGACCACTGAACATGTGCCGATCAATAACACACGCCTCATTAACGTAAATTCCTCCGCAAATCTCTAAATCAAACTTGCACTTGGCTACGGTCGCCATTCTTAACCCTTTGACGATTCCGGCTCGAGCTGGAATCTCGACTCCGTGGCACACGCTTGCACAAGGTTTCTTGTTTTCCCAAAACCAGCGAGTGATGCGCAGCAAATCCTCATCTTCGCGTATGTATTCCGGAGCGCGGCCGCCGCTAAAAAAGATGCCCGCGTACTCTTCCGGTTGGATGTCCTTGAAGGCGATATCGGCATCGATCGTATACCCTTCCCACTCCTTGGTAATCGTCCAGCCCGGCTTGACTTCATGCAGCACCATTTGATAACGCCGCTTTTCAGGAGCTGCCACAACTGGCTGGTAGCCCCCCTCAATCAATCGATAGTAGGGATACAAAGTGTCGACGGTTTCTGTGGCGTCGCCGACAATGATTAAGACTTTGGGTTGGGACACGGTATTGGCCTGTAATTGAAGTTGAAGTTCTGAAGTTGTTTCGGATTTTCCCGTTGTGGAGGCAGCATGGCCTGCAAGTAGCACGGCGGACACAGCCGTGGAATTCGCCATAAATTGTCGTCGATCGATTTCCATGGTTGGTTTTCTTGTTAGACCTTTCGAAGCAGTGCGTCGAGGTAATTTCGAGAACGATTTATTTCGGCTGTTACATCCTCGGTCGTTTCGAGAATCGGTATGCCTCTTGGAAAGGGATGCATAAAGATAGAAGTCCAACCTTGAAAGCGATTCGACTTGAGTACACTCAATAGCGGGCCAAAATCCAGTTTGCCACGACCAGGCATCTGAAGCAACTCTTGTTCTTTAGGCAATTGCGTCATGCACCCATCGCCATGCTGCCATGCATAAAAGACTTCCATGGCGGGCATCACATCTTGCATGAGGGACACCAAGGCCTCTTCGTCCTGCGGCAAATGGTAGGGGGCCAGCGCGATCGCCAAGTGTTTGGACGGACGCAGTTCCGCTAAATAACGCAAAGAATCCGGGGAGTCTATTAGATTGTTTGCGTGATTCTCAATCGCGATGGTTACGCCTGTTTCTTCTGCGACCGCGACATGGGGTTTCATTTGCTCGACAAACGCCGCCACCGCTTTTTTGAGTTCCGATCCTTTTCGGTCGGTGGGGCCGACCGCACCGGTCACGATCGTTTTGCAGCCCAAACGCTTAGCAAGTCTCATTTCCTCCTGCAGTCCTAATGGCCCAAGTTTGTATTGCGTGATGCATCCCAGAGACACTTGATATTGCCGCAATAGGTCTGCAAATTTTTCTTCACCCAATTCATCCAACTGTTCTCTTTGATTGCCGTGAACCTTTGGCCAGAGGTCAATTGCCGAACTGCCTAGTTTGGATACCTCAGGAAGAATCTTTGCAAGCTCGGCATAACCATATAGACACGAAGCCACCAGATATTTCAATTGAAAATCGCTTGCCTGCTCTGCAAGGGTCCATCTGCAAGGAATACCACTGGCTACCGCTACGGAAGATATGGTTTGCAACCAATGTCTTCGGTCGTAACTTACTAATTCTTTCATACGTTGGTCTCGTAACCTTTGCGTTGATCCCGACGAAGCCATCGGTTCGCTTCGGCATCGTTAACAAACGTTTCCTCCTCGGGATTCCACTGGAGTGCTCTCCCTAAACGCATTGAGATATTCCCTAAATGGCACGAAGACACAGTCCTGTGTTGATTATAGACGTCTGAAATTGGCAATCGCCTTGATTGGATGCAATCGAAAAAGTTCCCCATGTGGTTGACGATCGCATCCAGCTTGCCGGCTCGAGCTGGACGTTGGAGATTGTCGAAGTCGTACACATTCCAGGCTTCACGAGGCAAGGGACGTTTGAACAATTCTTCTACGGGTGCGCCTGTGATCTTGCCGCGATTGACGAAGATTCTACCTGCATCCCCGGTGAACAGGATTCCATTCTCGCCCGTATCCTTGACCGTCATGGTCACTCCGTTGGCGTATTCGTAGATCACTTCAAAATCAGTAGCGACATTGAAACCGTTCTTGACGTTTGGGAATTTGGCCATCCCAGAAATGGCAATCGGGTTGTCGTTGATTGCCCACTGTGCAATATCGATGTGATGCGCGCCCCAGTCGGTCATTTGTCCACCTGAGTATTCGTACCACCAACGAAACGTATAGTGTGATCGCTCCTCGATGTAGGGAACACTGGGCGTTTGGCCTTGCCAGAGTTCCCAGTTCAAGTGCTTGGGTGGTGTCGTTGGCGTGAGGGATTGGCTAGTAATATTTTTGCCAAGAACCACATCCACCGTCTTGAGCTTACCGATACGACCTGAACGAACCATCTCCACCGCAAGTCGAAACCGATCATCGCTTCGCTGCCAGGATCCAACTTGAACCACGCGGCCAGTCTCTTTGACTACTTTGCTTAACTGCTGCCCCTCTTCGATGGTTAGCGTCAAAGGTTTTTCGCAATAGACATCCTTGCCTGCTCGACACGCATCGATCACCATTTTCGTATGCCAGTGATCGGGAGTGCCGATCGTAACGACATCGACATTTTTTTTGGCTAGGAGTTCTCGGTAATCCTCGCAGCTAAAGGGGGTGCTGCCAAAGGACGCTTTGGCTTGATCGCAGACATTCTTGTCGACGTCGCAGACTGCTACGACATCACCGTACATCTGGGCTTTGAGTGCAATGACGCTCCCTTGATAGCGAAGGCCGATGGCACCAATTCCTAAACGCTCATTTGGAGAATTCGTTTCGTTGGCCGCTCCAGTCGTCGCCCACGAGTGAGCCGAATGGACTCCGAAACCGATTCCAAAACTGGCAAACACGGAACTCGAGAGAAAGTGACGTCGTGGGTTTTTATGATCTAGCATGAGAAATCCGAAGGAGCGGGTTCGCTTGCCTTAAGGGTGGGTTCTTCATTGTAAGCAGCACTTTAGCCCAGTGCAATTGCCGGATGGCCACGCGAACGTACATTCGCAGTAGTCGTTTAAGCTATAATATTGGACCGAAGCAGACTTCCTTCCAACCATTTCCGAGAGTCCGGAGAATCTCCATGAATCGTGTTCCGCCAAATCGCCGTAAATTCCTCAAAGCTACTGTATCAGCAACCGCTTGTTCCATTGCAGCCCCGAACATCGTCACTGCAAGCCGGACCAACTCCCAGATCATTGTCGGTGAAAAAGAGCATCAGTTCGAAGTACTGCATCAGTTCGCACAGCTTCCCTCGCAATACTCGTGGCAGACAACACACAATGTCGCCGTCGATGCGGCGAACAACTTGTACGTAATCCATGAGGGGCGCGAGGCCCAGAAAGAGCACCCGTCGATTTTCGTCTTCGACGAAACCGGAAAGTTCATTCGAGCCTTCGGCCAACGCTTCCAGGGGGGCGGACACGGACTCGAAGTTAGAAAAGAAGGCAACCAGGAGTTTCTTTACGTGACCGGTTATCAACAGGTCAAGGAGTTCGCAAAGCTGGATCTCAAAGGTGACGTGGTTTGGGTTAAGCGTGCCCCGAAAGAATCAGGTGTGTACCATCCCGATGAAGCGGAGAAACCAGCCAAGGTCTGGGGCGACGATCGCTTCTTGCCAACGAACTTTGCGTTCTTGCCTGACGGTAGTTTCTATTTGGCAGACGGCTATGGCTCCAACTACATTCACCGCTTTGACAAAGATGCAAAGTGGATCAGTTCTTTCGGCGGCAAGGGCAAAGGGGAGGGCAAATTCAATACGGCGCATGGACTCTGGATTGACGATCGCAATCCGGCCGCCCCCAAGGTTGTAGTGACCGACCGCGCTCACAACACGTTACAAATATTTGACATGGACGGCAAATACGAAAAAACTATTCCTGGCTTCGGCCTCCCCGCCAACATCGACAGGCAAGGTGATTTGCTATTGGTTCCTGAGTTGGTCGCTCGCGTTTCCATTTTGGACAAAGACTACAAGACCATTGTGCAGCTAGGGAGCGATGTCGAAAGGCTTAGCGCGGACACGAAGAAATCTATCCGCGGTGATGAGAAGCAGTGGCAAGACGGTAAATTCGTGCATCCGCATGATGCGTGTTTTGACAACAAAGGAAATATCTACGTCGCTGAATGGGTACAGACGGGGAGAGTGACTAAACTGAAAAAACTGACTTAGTCGGCGGCAAGTCGAATAGAGACTTCGATTCATTAACATGAGTGAAAGGTGCGGCTAGATGGACCGTTCCAAGAAAGATCGGACACACTCGCGACCTCTGGTGCTTATCTTGCTCTTTTTGGCAGCGATTTGTTGGTCTACACTGTTTGAGATCGCCTCAAACCGGCTCATGCGAATTGCCGGACTGTATTCGTACTTGATTTATTTGAGCCAGATCTTCGCGTTTCCATTTCCAATGACCTGCGCAGTATGGTTGGCAGGAAGGAGCTGCGGTACGGGACGGGCGACTTGGATAGTTCCGCTAATCCTTCTCGCGGCAGAATTTGTGGTTTGGGTCATGGCTGGCCTTATTGTAGGCATCATGGAGGGCGGAGTTCTCAATTTGCGTGGGCAGGACGTGCTGCTCTATCAATGGACAAATAAAACGAGATCCTGGTTGTTTTCCTATGTGTTTTTGGCGTTTCTTTTTCGAGTGTCTACGCTGCATTTGAGGCCGATCGAATCAACATCGTTTCCCAACCGACTGACGGTCCTTTCAATACTTGGGCTGACAACCCTCGTAGCTATTGGACTTGGTATCGACGGGGTAATGAATCTGGCGTTCGTTCAGAGATCACCTGCATCGGTAGGGCCGAACACCTTGAACTATTTCCTATTCGCAATTGCGATTTTTCACCAATTGATGACTGCCTTGATATGGTTCTCGGCCGCATGGCTACTGGTAGTCAACAATTCCAAACGATGGATCGGCTGGTTAGGCTTGGTGGTGTATTTGATTTTTCTCGGTGTCTATTTCTTTGCCATCCTACCTGAGTTCTTTAGACGACAATTTCAGGACAGCGGCGTAACAATATTAACGATAGGCTTCAATAATTGGGGCTACTTTGCCATCTCCGTCGTTCAGATCGCACTCGTCTTTTTGTGCGTAAGCGTCATGCACTTGGTTGGATACCGATGGGACATTCGCCGACGATTGCCGGATCAAACGGTGGGCGAGGTTCTGCCGACAGTTGGGATTCCACCAACGTAGGCGACGTCGCTCCGCGACTCGCGGTCAGCGTACGTTACGACCCAAGCCCCCGTTCCTACTCAAAACACTTCAAACAGTGGCACGAAGCCAGCCGTGAATACGAGCTCTCCGCTTCGCATAAACAATAAATCCAATTGGGTTTCATCATGAAGGATATCCGTCGACGGAGCGACGGATCTACGTAGGCGACGTCGCTCCGCCGACTCGCGGTCAGCGTACGTTACGGCTCAAGCCCCCGTTCCTACTAAAAACACTTCAAACAGTGGCACGAAGCCAGCCGTGAGTACGAGCTCTCCGCTTCGCGTAAACAATAAATCCAATTGGGTTTCATCATGCAGGACATCCGTCGGCGGAGCGACGGATCTACGTGGGCGACGTCGCGAGGTGTTTCGGGCTGAATCGCCAGCCCCTCAGACGATACGCATGCAATCCAATCATGAGCGTCGCAAATGCACCAAAGAAGAAGGGGTAAAGCGGACCAAGAGTGATCCATTGAAAAAGCAACAAAGTTACCAACCAAGGCAACCATCTAACGATGATATTTTTCCGACTGAAGCTTGTCCACAGGGACATAACTACAACTGCTACCAAGCAAGCCGCAAAAATGCTAAATAGGGCGAGAGCTCGTCGGTCAAACAATTCTCTATACCAATAACTCACCGGAATCCAACGAACAATGGCGGCCACGATCGCCGATACGAACGTGAACACGAACAAGTCTCGCAAATTAATCGAACTCTCTTTTTGAAGCGCAGAATCTGTCCTTCTGAGAGACTCAGAAAGCACGTTTTCAAACTTGACGCCGCACCCACGTAGTATTACCAATACCAACATCGTTCCAACGGTTAATGGAAAAATGCCTGCCACCATTGCCGATGCCACAGCGGCTCTCGCATGCCAGCAAGTTACCAACCCGGCTGCCAGCCCGATCGTGAGCACGAATGGCGCAGATCACAGGAGGAGTCGATTTCTTCCCAAGCAAAGCCAAATGGTTGCCAGTTGAATTGAAGCTAGCAATGCCCCTATGCTTGCGAAAATGAATAGGGTGTCAGCCGGACTATATAATTGGACATAAAAGCGATATGTCGCATATGCGACGAACAGTCCAAAACAAACGGAAGAATCAAACCAGCCATAGGGATGAACGGTCGCGGATATGCGGACCCAAACGACGCACCAAAGTCCGAAGAGTATGGCGGCAGCGCCGTTCAGAGGAAATCCCCATCTAAATGGATCGATTGTTCGAACCAGGTTTCCAGTCTCCAGATCGTAAAGATGAATCCGATGGTCGAACATGGCCAAAGCGAGATGCCCTGACTTTTTGAGGACGCAAGAAACTCGCGCCTTTTCATTGAGATCAAGCCGAAATCGCTTGAGCTGTTCTGACGTCGATTCATCGATAACGACGCACTCCTTAGTTACCGTCTTTCCATTGGAAGATTCATTCCGAATCGCGATGAGCCGCTTGTCATTTAAATTGCGCACGAGAAGTTCAAAGGAATGGGGCATTGGTAGGGTTTCGCCAGTCATCACATCGGTACAGATGTCGATCGCTCTCCACCGAATAAAACTGCCAGTGCCATCCAGTTCAAATGACGACAGAGGGAGCAGAAGTGCGGGATCGATCGAAACAACATAGTTGCTCGCCACCGACCCGTTTTTTGCGTTTCTCACTTCGATATTTGCTCCATTTGGCAAAAGACTTGCGATGAAGGATTCGCCGTTCCTTTGGAAGCCGATTGTTTCTAGCGATTTCCACTGTTGAATCATAAGCAATTTTTCCCCGTTTGAGCCGTAGAGTCCCGCGAAGCTGGTACTTGGGTCGACGACGAGAATATTTTGAGTCCCAGCGACTTTGACAAAGTAAGAATTGGGAGCGCTTGGAGTTGCGATCGAGTCCAAAAAGGAGTCCGTCGAAATGTCCCACATTTCCAACTGGTCATGTGGCCGTCGTATGAGATTACCATCGATCAAAAACATCATGGAGTCACCGAATTTGGCTCGCCAAAATCGATGCGGATTGTTTGGATCGCCTCATTGTTGGTTAGGTCGAATTGGTGTATGGCTGCGCCGGTGTCACCAGTTCGCTTCGTGACCCATCCAACTCCATTCTCAATGAAATAGCGGACCTCTTTCGACATACGTCCAATCTCAATGTCCCTAATCAAAAAGGCTTCCCATTGAGATGGCATTGGCTTAGATTCGATTTCGAGCGTGGCAAACTTGCCAAAACTCGCATCCGAACCGCCGGGCCACTGAATGGTAAGGTAGTCTTTGTCTTCCCTGGAAAAGAGGAACTGAAATCCGCCTTCTGGCCGAGTGTGATGAACACCGATAGCTGCCAAATACCCAAGTGGGACGAGGAGCAAGAGCATCAGAACGAGTTTTAGAAGGCGTGCTTTGTTGTTCATTGCGTGGACTATTGTAACACAGGCCTCAGTAGGTCGCATAACGCAGGTCGCTCTTGCCGAGAGCGTCTCTACTGTTGCCCAGCGCCGTCTTGGGGCTAACGCTACAAAATGCAGCCGTTGCCCTGAAGGAGCGAGACAAACTAGCCAGCACCCGCGTTTGCATTTTATCCGGCTCTTTCAGACTGATAGGGCAATGCATCGACTTTGGCCAGAACTCCGGGCGCGTTGATCACTCCTCCCTTAAGCTTGCCAAGAGTTGTTCGACTTCCGCATCCGAGAGCGAATTTCGTGTCGCCAACAGCATTTTCCGAATGTGCGTACTCCCTTCATATCCGCTCGGAAATCCGACGTTGCCAAGTGGCGAGACACTATCGATTACCAAGACGCCGTCGTTATCAAATACTGCAAAGAAAGGAA
>JAYTVM010000025.1:0-2648 GCA_043743995.1 Pirellula sp. | reverse complement strand
TTTGCTTGTTGATTGAATCGGCGGTCGCCAGATTTTGCCTCGCCAAACGCAGCCCATGCTGGATGTTTGTAAAGTGAGGTGGAATGTCTTGTTCGCTGATGTTCTCGGCACTCATGTCCGCCTTGAGACGAACGACAGGATTATGGATTGTTACCGGTTTCGGCATCATGTCGATGATTTCACCTGGCCGACGCAATTTTGCAAACGAAAACATCTCAATGAAACGCAGAAAATCACCAGGGTACTCGCTGGTGATCAACCCTTGCAATGCGAGCCCCATTCGCTTGACATTCATGTATTGACCGTCGTACCGCATGGAACCACTCATGTCCATGATGACCACCGTTGCACATTTGGGACTGTTCTTGGTTTTATGCACTTCCAAATCGTCCGATCGTAATCGGATTGGATTCTCATCGGGTCGCTTCAGCATGGCGTTGATGACGGACTGAGTGGTGTCGAGATTTGCAATCGAGTCGCCGAATTCATATTGCTTCGTCGACGGCAGTTCGACGCTTCCATCCCCGACAATACGGCCTTCATGGCGGCCCGAGCGGGACGCTTTCAACTGGGAGAAAATGCGTGTAAGGAGCCGGCTCTGAAAGATCTTGTGCGCTTTTGGGGTAAGATGAAATGCACCTTTTTCGTCTCGGTCCAATCCTTGCCGTTCCGCCATTTCGCGAACGTAATTATTGATTTGTTGGCGTAGTTCCTCCAATTGATTCAAATCAGCAGGAGGTGCAAACTCCGCCAAAGCTTCCATATCGATCAGACCGATTTGGGCAGTTCTGGCCGCTTCCTGCAATTGCTTAAGAAGCTCATCGATTTTTTCGAGCTCTTTCTTGATTTCAAGAGCCTTCGGAATATCCATTTTCTCCCGACCCGTAAACACGTATTTGCTGATGAGCTCATCGATGTTGTATTTGTCGCCGAGCGCTTCCATGACGTGCAGTACATGGGCTGCGAAGTCCGGTGATTCTCGGTCGGACCGATACCAAACTTGCTCCAACAAATAAATCTGCTTGGAGTGGACAGCTTTATGAAAATCCCCTTTGAGTTTTGCAGGCGGATTGGCTCGTTTGGATAGTTTTTCAAATCGATCATTGGCTTTCTTGTCCAGACCGTCCGTTTGATAGGTTTCCAAGATCTTGCGCTTCCGATCTTCCAGCATCGCCATAAGCATATCGATACTCGGACCAAGTCCGCCAATCTGACTCGGGTCGATTTTGATCGCTCTGGCAAGTTCTTCTTCGGTCAATTCCCGATACTTGCCGTACGCTAGAGCATGCTCAACGGCCCCGGAAACCATGTCCGGGGCTTCTGCCGTTGGACTTGGAAATTCCGTCGGATTGTACTTTTGATAGGTATGGATAACGCCGCCAATTGGCGTTTGGCGTTGGGGCAATGGCATGATTTACCTGTATTTGGTGCTAACAAAAGGAGCTCTCCGAGCATTATACCGGTGAGGCAAAGCAGGTGGTTGTTCTTCTGCGGAACTGACAGCGTAAACCGCCGTGCCACAATCCTCAAAGATTGCCTAACGCGGATGACGCGAAATTCATGATTCCTCATTCACAAATGCGAGCGGGACAATCGATCTTAAAGGCATTCGACGCGCATCTGGAAGAAACGCTGGCATATGATTGCAAGGCAAAGTTGACGCAAATGGTACGGTCAGGGACCTCAAGCAAAAACGCTCACGCAACGAACCACAACACTTGGTCGGTGTTTGTTTGTTGGTTTTTCGCATGCGTTGCAAGTCCTCCGATTGTGCTCGCCCAATCGAAAGAGGTCGACAATCGAACTCGGACACCCCAGCCAAATATGTTCTTAGTTAGCTCCTCGACCCCCTACAGATTGCCGAATCAATTCCAAACTTCCTCTCAATCCCTCTCAGCCACGCAAATTGGACAGCTCGCATCCGAACGTTGCGGAGCCGCCAAGATGGTTGCCTCCGACTCGAAATCGCGGTCGCTCCCATCCCAATCCGTTTGCAAGGATGTGGAATGCGAAAATAGGATTCTGGAGTCGTTTCAAGCGGCGGTCGCGTTTCGGCTGCGGCAAACGGCTTCTGCCAATGGGATGAAACTGCATTTTGGCATCGCAGCATGCCTGACAGCCGAGCAAATTTTCGATGAAACACAACATTTGCTTCAACAACAACAAAGTGCGCAAACGGAGCTCGTTGAGAAGGGAATACCTATTCCGGACCCATTACTAGTCGGGCGGTTGGCGTTAATCCTGGAGGACAAACGCTTAGAAAACCACTCCAAAATTGCAATTCTTCGCTCGCAACTGGCTGCCCTCATCGGTACCGAAAACGCATGTGGTCACGCGCCAAGTGAGGCAGAGGAAATCGTACCGTGTGATTGCAATGTGTGCGAACACATCGAGCAAGCACTGCATTGCCGATGTGACCTGCGGACCATGAAGCGACTTCGTGGCACCATCAACGCGGACAACCTTGCCGTTTGGGATGGGATTGGAGCGTTCCTCAGCGGAGCTCCCCCGATGGCAAAACAACAGGCATTTTGGTCGAAACTTTTTCGGACCAAGAGAAATCAAGCCGAAATCGAAAGCGGCATCGCAGCCCGACGGAAATGGCTTGACGAACTGGTCGAGGAAAGAACAAAACAGATCGCAATGGA
>JAYTVM010000024.1:0-34384 GCA_043743995.1 Pirellula sp. | reverse complement strand
TTATGTAGCTGTCAGATGCCGTCCCGCTTGCGTAAAGCCAAGGGAAACGATTGCATTCGAAGGAACTGCATACTGGCGATCAGCGAGAAGTGTTGAATTTTGGCGGATTTGTCTCTTGCTACTGTTGGAGATTCGCAATCGATTTGATAATCCTATCCCTGGCGTAAATTGATCTCGATGAACAACCAGGGGCTAGCATGCTTAAATTTCGGGTGATTGACTCACATACCGGCGGTGAACCGACGCGCACCATTGTCGAGGGAGGCCCTCGCCTCAACGGCGATTCCATGGCTTCGCAACTTGCTGAAATGCGAGATAGCCACGATGGATTCAGGCGAGCCATCGTCAATGAACCACGAGGGTCGGAAGTTATGGTTGGAGCGTACTTGACGCAAGCTCTCGATCCTGAAAATCATTGTGGCATCCTCTTCTTTAACAATGTCGGCTACCTTGGCATGTGCGGCCACGGAACGATTGGGGTGGTGGCTACCTTGGCCTACCTGGGCAAACTTACCGCCGGTGTGCATCGCTTCGAAACCGTGGCTGGAACGGTGAGCGTATCGTTGCACCCGGACTCAACCGTGTCCATTGAAAACGTGCCAAGTTATCGTTCGCACAAAACAATCGAATTGGATTTGGGTGGGCTTGGAAAAATTAAGGCTGACATCGCTTATGCGGGCAATTGGTTTTGTCTGGTTGAGTCACCGCTTCCCGATGATTTAGACCGTCCAGTTTCTGAATTGCTCGAACTTACGGGTCGCATCCTAACAGCATGCCGACGCAGTTTTCCGGAAGTCGACCATGTCGAACTCTTTGGCCCAACCAAAACGGGTTCCGCCAATTCGAGAAACTTTGTGTTGTGCCCCGGCGGCATGTATGACCGCTCACCTTGCGGAACCGGCACCAGCGCAAAACTTGCCTGCTTGGCAGCCGATGAAAAGCTGGCCGAAGGGGACATATGGATTCAAGAAAGTATTATTGGAAGTACCTTTCAAGCGAGTTATCGATGGCTTGATCGGCAGAGTGGGCGGGTCGTTCCAAAGATTACAGGGCGAGCGTTTGTCAACGCAGACGGTCATATTATCGTTGACGAGCAAGATCCATTTGCTTGGGGACTGTAAGGCGAGAGGCAGTTTGAAATCTACCTAAAAACTGGGTGGCACGCTCTGAGGTACGAAGGACGTGGTGAATCGCTGGAGCCATTTGCCACACTTCCCGCGCCCATCGCTAATCGCTTTGGGCGTGCCACACATAGCCTGGCCTGGTAAACTTCTGTCTGCCGCTCGCCTAACGACCGGCGTTGCTTACCAGCGTTGTGTCGCCTGAGAATTGCGCAAGACTTCGCTGGCCTCATCGCTTAAACCGTACTGATTGGTCGGCTGATTGAGTTCGAGGAAAATAACGTACTTGGAATGGTCTGCTCCGGCATAAATAATAGGCGCAGGCGAGATTTGCATGACGCTGGTGATGCGGTTGTTCCATCGCGTAGTGAACAGTTGCCCGCCAAGGCTTTGCTCCGGTTTTAGTTGATAGAATTGGACCATCAAATTGGCCAACGGCGTCGGATCCCCAGTTAAACCGTGAAGGTTGATTCGCTTCAACGTTTGACTCGAGTCGAAATAGTAGGTCAACGAGCCTGCGATGTCTTTCGGTTGCGTGCCAGTGATCAGCGGAACTCGCAATCCGTCCATTTGGACATTGGAAGTAACGGTGGATACGCGTGCAAAGCGTTGTGGCAACCAGCCCGGCACGATGTCAAACCGCAGCACTTCTCGCAAGTCGTAAACGACGCCACCGCCAACGGTTGTGTTTGGCTGCTGTTGGATTTGGCTAAGCGTGGGCGTGCCTAGCGTGTAGTCCCAAAGCTGATCTGTGCGTCCAAGAACTGCCGCAGCCGGTCCTGATCTAGTCTCAATCGAAGGACTTGGAATGGGCGCATAGCCTCCATTTGGGAATGACGGGATGGTTTGCATGGTAGCCTGCTGCGATGTGGGCGGTCCGATTGGTTGGAAGGTTGCTTGACCATAAACGGTGGAAACAACTTGTGCTGTTGGGGAGAACTGAGTAATTCCAGCTTGCGGAGCGATCGACGCATTGTTGTTGTTGGGACCAAACCGTTCATTTTGACCCCACGATGATGTCTGGGCCGCAGCGACAGAGGGCAAACCGCCAGAGACATTCGCCGCCAACAAGGAATACGGATCCGATGACGCATAATTGGATGAAGCGTTGTATTGATCCTGAGCGTTTGGCGACTGAGCCATGCGGCTAACGAGGGATTGTCGCAGTTGTTTTCCGACGTCGGTCTCAAATGCAGCGTAGGGGCCACCTACGGCGGCCCCCATTATTGTGACAATACCGACTGGTTTTCGAAGGAAATTGGCGAGCATTGGATGTCTTGCTGTTCAGCACATCCATGTGCATCTAGATAACGGTTTCGGACGGGACCAATTGAATGAATCGGCCACGAAACCATTTTCAGTTGAAGCTTTTTGTTGAGAGTCGCCGGCAAAGCAACAAAGCGTTCAGGCTGTAACGACTGCACCGATTGGACATGGAAAATCAAAATTCGACTGTGCGTTTTTTGCCGTCCATGACAAATTCTGCATGGGTCCAATCCACATGGAGTTTGCATTCCGGGTCCGCGAATTCTCGAATCAAGTAGCCCCGTTGGGTCGCGGGCGATTCGACCGGTGGCGTGCGTTTGGATCGCGAAATATCAAACGGATCTAGAATCGGAGCGAGTTCCAAAGTTTCACTAAGTCGGCGGTGATACCCATTAACCGACAACTCGTGGTAGCGCAGATCGATTTTCTTGCGTGCCTGCCAGGTAGCGTCCGTGTTGGTTTGGTGAAGCAACCAAAGTTTACTAAGCCAATCAATTCGCCCGAGCATCGTGCGCGGTAGGTTATCCTCGTCGTCCGTCGGATGCAATTGATTGAGCGTAGACTGCCATTGATCGAGAATCTTCCAGGCCTCGATCGGCACATTCGATTTGGATTGCAGCATCTGTCGTACGGATGCCGTATACGCATGCTGTATATCCAAAGAAGTCCATTGACGTTGCGAGCGGTCCGGCACACTCGATAGCAACATCCAGTCGCGCGCAAAGCGACCGATGGCGTCGATTGGATTCTTGAGACGGGGCACTTTCGGAATGGTTCGCTCAACCAAATCCAACACAAGTGCAGTGGCACCTAGTCGAACATATTGCGATTGCTCGCACATTCCTGAATCACCAATCGCAATCTCGACTCGCTGCCTAGCTTGAAAGAGCTTGGTATAGTTTCCGAGAGACCACAATGGGCCTACGCAGAGTCCCCGCAGCCAAGAATCGCATCGCAACAATGGACAAGAACGGCCGTAACTACCAAAACCAATGACGGAATTGACGGTCGAAGCACGAGCGCTGACCCAGAAACGGTTTTCTTTATCAAGATACCCCGCGCCGTCGACAATACACCGCGACACCAAGAATGCAGTAAGGTGCCTTCGCTGCGACCTGAGTGCAAAGCAATAAATGTTTGCCCACAATAGAAACGCGAGGGGCAAATGCAGAATTCGTAATCCAAATGCACACAAAGAAACCCAACGTGGGTGGAGCAAGGTCAGTCGCAACCCTTTGGCAGGTTGAAGACTTGCTGTCGAGTTGCCCTCTTTAGGAACCGACTTTTGATACTTACGTCCCGTACGCCATACAAATCCAACGGCTTGACTCGTTAGCCAGATCAGGATAAACCAAAATGCGGCAAAGAATCGATAGGCTATGACAACAGGCAGCATGAGCAACAGTCCTAGGCGCCAGCCAATTAAGTTGGAGCCCTTGGCAATGCACATCTCGTAAGACTCGTGTTGACCATAAGTATGACCATGCGCGTCCGCACTCCCTTTTAATAGGTGAGCGTCTTGATCGACAAACGTTTTGCTAACCATCTCCGAGAGAAGCTTTTCCATTGCAATTTGATAACACAGCAATTCGCGCGGACTATGGCACTCCGGCGTTGCTGACTCCAGCATCGCATGCTGAAAGCTTGAGGAAGCCCCAGTCTCTAAGGAAATGCATCCACCGTTTGCAAGAAAAAAACGGTGCGGGTTTCGAAAACTCGGAGCAATCGGGGTTTCGATTTCAAGACTCGTGATCAACCGATTGAAATCAAGAACGGAACCCAGGGTTGTAGCGCTCTGTTTGCAACGGATCGCGTACTCTGTCTCAACACCCATTAAACGTGACAGGATAGGACGATCATTCTCCGCTTTGATACGTATTGCATTCTTCCAGATACTCGTTCGATTCCGACTCGCTATCTTTCCCAATCCAAATCACCGTACTTTCAATGTTTTTTTTCTCGGAACAGCCATCGTAACCATTTTTTTGGGGAGCGACACTTTTGAACATCGATTGCCTTTGGATGGGTGAACTTGGCAACGTGCCTTCGTTTTGATTTTGCATTTTGCATTTCGACTATTTGATTCATGACAACCTTATGGGGGAGCAAAGTGGAGTCGACGCCCGTAGTCGAGGTTTGAATCCAAAACGGTCTTCCGATTATCGTGTACGGATCGCGAACAAATCAAGCATTTTGTAGGGCAGCCAAAACGCTTTTCTCGAAATCCAACTCTTCGCGTAAAGTCAATCTTTTCATTTTACCCCTTCTGAAATTCGGCGTTTTAGCTAATATCTTTAAGGATTAAAGCTTGGAAAGCAGGGTTCTTACTCTCAACGCTATCTGCGAGCCGTTACTGGCTCCACCGACAAAGGTTGACTCGAACCAGACTTTCCCGAGTTCCTGTACCGTCCGAGTACCGTGCAGGCCATGGAATTCAGGTTTTCGACCCTTTGTATCTTGAAGAGGAACACATGAGCTCAAAAGAGCCCACGATCGCTATTTCTGCGCACCAAAACGATTTCCACGAAGCTGATCTTGCGGAAGCGTCTCAATTGATCGACTCGCTTCAAATCGAAGATAGCGACGACAGAATCGGTGCTAAGGTTGCGCACGTAGAAGTTCGGTCGGAATTCGTTCCGCCCGCCATCGCCGAACCCAAAGCGCCTAAGCACAAGATCAAAAGTCCTAAGCCGAAGGTTCTTCCAGTGGAAGTTGCGTTGGTAAAGCAGGTTTCCTCTCAACACGAGGAATCCATCGGGAATCCACCTAATGAGGATTCTTCCGAAGGCGATGTGAAATTAGTCAACGGCTTCAAAATCCAAGGCGACAAAGAATACGGCGAACAAGAACACGGCGATAAAGAAAACGGCGACAAAGAAAACGGCGACAATGGTTCGGGCGACGATGAAGGTTCGGGATCGCTGGAACTAGACACTCGCGTCAAGTTCGCTGATTTTAACTTGCCAGCGGAAATCTGTAGCGCGCTGTTAACGTCAGGCTACGAACACCCAACGGCAATTCAAGCCGCCACCATTCCCGCCATGCTCGAAGGCCGCGATGTGCTCGGACAAGCACAAACAGGGACAGGCAAAACGGCTGCTTTCGCCTTGCCGCTCCTGAGCCGCATTAATATCCAAAATCCAGCCACGCAAGTTTTGGTACTTGCTCCCACCCGCGAACTTGCAATCCAAGTATCCGAGTTCTTTCAGCGATATGCTCAACACATGCGTGGCTTGAGAGTGGCTCCAATCTATGGAGGTCAAGCCTACTCCACTCAAATCCATGCGTTGCAGCGCGGTGTGCATGTTGTCGTTGGGACGCCTGGCCGCGTCATGGACCACATGCGAGAAAACCGCTTGCGAGTCGATACCTTGCAATGCCTGGTTTTGGACGAAGCCGACGAAATGTTGCGTATGGGATTTGTTGACGACGTGAAATGGATCTTGGAACAAACGCCAAAACACCGTCAAATAGCGTTGTTCTCGGCCACCATGCCCTCGGCCATTCGAGAAATCGCCGACCAACACCTCAAGAACCCTCATGTTATTTCGATCGATTCGAAACAGAAAACGGCTGAAACGATTCGACAACGTTTTGTTCTTGTCGAACACAGCCACAAATTCGAAGCGCTGCTCCGTATCCTCGAAGCCGCAGACCACGAAGGTATGATCATCTTTGTGAAGACCAAGCTCGCTACCGTGGAATTGGCTGATAACTTGATCGCGATGGGACATGCAGCAGTCGCACTCAATGGGGACATCGCGCAAGCCCAACGCGAGCGAACCGTCGAGCAACTCAAGCAAGGTTCCTTCAATATCCTGGTTGCAACGGACGTTGCGGCTCGTGGTTTGGATGTCCAACGTGTAACGCACGTCATCAACTACGACTTGCCCGTGGACGCAGAAGCGTATGTACACCGAATCGGGCGCACAGGCCGAGCAGGACGCAGCGGTGAAGCGATCGTGTTCATAGCCCCCCGACAACGTGGTTTCTTGCGAGAAATCGACCGCGCGGCTGGCCAGATGATTGAACCCATGGCCGTCCCCACCGCCAAAGAGATCAACGAAATGCGAATCAATCGCTTCAAGAACCAACTTGTGAAAGCATGCGCTGAAAACTCAGTGCCAAACAGCCAATTCACCATGTTCGAAAAACTCATCGAACAATGCATGACCGAGCACTCAATTCCGCCAGCGAAAGTTGCAACGGCTTTGGCTATGATCATTCAAGGCGATAAGCCGTTCCTGACCGAAGATTCCAACAAGGGTACGAGACGTCGAGACGTATTCGCAGACGACAACGGACGCGGTGATCCTCGCGATGCACGTGGACAGCGTGATAGCCGTGGCCCTCGAGAGGGGTTCGACCGAGAATCTTCTGGTAGAGATCGAAACCGATCCGCCAAGCCGAGTGCTGCCGGCGCGGTGCAGTCCAATGAGATGGAACGTTTCCGTGTCGAAGTTGGTCGGGCACACGGCGTTCGGCCAGGCAATCTGGTTGGAGCCATCGCCAACGAAGCAGGCTTGGAGTCGGCCAACATTGGTCAGATCGCCATCTTCGACGAATACAGTACCGTCGATCTACCAGCCGGCATGCCTCGCGAAGTCTTTAAAGTACTCGGTCGCGCGTGGGTTGTGGGCCGACAGCTTCGCATCACCAAGTTGAGCGAAAACGCAACCGCTCGAACGACGGATCGCAAGCGAAAATCGAAGCAACTGAACTAGACTGTAGAGCATCTAAACCCTTGGCTGTTGGATTTGGTAGCATGGAGTGGAGAGATTTCGCGAGAGCTACTTGGTAATGCAACGGCATTTTTGCTCAACCATAAGCTAAGGCTGGCTTGGCTGAGCAAAGGGGCTGGGCCAAAAAAAGCCATTCGTTCTCTATCTTTGCAATGGCTCTCAATTGGTACTCGATCCTTGCCAGGACTTGTGGTTACCGCAGTTAAAAAAAGTCAGTCACTGAGATGATGGAAGTCATTACACGGCAACGCGAATTGGAGAACGTGTTTGATCGGGAAGGAGGATTGGACGCAAAGCCCAACTTCGTGGCCGAACGAATTTCGACCTGTGCAAGTCATTGTTGAGGCAAGTTTGTCAGACGAGTTTCATGAATAATCAATCCAGTGACATAGGAGCTAAAATGTCAGAATTCGCACCCCATAGATGGACTCCGATTAGTGACCTGCCCGCCGATTGGCAAACCTCGATGCTGAATACACAAACGACGGCGCTGGTTGCAGCCTGGCAGGAACAACAGGAAGAGCTGCGAGCCAAGGGAGTATTCACGGCTTTTGTCGATAAACTGAAACGACAATGGTCTATCGAAACAGGCATCATCGAAGGAGCATACTCTCTTTCCGAAGGAGCCACGAAGACACTGATAGAGAAGGGGCTTGATGCAGCTTTGATATCGCATTCCGACGCGAATGAAGAACCATCAAGCATAATCGCAAAGATACACGATCACAAACTCGCTATAGACGGACTGTACGATTTCGTTTCTGGCAACCGCGAGTTGACTCTATCGTACATTAAAGAGCTTCATGTGGTTTTGATGAACAATCAACGGACGTATGTCGCCAGAGATTCGTTAGGCAATTGGGTTGATCGCGAATTGCCGCGAGGAATTTGGAAGAAGATGCCCAACAATGTAGAGCATCCAGATGCAGGAGTGTTCGAGTATTGCCCTCCAGAACAAGTACAGCAGGAGATGGAGAACCTTTTGTCTATGCACAATATGCACGTAGTGTCGAATGTGCCCGCAGATGTTGAGGCTGCTTGGCTGCATCATCGTTTCTCCGTTATTCATCCGTTTACAGATGGTAATGGTCGCGTCGTTCGCTGTTTGGCAACGTTGGTCATGTTAAAGTCACGTTGGCTACCATTGGTGGTAACACGGACCGAGCGAGATGAGTACATTCGAAGTTTGCGGTCCGCTGATGGAGGTTCACTTAAAGAATTAGTGGATTTATTTGGCTCTCTTCAGCGAAAATCAATTCGAGAAGCGATCAGCCTTGGTGAACAGGCTGCTCAAGAGTCGAAGGCATTCGACACTATCTTGCGTGCCGTCACGGCTAAGTTTTCCCAAAGAAAACAAGCCGATGTTGAGCGTCGTCGAAGAGCGGTAGCAATCGCCGATTCACTATTTCAAGTTACCAATGACTCGATGAGGTCCAAAGCCGAATCGATAGCGACGGCAATCAAAGAAGCGAATCCACAGTTCAGCGCATTTCTCGCAATAGGTGCAAATGGTTCTGAGAAAGGAACTTACTATTACAAACAGATTGTCGAATGCGCGAGACACTTTCAATACTACGCAAATCTCCACGTCTACCATGCGTGGAGCACACTAGTACTTAAGACCGACAGACGATCTGAGGTGCTAGTGTCGATACATGGAATCGGAGGCGGTGAATCTGGGATCTATGGATGTACGGCAGCTTTTTTCACAAAGGACCGACAAGAAGATGAGACACAAATCTCCGATTTTATTCCGCTAGGAAGTGAACCTTTTGAGTTCTCCTACACCGAAGATGGGACTGAAGTGCAACGAAGATTCATTCGTTGGCTCGACGGAGTCGTCATGCTTGGAATGCAGGAATGGCAAAAATCGGTTTAGACATTTTGTCTATCGAATCTGGATTTTTAGAGCTTTTTTGCAGGCAGCTCACCGTTTACCAGAGATTTACTTTGATACTCGTTCGACTGCAAGCGGCGTCGTTCGGTCGTCTCTCCATGCAAAAATCATCGTGGTCGATCGACACAAAGTATTCCTCTCGTCCGCCAACTTCACCGAAGCCGTACAAGAGAGAAACATAGAGGCTGGGTTGCTGGTTGACTCTCGACCGCTGGCCGACAATGTCTGCCGCCATTTCGAAGCCCTTATACAGTCAAGTGTTTTGCTGCGAGGAATGTAAATTGACTCTATTCAATAACGTTTTGACCTTGAAGAACACCCTCCGGGATTTCAGTGTCGGCAGCCAGTCTGCAGCCTTGCACCAGATTCCCTTGTGCTTTCCATGAGCCCTTAGACATTTTCCAAAGGATGGCGTTCTTCATGAGTTGTGGATGCCGATTGTCCAAAATCGTGCAGCCAGACATAAGAAGATTGCCACAATCCTCGATGAGAACGCCGTTCGGTGTCCCCTCAAGGATTTGGCAGCCAGTCATGTTGACTCGTTTGCAACGGACAAGCTCGAGCAAGGCGTCTTTTTTCGAGGCGACGGTGTTCGCTACTGTATTCTGACCGGCCATTGCGTCTTGCAGTATCAATCCGTTGATGTTGACGTCTTCGCAATCCACGAACCGAACTCCTGTGGAGAGTTCTTTGTCGCCATAGTCTGGATTGTGTCCGAGGGTATTGTTACCAAGGACGATGCTACGGGAATTTTCGATTACCATGTTTCGCTCATGGCCACTGTAGATGTAGTTGCCCGAGATGGAGAATCCCAGCGCGGATGTCAAGTGAATGTTGATGGCCTGACTTCCAATGAGGTTTCCGGAAATCGACCACATGCCCACGCGGTGGTTTCCTTTTGTCCCGCTTCCGATGAAACGGATGTTTGCGCCATTGGGACTGTACGTGGCTTGGATCGTATTGCTGCAAATCGTCCCTTCGCGAATGCTCCCGTCTTCCGCATCAATGTAGATTTCGGCGGTGGATTCACCGTCTGCACCGGGGACGTTGATCCCTTTGTTATTGTTGTATTCGATATCGTTCCCTGTGATTTGCAAATTGCGAATCTCGCCCCCTTGGATTCGAATACCACCTAAACGACAGTAGCTGATGTGATTGCCTGTGATATTCGTTTGGTGCAAATTGCAATGATCAAGAAACACACCTATGCCTGTGTTTTGATAAAAATGGCACTGGCTGATCGTGAGATTGCGGGCACGATTCACGACATGGACGGCGTGTCGCACCTTTCGGATAAGGACGTTGCTAAGGGTCGGTTGCATGACCCCCTCAAGACGGATCCCGTCTGCCAGTGGGTGTGTACCGGTGATCTCCAGCTCGGAAACCATCGGCATGCGTTCTCGCTCCCAGATGCTCGGCTGAAAGGACGTAGGATCGGCATTCTTGTTATGGGAGCCGAGAAAGTGCATTGCTGGGCCTTCGCCAGCCATGACGATTTTGGCTGTCCCCCCATCGCCTCGGAAACCAACCCGACCCACCTTGCTCAAATCGACCTTGATCGGTTTGGTGATGCGATAGTCACCTCGGGGAAATTCGATAAGACCGCCGGCCACTTCGATTGCATGCTGAATCGCATCCCTATCGTCGTAGATCCCATCCCCCATCGCTCCAAAATCACGCACGTTGCTAATTATGTAACTCCTGTTGATTGCCATTCCAACGAGTCATTCTATCGTTACGGAGATGGTGCAGTCGATTGCACGTTATCATCGCTGACCGTCCGTCGGCGGAGCGACGGACCTACGTAGTCGAGTCGCTCCGCCGACTCGAGTCCTGGCTGCATTGAACCCTCATCCATTCCAACGACTCATTCTATCCAACGACTCACTCTATCGTTACCGAGATGGTGCAGTCGATTGCACGTTATCGTCGCTGACCGTCCGTCGACGGAGCGACGGACCTACGGCGCAGCCCAACCCAAACTACTTTGACTCCTGTCGATTTGCAGCGGCGTTACTTAGTGGCCAAGGTTTCACGCCGACCCGGTCGGCCCAGGCTTGCCATTGCTCGGACATCGCTTTTACACGGTCCGGGTTTTTGGAGACGACGTTGTCCTTTTCCCTTCGATCCGTGGCGATGTTGTACAATTCCCAGCCTTCGGGATGTTTCGCAACCAATTTCCAATCACCATTGCGAATAGCGCGATTCCCCTCGTGCTCCCAAAAAATGGGTTGCGATCGATTGAGCGGCAGGCCAGAAAAAGCCGGTGCTAGGTTCACTCCTTCCATCGGTTGAATCGATTCTCCTTGATACTCCTTCGGATACGAGGCTTGTGCTAGACTCACACAAGTCGCCATCAAATCGATTAGATGGGCAGGTTGCGATTCTAATGCGTTGTGCCTTGAAACTGGGATGCCAGCAGGCCAATGAGCGACTAACGGCGTGCTGATGCCTCCTTCATGAACCCAATGTTTGTATTCACGAAAGGGAGTGTTGCTGACGTTTGCCCAAGCTTGGCCATAGCCGTGATAGGTATCCGCAGCACCCGGCAATACTCCCATCCCCTGCCGCATCGGAAAACCGTCCCGTGTTTGCTTCGGAACCATATCGGGTTGCAAGTAATCGGCAGCCAAAGTCGGTTGCGAAGGCTCCGCAGCGCGTTGACGCGAAGCAGGTAACACGGCTCCGCGTCCCATGCCCTCCGCACAACCGCCGTTGTCCTGCAAAAACAGAATCAGCGTATTGTCAAGTTGCTTGGAGCGTTCCAATTCCGCTACAAGCCGACCGACACCTTGGTCTAGCGAATCGATCATGGCGGCAAAAACCTCCATGCACCGCAGTTCAAACTCGCGGTCAGCAACTTTACCCCAAGCTCCGCCGCTCTGTGGTGAAAGTTCGCTTGTCGGATCCACCATTCCCATCGACTTCAATCGCTCGAGCCTAGCCGCTCGAATGCTGTCGTAGCCAGAGTCGTACTTGCCTTTGTACTTTGCTGCGTCGGCTTCCTTGGCATGCATTGGCCAGTGCGGGGCTGTGTAGGCCACATACATAAAGAACGGAATGTTTTTGTGGTCGCGTGCATGTTCGTTCACGAATCTCGTTGCGTGGTCCGCGATGGCATCCGTGTAGTAAAACTCCTTGGGCTTGTATTCCGAATCGGCGAACGGTGAAATCAGCGTATTGTCGCGAACCAAGGAATTGGGATCGAAGAAGCTGCCGGCACCATGGATCGTTCCGTAGAACCGGTCAAAGCCGCGTTGCAATGGCCAATTGCTTCGCGCTGCATCGTTCTTTGGGCTTGTTTCCTTGGTGACATGCCACTTTCCAGTCATGTAAGTGCGATATCCACTGGACTTCACAACCTCGGCGATCGTGACGCAGCGACGATTGAGGTCACCTCGATAAGCATCCGAACCACGATCTTCCATCATATGACCGATCCCAGCTTGATGCGCATAGAGCCCAGTCAGCAAGGATGCACGGGTGGGACAGCAACGAGCGGTGTTGTAAAACTGCGTAAATCGAACGCCACGTTTCGCTAAAGCGTCAATGTTGGGGGTCGAAATCTCACTCCCAAAGCATCCCAAATCGGACCATCCCATGTCATCGGACATGATGAGAATGATATTCGGCTTGGCCGCTTGCAGGAATGGACTGAGCACGAAGAGAAAAAGGACAAAGCTGATGCATCCAAAACGATTGCGATTCATTTGACAACTCCTGGAAGGGCGCTTTCGCTTGCCGACGCTATGGCTTCCGAGACGGTCTTGGAACCGATCGATTGAAAGTCGTCGAAGGGGCCGTCGGCGCTGGTTTTCGGCCAACTGGCTGGGTCCGCAAATTGGCCTTCGTCGCTGTATTGCTTTTGCAATCGAGCGATCTCGGTTTTCAATTCTGCGAACATGGCGGCTATTTCAGGCTTTCTCGCGCTCTCGGGTGAATAGAGCAAGTTGTACTGCTCGGTAGGATCCTTAATCATATCAAACATCTCATACGCGTTTTGTTTCCAATAATGGATCAGCTTGTGTGTCGCGGTACGTACGCCGTAGTGTGCGACCGTGTTGTGATGACCAGGGTCGTGATAGTATCGGTAGTACACGGAGTTTCGCCAGTCAGCAGGCGACTCACCACGCAGCAACGGCGCGATCGAACGGCCCTGCATAGAACTAGGGACTTGCAATCCAGCTAGATCAAGAAATGTCGGTGCAAGGTCGATATTAGAAACGAATTGCGTTGGGACACTGCCTGCTTTGATACCAGGGCCGCGCGCGAGCAATGGAACTTTAAGGCCCGGTTCATACATAAACCGTTTGTCGTAGAGTCCCAAGTCACCCAGATACCAGCCGTTGTCAGCCGAGTAGATGACAATCGTGTTTTTTGCTAAGTTCGTCTGATCGAGGTAGTCGAGCAACTTGCCAACACCGTCATCAACCCCTTGCACGCAGGCTAGGTAGTCTTGCATGTAACGTTGATACTTCCACTTCACCAGTTCTTTGCCACTAAGCAGTTTGCCATCTGCCGACAACTCCATCGGTTTCTCGTTGAACCACTTATTGAGTGAGGGACCCTTCAGGTCGGTCGGCGGTACGAGCTTGAGATCGCGACGAGTGAGATCGCGGGCAACTGTTTGTTCGTTGATCGGCAGAGCAGTTGGGCGAGTGGCGTAGTCGTCCCAAAGCGTGTCCGGCTCCGGGATTACCTTATCCTTGAATCGAGCCTTATTCCTTTCATCAGGCTCCCAGGCGCGGTGTGGGGCTTTTTGATGCAGCATCAGAAAGAACGGTTTGTCCTTCGGTCGAGTCTTGAGAAACTCGATCCCTAGGTCCGTTGTGATATCCGTGCAGTGTCCTTCGATCGAAAGCTTGCGGCCGGAGACCAAAAATGTTGGATTCCAGTAGTTTCCTTGTCCCGGTAGCACGATCCAACGGTCAAAACCGGTGGGGTCTGAACCAAGGTGCCACTTCCCAATCATGCCCGTATGATAACCCCCAGACTGCAGTCGTTTGGCAACATGGTCTTGGGCGCCGTCAAAACGATTGAAAACCGGCACGCCATTAAGGTGCGAATACTGTCCAGTCAAAAGAGTCGCGCGGCTTGGCGTGCAGATCGAGTTCGTAACGAACGAGTTTGCAAAGCGTGCACCCTCTTTCGCAAGTCGATCGATGTTCGGCGTTTGGTTCACCTTCGAACCATAGGCAGAGATTGCATGCTGTGCGTGATCGTCGGAGAAAACAAAAAGAATGTTAGGTTGTTCTGCCCGGAGGTGAGACGATGCCAACGTCACAAGCAGACATACGGAGACTGACAGGAAGCGTTTCATTGGGATTCGATGAGTTTGGGGTTCGTGAATTGCAGTTTAAGGATAGTTATAGCAATTCTGTGGGGAGCGATGGAGGGATGGAGGGGCGAGGCGCCTCAACGCCTTACCCTCCTCAACCCTGAATTAAAGCGTAAAATCAGTTTCTTTCGGTCCAACACCCATTAGGTTCCTTTCCGAAAATGCAATCCGAACAAAATCTATTTCCAAAGCTATTCTTGATACGGCACGGTGCCACGGACTGGAGCGAATCACGTCAACATACAGGACTTACCGACATGATTCTCAATGCCAAAGGGGAGCGATCGGCGAGCCAGTTAAAAAGGCGACTCGCTTGCGAAAGATTCGATATGGTTTTTACAAGTCCGCTACTTAGAGCAAGACGTACTTGCGAACTCACTGGGTTCCTTGGACGAGCCAAGGTCGAACCGGAGCTCGTGGAATGGGACTACGGAAACTACGAAGGGCTAACGACGATCGAGATCCAAAAGAAACGACCTGACTGGAACTTATTTCGGGATGGCGCTCCGAATGGGGAGACACCTGAACAAGTTGCTACGCGAGCGGACCGATTCCTAGATTCTGCTCGCCGACTTGATTGTAACATCGCTGCATTTTCCAGCGGACATATGATTCGCATGATCGCTGTTCGTTGGCTCAAACTAAACCCTGAAGCGGCAAGGTGTTTTCTGAGTTCAACAGCGAGCCTCAGCGTCTTAGGCTACGAACACGATCTGAGTGAACCGACTGTGTTGCTGTGGAATGAAGTGCAACCACCGGAGTAGAACCGTTCGATAAGACGATAATTGATCGAGCAGTCCTTTACAACATTCAATGAAACTGTTGCCGCAGAGCCATCGCACTATTTTTTCTTGAGTTCACGGCATTGTGGTCGCTCGACTAGCGAAAAAATAATTACTTCTTCTCCAGTCACCGTACTGATGTCGTGATGCAAACTAATGGACTTCACACCTGTGATGTCGCGCACCAATTCTTCCAGCGCAGGCCTTGCAATTCCGATGAGTTGCGATCGAACTTGCTTTAGGAGATCTCGTCCTTTGTCGACAGGCATCGTCTTAACAAGGTGTTGTTCCGCAGCGGTTAAAACTCCCTGAAGACGAACGACCAGCAGGTCATCAATCAGGTGCGCGTGAATGTCCTTTGGCCCTCTTCCCATGAACTCCTGTTCAAACCGGGAGATACATTGGCAAATGGAAGCTTCCATCTCGCCTTGTGTTTTCAAAAGTTCGCTAATCGATTCGTCCTTCCGGAATGGCACTCCAAAATCCTCGTAACGAATTCAGATAGTAACCTTTTTGGTGTAGACGGACAATCTAAAGAGGGGAATCGATGCGAAGTGGTACGAAAAAGTCAAGAAAGCCAGGGCATGCAGAAAAGCACCGAATGGAAAACCATTTGTGCGTGACGTCCAATTCCAGTTTGCGGTATTGGCCTACCATTATTTCGATTGGGATGGGCTCTCGACTTCACGATCCCGCACCGGCCCACGAGTCATGTAAACTCGATTATCGGGTTTGTCGGGCATCTCTTTCACGGAAGATGTGATCATCAATGCAGATGCCAAAGCAGCAATGAGAACCATCGCGATGATGCTACCATAGATGAGGAAATTGAATCGGTGCCGAGAACTCGGACTTTTTGGAGTCTCGTATGGATTGACTTGTTTCAATGCGTTCATTGTTGTCCTCCACAAACATTTTTTAAACTTGGACTTCGAAATGTCTACCGAACAAAAACAACTACTAGCTTGCTTTTGGACAGTTACCAAAACTTGTATTCTATCCTTGATCGCACTGATCGGGGGCCTTATTGTTCTGACTTCATTTGCCTATTTTCCACCGCAATTTGACTTTGGGTTTTTGATCGGTCGTAAATCGTACTTTTACTCTTGGTACGCGTTGGCGTTCTATACACACGTCATTTCGTCACCCATTGTTTTGTTCCTTGGCCTTGCCCAATCCATCGATTGGCTGCGGAATCGTAGCCGCCGCTTTCACCGGACGTTTGGTTACGGCTACACCATTGTGGTTCTATTGTTCGCGGCACCCAGCGGATTGGCGATGTCTGTCAAAGCAAACGGTGGCGTTTCTGCTGCGGCAGCCTTCGCATTACTTGCTATTTGGACCAGCTTCGCAACTTGGCGAGGATTTAGTTGGGCAAGACGAGGTGATTTCGTCAAGCATCAGCAATGGATGACTCGGAGCTACCTGCTAATCTGCTCTGCGGTGCTGTTGCGATTTTTCGCAGCCGTAGTCGCTCGTTTCGAACTTGACTTCGTGACGTACAGCGAGATGGCCTGGCTCTCATGGCTGCCATCGCTCTTGATCTATGAAGCTATCCTACGATGGAAGCGATTGTTCGATCCGTCGCTTCCGAGCGGACTTTAGCGCGACCATCGGATCGGTTACTGATTTTCGATCAAGCGATACAGCCTACGTGCCGCGACTTCCCACTCGCCGGAACGCGCTTGCTCGCAACATTTTGCCAATTCGGTCATCGCTTGTGGACTTAGTTTGCCGTTGCTGGTGTGCTTGTTCAACTGGTCTTTGCAGGCTAAGACGCGTTTTTCGTCATGCGAATTGATGGCGGTGAACAGTGCGTCAACGGTCTTGATGGCTTCTTCGCTGGCTTCCAGTTGAGGCGTTCGCATCCACGTCATCCATCCCACAACCAATGCGAGTACTACGGTTCCAGCTAGGAAACCATACCAACGATATGGGCTAACTTGCTTTCTGCTACTCAGTGCCATTCACAACCTCCCCGCCATTGCGTGTCGAAAGAGCAACCCAGACAGTTGGATCAATAAAGGCCGAAGCGAACCGAACCGATCCATCTCCCATCGCGATCGAACAACCTGCTCCATGCTCGCCCCACATCTCGTCCGTGTGTCCGAAAGGATTGTTTGGAGCATGAATAATGACCTCCGGATGATCGTGTGTGTCTGGCCCGCTATGAACTCCGACGAGGCAGCCTGCACCGTTATTCTCCGATTGCCAACGACGCAAATCCAATCTCGGCGGTGTCACCGCAGTCGGGACAACTCCAACCCACGTTTTGTTGCTGAGGATCGAACTATGCTCGCCGAGGAAGATAGTGTTTGTCAATCCGTCGGTAATGCGTTTGAGCGGCATCCTAGAATTTGGAAAAAACGGCCCGTCCAGAAACGCAAGCGCTCCGCCATTCTCACTAACTGGCTCTCCTTGTTCGTAATCGTAGCAAAATGGCGTGTCGCGGCCCCACGGTTGATGAATGCCGGCATTGGTGACGTAGTGACTGTGCGAAAAGCGAATGGGGCTGCCATTGCTTAATAAGATAGGGGTCCCATGCCGATGGTCCGTCGCTTTCTCAACCAAGAAGCCATCGCTACCACCCGTAGCCGACGGACAAAGAAAGACGGACACTTTGGCTTGGACCCAATTTGCATTTTTTGGGGACCAACAGGGTTCCAAAAAATCAATGCTGTGATAGAGGGAGCCTTGTTCGATATAGGGTAAGAGAAATGCTCCCCATCCCCAACCTGGCGTCGAATTGCGATACTCGTCAGCGCAGGCTATGCCGTAAAAAGACCCGTTGACCCGCGTGTTCGTAATGTACGCTGGTGGAATAGACTTGACGGAAGACTCATAGTTGGCAATTCCGAGCGCGAGTTGCCGCAAATTGTTCTGGCAACTCATTCGGCGTGCCGCCTCTCGAGCGGCCTGCACTGCCGGTAATAGGAGCGAGGTCAGCACTCCAATGATTGCAATGACGACCATCAGTTCGACCAACGTAAAGCCACCCCGAAACGTACGATTCTTCACCGGAGACCCCTCGTATTGCAATAAATTTACCCTGCGCTAAACCTCAGTTTAGCATGCGCTAAACTTGCGTCAAGGGCGATTGCGAATTTGTTTCAATAGGTCGCCGGACTCCCTTGGTCGGCAATCGCCGAAACTCTTTGCGAGTTTCGCTACGACAATTATTGATCGAGCAGTCCTACGTTGCGTCAGGGCAACTTAGTAAGAAAATCACGAAAGGCTTTTTCGGTATCATGACTGATGTGGTGCTCGATTCCTTCGGCATCGATCTCCGCACTCTCGCGAGGCACCCCAATAGCACGCAGAAAATCAACCACAAGTTGGTGCAATCCTTGGCTCTGATTAGCGAGTACGCGCCCCTTCCGCGTTAGTCGAATGGGGCCGTAGGGCTCGGATTCCATTAGTCCTAGTCGCTTTAGCCTTCCGATCGCTCGATGCGCAGAGGCACTGCTGATCTGGAAAAGCTCGGCGAGATCCCTTAGTCGGCATTCGCCCTTGTTTTGCGAAATCAACTCAACCGCTTCCGCGTAATCAGAAGCCGTTTCGGACGTATGATCTTCGCGAGTCCTCTTATGCCCATTCAGCAGTCTTTTTTGCTTATTTGCCATGGATTGCTTTCATGTCTTACACGCTTTGACAGCAGCCTGGAATTGCTCTATTGGCCGCTTCCGGATATTGTCGTTTGGTTGCAATGGCTCCGCAAGTCAAGAATTCGAACCAAGGTCAAGTCGCTCCGACGACTTCTTCTCTCTTTTGCCCTCGCGTTCGTTCTTGGGTATTGGATGGAGAGACAGTGGGCGGGTTGCGATCGCTGCCTGTCCATCGACGTAGCGACGGACCTACGTAGAAAGTTCGAAGTGCACGTTCGAGATTTCAAGAAGTTAGAATGCAAAGAAGGTTCCATCACCACGGACCGCGAGTCGCGGAGCGACATCGCCTACGGCACTGCAATCTCAACCAGCTTTGGAACCTGCTGACGGATATCTCGAGCTCTGTTTGCGGTGATCGCAAGTTGCTCCATCGACTCATCGACCAATTGGTATCGGACATCCCGTTGACGCGCCATGAAACCGTATTCTTCGATGGCGATTCTGATCTGGTCTAAGGTCAACAAGTGCACGGTTCCCGCCTCGGCCACTACGTTTTCTTCTAACATAAGCGAACCCATGTCGTTGGCTCCATACGCGAGTGCCAGCTGGCCAATCTTGAGTCCTTGCGTAACCCAACTGCTTTGAATGTTTGGAATGTTATCTAAGTAAAGTCGAGCGACCGCCTGAGTTTTAAGATACTCGAAAGAGCCCGTCGGCGGTATCTTTGCAAGTTCCGTGTTATCAGGCTGAAAAGTCCAGCAGATGAAGGCAGTGAAACCATGCGTCTCGTCTTGCAATTGCCGCACGCGTTCAAGGTGCTCAACCCGTTCTGCCAAAGTCTCCACATGTCCAAACATCATCGTGGCGGTGCTGACGCCACCCAGTTCGTGCCAAACTCGCATGACGTTCAACCAGTCGTCCGTCATAACTTTTCCTCGTGTTATTTCACGTCGAACGCGGTCTACCAAAATCTCCGCTCCACCGCCTGGAATGCTTCCTAATCCCGCCGCTTTGAGGCGTTCCAAAATCGTTCGAATCGGCAGCTTGTTCACCTTGGTGAAATGATGCAATTCGGGTGGACTGAAACCGTGAATGTTGATGCTTGGAAACTCTCGTTTGATGTCCTGCAAAAGCTCCTCGTACCATTCCAGTAGTAACGTGGGATGCAATCCACCTTGCATGAGGATTTGATTGCCACCCAGTTCAGCCGTTTCTCGAACTTTATCCAGCAACTCAGCTCTCGGGAGCACGTACCCTTCACCGCTCTTCGGCGACCGGTAAAACGCGCAAAAGTCACAAACGGCTGTGCAGATGTTGGTGTAGTTGATGTTGCGGTCGATGTTGTAAGTGCGATACGACTCAGGATGGAGTCGTTGAGTGATTTGATTCGCGGCGGAACCAATCGCAGCCAAGTCCCGACTTTCTAGCAGGACCAGCGCATCCTCTTGTGACAGTCTTTTGCCTTCCAAGACGCTCGTTAGAATGACGGAAACGGTTTTATTGGCCATTACCATAATCGGTGCCCTATTTGCTCAAATGGAAAGTAGGCTCAGTGCTTCACAACGACGGCGGAACTCCTGAAGTCCTGCCCGCTCGTCTGCTCGCAAAAAGAACCGAATGTAGTGCGTGAGGTAATCTTCGCATTGTTCTACGGACAATTGATATTTTTTGGCGGCCAAACATGCGATGTCGTGAACGTGGCTCAACCCATGGTCGCGCGTACGCTCCAGAATTAACTTCCATTCTTCTTGAGCGAAGCTAGTGTTTCTGGCGACCCACATCGCGAAGACGAAAGGCAAACCCGTCTCTTCAAACCAAGCTTGCCCCAGATCCCAATCGCTTTGAAACGCAGGCCGAAAAGACTCCGGGTGCATCGCACGATCGCCAATGACCAAAACCGCGTCCGCCATCGCGGTAATCGGATCGTCCGTCATCTTCAATGGAATCGTATTCGGAACAAAGCCAAAGCGATGATGAAAAAGTACTTTGCACAAGGCTGCACTAGTCCGCGAACCCTCATCCAACGCAAGCGTCTTAACCTGGGACGGCTCACAGCGAAAGAAAACTCGTACAGACCAAACTGGACCTCGGCAAGCGATGACTGCATCCGAGACGATTTCAAACTCGGGATGCTGGAAATACTCAACGACTGGAATGAGTCCAACATCAATTTCCCCGGAAGCGAGTTCCGTGGCTAGCTGACTGGGTAAAGCCAAGCTCAGACTGTCATGTTCCCCCAACGCTGCTTCTAAACCGAAAATGAGAGGTTTCGTGTTGAGATAAGACACCGCACCGATTCGGACGGGTTGCCGTTTCCCTACCGCCGAATCACCCTGTGTTCTATCCAGAGAACTTGCGCGAATGTGATGCATATGGATTTGATTCATGAAAGAATTCCTGCGAATACGGAGCAACCGCACTGTTGGCCAACTCTTAACGCTTTTTCAAAAAGTGGTTTAGGCCTTCCACATGCAACCTGCCCAGGACCAGCCGACGCCGAAGCCGACAAGGACATTTTGGCTTCCAGGGACAAGTTTACCTTCCTGGCGGAGATCTTGAATGAGAATCGGCAAGGTGCTCGAAACCGTGTTGCCACGGTCGTGCAAACGGATAGGCAATTTTTCGTCGTTTGCGTTTAAGGCAGTTTGCAAGTGCTCAAGCATTTTGCGCGTCGCTTGATGCATCAAGAAGTGGCTGACATCCGATAGCTGCAAGTTGGCTTTCCCAACCATATCGCGAACCAATTGTGGAATGGCACCGATGGTGAAACTCATCAGGCTCGGACCATCCATATAGAGTCGGCTTGACCAGCGTTTGCGATGTCGCGGCGTGATCGCGTCCTCTTTGCAACGAGAACCACCGTCACCCACCATGAGCGTATCCGCTCCGCTTCCGTCGGTGCCAAATTCAAATCGCGAAAATGCAATTTCATCGCAGGCCTCAATGAGCGTGGCGGCTGCTCCGTCACTGAAAATCGTTCGCAAAGATCGATCGTCCTGACTGATGTACTTGGAGTAGGTTTCCGCAGTCACCAAAAGAATTCTTTTGCATTGTCCGCTGGCCATCAACCCCTGCGCTAGCGACAAACCGTAAACGAATCCTGAGCAGCCCAAATTGAAGTCAAGGGCACCACAGTGTGTACTCAAACCCAGTCGGTCTTGAACCAAACAGGCAGTTGTCGGCAATGGGTAGTCTGGCGTCTGCGTACAAAGTAGCAAGAAATCGATGCTCTTGGGATCGATGTTCTGTTCTGCGAATAGCTTTTGGCAAGCTTTAACGCCGAGGTCGGAGGCTGTTTCGTTGGGTGCGGCCAAATGCCTGAGGTAAATCCCTGTCTTTTCCGCAATTAACGCCACGTCCCAATCTGGGTTTTCCGCTTGCAGTTGTTCGTTTGTTTCCACTCTTTCAGGAAAATGAACAGAAATGGGACCGATTTGAGAATGGGGCACGTTTGCCGTCTTCGACAAAATGAGGAAAGGAGGATCAATCAGCCGTGATGATACCCTTTCGGATTCAAGTGCGAAAGATCGCAAGTTTCCTCGGTATCATGCCTTTCCGAAACGCATGAGAGCTAGTAAAAAAAAACCCACAGGTTTCCCTGTGGGTTTTAAAAGGTCATCGGTCGATGAATTGCAATGCAACTATCGGGCGCAACCGCAATTGGAAACAGGGGCCGCACCAGTTCCGCAACCACATCCGCTAGCTGGGGCAGAAACAGTTGCTCCGCAACCACATCCGCTAGATGCAGTTGGAGCACTCGCTCCGCAACCACATCCACCTGCAGAACTGCCCATTGTGCCGCCACCAGTCGAGTAACCGCTGCCGCAACAAGGGTTAAATGTATACGGAACCAACTTTGGAACCATCTTGCAAACTTGAACTTGAACTTCCTTTGTCGTTGGCACCTGGACATTGACGACGTAATCCTCAACAACATCCTCGGTCACCGTTTCGTAACGTGTTGTTTGGAAAGGTTCAACCGTTTGCGTTGGAACGTTCACGGTAAAGGAGATTTCCTTAGACTTCCTTTCAGTTCGATACGTAACAACTGGATATGTCTCTTGCTTCGTTTGAGTTGTATAGCTCAAAACGCGGCGCGTTCGTGTTCGCTGATCGTCCGTGTAAGAAACAACTTTGCGAGTACGAGTACGTGGTTCAGGAACGTATTCGACAACTTTTTTCGTCCCGGTTCTTTGCTCTGGCCGATAGACCACATAAGCACACTCGTAGGGAACCTGGGTGCTTTGTTGTTCGTAAACAGTGTAAGCAACTTCTTCGTTCTGAACGGTGTTGGTAACCACAGGGACTTCTTCGGTCACGACGCTTGGTACCCAAACGCGACGTGTGGTCGTAGTCATGGCAGGTGCCGGTGCAACCGCTGTTCCGCATCCACCAGCCATCGAACCACCATAAACAACGTTTCCGCCGTGGATTGCATTGCCGCCACATGCCGAACCGCCACAAGCCGAGCCTGCTGACGATCCACATGCAGAGCTTGCGGACGAACCACAGGCGGTGCCTGCGTATGAACCACAACCCGAGCTGCAACCGCAGCTATTCATTGTACGTCCGCAACCGCAACCGCGTGATCGACCAGCGAAAATCCCGTTTCCGCATCCACCGCCAGATACCAAGGTTGCAGAGGCTGCCTGCCCGCAACCGTTGGAGTAGGACATGGCGGGAGCCGCATAAGACATAGCCGGACCAGTTGCCATAGCTTGACCAGCACCGTAGGAGGAGCCAGCAACTTCCTCTACGACTGTTTCCCAGTGACCGTAGTCCTTGGTGACAGTCTGGGTCGAATAGCTTGGAACAGTTCGTTGCACTGTGCGAGTCTTGACAACTGGAATTGCGTTGGTGACCGTTTGCATCTTGGTAACGGTTTCCGTTTGTGGGACGTAAACTCTGTACGTGAACGATTCGTCTCTTAAGCGAGCGACGTTGACGTTATAGGTTTCCGTGACATCGGAGATAACCGGGACTTTGACAGTGTAATTCTCGGAGACTTCGTTCCAAACCGGAACGGTCACCGTAACGTCTACGGTCTTAGTCGATTGCTCTGGAACCAGTACCGAGTATTCAATCGTCTTGGTCTCAGTCGTTGGCACCATCACCGTTTTGGTCCGGTAATCATCGACAGTCACTGGAACGGACTTGGAAACCTTCTTGACTCGCGTACGTGTTTCTTGTTTAAGTTCCATCGTATTTACGTATTGCGTTTCGGTGACGAAGGTGGACTCCATAACCGTTCGATAACCGGTAACCGGTTCGCAAACTACTTGAGGTGCAATCGCAACTGCCTGAGACGACGATTGCATGACCGACTGGCAAGGACCGGACGATTGCGCATACCCCATCGAAGGAGCAGCCATAACCATAGGACCATAAGACAAACCGTAAGAACCGTCAGCGGCCACCGTGCCACAAGATGCTGGACTCGCTTGAACAACAGAATAGGAACCGTACCCGCTCGCTGCAGCGTACTGAGAACCAACGGCATATCCACCGCCAGCCGAACAACCACCGCCAGCCGAGCAACCAGTGCCAGAACCACAGGACGCGGCAGCGCCACATCCCGAGTTCGAATGAAAGCGCGCAGGTCGGCAGGGATCGCTACACCCTCCGCAACGGAACCCCGCATCAGCGAGATTTACCATTGCGAGCGCCATCGGTAAAACCGAAAGCCAAGTTACAAGATGCTTCATCACAGGAGTCTCCAAAGAAAGGGATACCAAAAGGTTTTGTCAAGATGGATGTCAAACAACGGAAAACCGTAATCTCTGTTTTAATCAGAACTCTAATCACCCCCCTGTTAGCGTCAAGCCTCTTCTGTTTTTTTTGGGATCAGAATATTTCGGATTTATTTTTAGGAAGTTCGTGGGCGGATGGCTATTCTCTGCACGAAACGGAGGTTGAAATCACGTCCGAACACTCCCCTCTTACTTGGATTGAAGGTAAAATTACTGGCGGTCTAGGTCCATTAAGCCCGGTTCGAGTTATCAATAGCATGGTTGCAACTTTACAATCCCATGGGTTTTTCATTTTTTTGGTCACTCTTTCGGTAATCGCAGCCAAGAGTGGCGACTGTTTTTCCCAGGAGAAACGTTCGCCGGAAGCTTCTCAGTTGCCTTCGACAAAGCCAAATGAAAGGGTCTTCGTTGAACCGATGGTCGCTCGAGTTGAGTTGCGACTGACGATTGGAGAGAAAGAAGTCGACGTAATAGAAAAAGGGGATTTGCTGACCGTCCTCGAAGAAAGAGAAAAGTCCTTTCTCATCCGTACGTTTCGAGGTATTAAGGGGGCAATCGAAAAAAACAATCTTGTGACTTTGGCGGAGTCCGTAGAAACCTACGACGAGATTATTAAGGAGAATCCAAAGACTGGGCGATTCCATACATTGAGAGCAGGCGCGCATTGGGCACGTGGAAACGCTGAGAAAGCCTTGTTGGACTTTGAGGAAGCCATTCAATTAGGATACGATACCGCCAACGCGTACAACAGCCGCGCACTCTTTTTGACCGCCACTCATGAATACGAAAAAGCCATAGCCGATTTCTCTATGGCTATCGAAAAAGGGGACAAAAGCGAATCGATCTACGTCAATCGAGCCGCTGCCTATTTGCAATTGAACAGAGTTGACGAAGCCATTGCAGACTACACAGCCGCTATCCTATTGAACGACAAAAATGCTGGAGTCTTGCAACAACGTGCCACGGCCTTCAAGGTCAAAGGCGATCTCGACAAAGCGATTATTGATTTTACAAAAGCGATGGAACTGAGTCCGAATTTCATTCCGGCTACCATGGGCCGGGGTTACGTTTATTTCCAGATGGGGGACCATGCGAAAGCAATCGACGACTTCAGCAAAGTGATTGAACTCAACAGTCGGGCTGCCGTCGCATTTAACAATCGAGGATACAACTACCAGCAAATCGGAAAATACCGGGAAGCCCTCGCCGACTTCAAAAGGGCCGTCGAGCTAACGCCCGACTATGCGTTAGCCCATCAAAATCTCGGCTGGTTGCTCGCCACTTGCAAAGATGAGTCGCTTCGAGATGCAAAAACCGCCGTAGCTTCTGCGAGCAAGGCATGTGAACTCAACCAATACAACGACCTGAGCGACCTTGCGGCCTTGGCTGCTTCCCATGCGTCGGCCAAAGCGTTCGATCTTGCCATCGGTATTCAAGAAAAGATTGTCGAACGGGCTCAACCGGCACAAAAGCCGCTCGCAGAAAAGCTGCTTGAGCTCTACCGAAATGAAAAACCGTTTGATCCAGAATTGAACATGGAATCCGATCGTGAAACGGTCGTTTCGACCGAAAAAGCAAAAGAGGCTACGAATTCCAATGCGAAGCGATAGCCCCACTTCATGAAACAGGTCATCGCTATTGTCCGGCCCTACTTGGCGGAGCGTTTGTTAGAGAACCTCCGGCTATCGCCTTTGGAAGCCTTACAAGTCACCGAAGTAAAGGGTTTCGGTCGTCAGAAAAGCTACTTGGATCAATACTTAGCCACAGAGTATTCACTTGCATTCTTGCCCAAGGTTGAAATTACCCTCTATGTCGCCGACCTAAGGGTCGAGGAAGTGCTCAAGACGATTATTGACACTGCGAGAAGCGGACGAATGGGTGACGGAAAGATCATGGTTCTGGACGTCGCCGACGGGGTATGAAGAATCGTTTCCCGTTCGAACGTCTTTGCGAATCCAAGTCGCTGCTTTACACTTGCCCATTACAGCGTGAAACCGGACCGAGACGGCGATCAAACGAGGCTTTACCCGATGCGATTTAAGCAGTTGGACAAAATAACAGAGTTAGTTCGAGGCGAAAGAATTGTCGCCGAGCGGCATATGCGAGCTGACGAAGATTATTTGCGAGACCACTTCCCGCTTTTCCCGGTAATGCCTGGCGTTCTGATGCTCGAAGCGCTTTTTCAAGCTTCCTGTTGGTTGATTCGAGCGACCGAAGGATTCGAAAACTCGCTCTTGGTGCTGAAGGAGGCCAGGAACGTCCGGTTTGCGGACTTCATGGAACCAAATCAGACGCTGAAAATCACCGCCGAGATCCTGAAGCTTGAGAAAAATTCTGTCTCCATCAAGGCCACAGGCATCAAGGGGGAAACCGTCGCGGTGTCAGCTCGCCTAATCATTGGGAAGACCAACTTAGGTTCGCAGAACATCGATTTATCTCCTCTCGACGAATTCATGCGAGAGAGTATGCGTTTACAGCTTGAACAGTTAACCGCTGACTTGACGTAGTCCAGGCTATGTTCTTCAGTCTTGTCCTGTATGCCGTGTGCCCAGAAAATAGACCACTTTTTCGAATAGTTTTTGCTTATCGATGGGCTTGCTCAAGTAGTCATCACAACCGGATGCGAGACAGCGACTCATGTCTCCCTGCATCGCATCTGCGGTCAGAGCGATAATCGGCCCTGCATAGCCAAGTGCTCGAAGTTCAGTGGCCGTGGCGTAGCCATCCAGGCGTGGCATTTGCATGTCGAGGAGAATGAGATCAAAAAAGGAACCCTGACTCATCATTTCAGTAACGATGCGAAGGGCCTGCTCGCCATCTTCCGCCTCGCTTGTCGTTGCCCCAGCCTGACTTAAAAGATACTTGCTTAAGTATCGTATTTCACGCCTGTCGTCGACAATTAAGATCCGGCAGTTAAGTTGGATCTCGGGGAGCGACGTTTCAAACACTTCTGAGGGTTTGGACTGAGCATACGGATCGATCCAGGCGACCCCTTCGATGTTGCCCGTTGCAATCGTGACAGTAAACATGCTCCCTTTTCCAAGTTCACTCTGAACCGTGACCTCGCCTCCTAGAGTCCTCGCTAAACGACTGCTGATTGCCAGTCCTAGCCCAGTCCCACCGAAGTTCCTAGCCACCGAGGGATCGGCTTGCGAAAATGGCTCAAACAATCGCTTCTGTTGTTCGGTACTCATGCCAATGCCCGTATCGATGACCTCAAATCGGAGGATCCGATTGGTATGAAGGACAGTTACTTTGACACTTCCATTCTTCGTGAACTTGATCGCATTGCCGATCAAGTTGATCAGAATCTGTTTCAGGCACCGTGGATCCGATTCGATATCTACCGGAAATCGCCCCTGATATTCCACGGAGAATTGGATCTTGTTTTCGATCGCTCGCACTTCCATGACGGAACGCACCTCTTCGATCAGCGATACGGGGGAAAAGCGTTCACGCACAGCCTCGAACTTGCCGGCTTCGATTTTGGACAAGTCTAGAATGTCATTGATGATTTGGAGGAGAAACTCACCGTTTCTCTTGATGGTGCGCAAATGCAACGCCGTCTCGCCCTCGGCAACCTTATCGGCCACAAGATCTGTGTAACCTAGGATTGCTGTCATGGGAGTCCGAATCTCATGGCTCATGTTGGCGAGAAACGCGCTTTTCGCTTGGTTGGCCGCTTCCGCCAAGACGAGCGCTTCTTTCAGCGACTGCTCGAAGTGCCTTTGTTGCGTGATGTCCAGAAGTGTTGCGATCACCTGAGTGACCCTGCGATCGGCACCTATACCGCTACGAAGTGGCTTGGCCATTAGTCGAACCCAGCGTTCGGTGCCGTCGTAACGAATGATGCGATGGTCGATAGAATCACTCGTACCCTCCGGCCGCTGAAGCAATTCACTATGAAATCGTCGTAGCGTTTCGCGATCATCCGGGTGAACCCAATCGGGTACTTGGCCCGCTAGAAAAGATCTGTCATCATCGCTTGGAAGGCCGACGATGGATTTTAGCTCTTTGGAATAGGTCACCGTGCCGGTTAGTAAATCGGCGTGGATCATTCCAAATCCAGCAGCCTCCGCCGCATTTCTCAAACGTTCTTCGCTCAGTTGAATTTCGAGCTCAGCCTGCTTGCGCTGTGTGAAATTGATGTGACTGAGGACGGCGCCCGGCGGTCCGACCGACGCGCGACGAGCGTGCATAAGAAACCAATGTTCCTCTCCGCGGGCAACGAATGCATACTCTGCGACAAATTCATTGATACGGCCATCTAGCACCTCTCGAAGCCCGTTCAATGATTCGGTCATGCGGAGTTCACCCGTAGCGACCGCACCGGCAAAGACGTCGAGATAATTTGAACCCACAGACAACTGATGAAGCGGTCCTTCATTCTCGTCGGCGAAACATCGCCACTGTTCGTTGATCATGCTGACGATGCCGCGTTCATCAAGGACTAGAACATGCTCGGGCAGCGAGTCGAGAACGCCACGCACAAACTCGCCGCTCACTCGCAAGGCCTCGGCCGAATATTTTTCGGCAGTAACGTCAAGAACAGCTAGGATCGCCTTCACAGGCTGACGCGATTCCCCCCCGACTGCAAAATTCACCTGATGTCGTACACGCAACCAACGAACTTCTCCGTCCCCCCAGACAATGCGATGGTCCATAGCGAACCCACCTGCGCCGTCCGAATTAAGTGAGTGTGCGATGCCTTCCATCAAAGCGTCTCGATCCTCCGGGTGGAAAGTCGCGTGAATGGTCTCGCGGGGCACCGACATGGCGTTCTCCCCGAGTCCAAATAACTGCGAGGCTTCGGCGGAGAGGTGAACCAAATCGTTCTCGTAATCGATCTCTGCTAGAGCTAGTCCAGCTAGCTGAACGCCAAGCGATAGCCTTGCTTGGTTGTCACGCAAAACCTCTTCTGCTAGTTTGCGGTCGGTTATGTCACGCGACGCCGCAACGATTTTTTCTATCTGCCCACCAGCATTGGCCACGGGCGCAACAACCACCTCCCACCACTTCCACGTCCCTTTGGGTGTTGGACAGAACCCTTCAAACAGCGTGAGTTCTCCCTGACGTGCACGCTCCATGGACTCTTCGACTTGTGCCCGCCCCTCTACTGGCCAGAGGTCACTCCAACTTCGACCTACATAAGGCTTAAATGCATCTATCTCCATGACACAACGTCCACGGTCATTCATCTTGATTAAGCCACCTCGTGCGTCCAGCACTTTCAGGCAGTCTGGACTACTCTCGAACACAGCGCTGTTGAACGCCTCGCTGGCCCGAAGTGTACGCTCTGCCACCTTGCGGTCGTGTATATCCGTATTAGCGCCAACCCACTCCCGCACCGTACCGTCCTCATTGCAAATGGGAATGCCGCGAACGTTGAACCATCGATAGGAACCATCCTGGGTCCGCACGCGAAATTGATTCTCGTGTACTGTTCGTGTCTTCAGGGATCTTTTCCAGAGGTTGATCGTTCGGTCCTGGTCTTCCAGGTGAATCGCCTGTAGCCAACCCCATCCCTTCGTTTCAGCTTCGGTTTGACCAGTGATTTCCCGCCATGCATTGCTGGAGAAAACGAGTTCTCCATCGGCCGTCGTGCGCCAGACGACCGTTGCGGTCGCTTCCGCCAAAGCGCGATATCGCTGTTCACTCTCATTCAGTTTGCGCTCAGCCAACTTTTGTTTTGTGATATCTCGCGCAATCTTGGACACCGCGATGAGCTCTCCGGCCTCGTTTCGAATCGGCGAAACGGTTAACGAAATGTCGACCAGAGTACCGTCGCCCCGAAGTCGTACGGTTTCGTAATGCTCCACCGGTTCCGAGTTGCAGATCCGGCCCATGATGCGCTTCTCCTCGTCAGTCCGATTCGACGGGATAATAAAGTAAATGGAACGACCAACGGCTTGTTCTGACGTGTATCCAAAAAGCCGATGCGCCCCACCATTCCACGTCTGGATGATTCCATCGAGAGAGGTTCTCACAATCGAATCATCGGAAGACTCGATGACGGAAGATAGAAGGCGAGCAGTTGCAAGCTGATCTGCTGCTTGCCGCTGCAAATGCCGTCGATCGGAAACGTCCTTGAATACAAGCACGTAACCAAGAGTCTGGCCGTCAAGTGACCGAATAAGCGAAGCATTGTCATCTACGAATCGTTCCGTTCCGTCTTTCGCGATGAGGACTGTCGGATTCAGTATGCCGACAACGCCTCTTTTGTGCCGTACCATGGTCAACGGATTCGCGACAGGTTCACGTGTCGACTCACTAACCGTGCAAAACACTTGTTGAAGCGCTAGTCCGGAGGCATACGCAAGCGAATAGCCGGTCAAAGACTCAGCAACCGCGTTCATATTCGTAACGTTTCCGTCCGTGTCCGTCGTGATGACCCCATCCCCAATGCACTGAAGTGTGACCCGAAGACGTTCTTCTTGCTGCCTTAACGTTTCCTCCGCTTGTCTTCTTCGAAGAAGTTCTTTTCCAAGTTGTTCTATGCGTTGATTCAAGACGATAAATTGTGCCGTCGCCGACTCCTTTGGCGTTAGTCGCAACATAAGGATAGCATCGGAAGTATCGGTCTTAGGACGAAGCGTCGTTCCCTCTACGCGGCAAGCGATCAGGCCGCCATCCTTGTCGTAAAACTCCATGGCACCAGGAACAAGGCTGCGGGTCCGGCTGCATAGCTTCAGGTACCGCGCTAAGTCTTCCACCGATGCTTTAACGAGGTCAGTGAGTTTTTTCCCCCGAATTCCTTCTACGGAAATGCCGAGCCTCGACCCGGCGGCGCGATTGGCCGCCAGAATGCAACCCTCACTGGAAGCTAAAAACATAGGCTCAGGCAAGGGGTCGGCAACGATAAGAAACTCTTCTGGCACCACAGCGAACCACTACCCCTTACAGTATTCGCGGCCTTGGGCAGCCGACGCTTCCTCGGTGGGTTTCAGAAACACCACGACTCGGCAACCGCTGTCACCTCTGGCAACCGCCTCTTCGATCACAACCTTGGAGTATCCCAAATTATCGGCCGCAATGCTTCCGAAGACATTGGAGGTCATCATGCAAAGTGCAGGTCGACCGATCACCTTCTCGGCGAACGGACAGGCCCGATTCCCAAAAACAATTTTATCGTCGTCCTGCGTAATGATGTAGAAATCCCCTTGAATGCGCCGCTTCAAATCCAATAGGACTTCACCCACTTGCTCCCGGCTCAGTTGTGACACGGCCAGAGCTTTTTTGTAGGTTTGATTGATTTCGTCGCCTATCTCCTGGCCTACAACGCTAATGAACCCGGAGGCTTCTTCCAGGCCGACCACGTTCTGCAACGTCCCCGCCAAATGCCCGAGGAGCGTTCGTAAAAATAGATCCCGTTCCAGTGGAATTTCGATTTGACTTAATACCGGCAACGACAATGAAGACTGACTCACAATTTCCATTCCTTACAGAAAGGTAAAAATTGGTATCTGTAGATAAAACATATCGTAGAATGCATTCCCGTGCCAGCGCTGCATCCAAACCGAACGCTGAATGACTAACGATCTACGAAAATGATCATGCTGCCAGTCGAGCCTTCGGACGCTCCGCAATTACTGAGTTTTCTACCGGAAACCCTGTGAGCTGTAATGAGAATCAATTGAAAAGACTACAATTGAGGATACCGCCGGTCATGCCTCTTTGTTTTCTTTCGGGGCTGGGACTCGAATCTCGTAGACCGTAGGCTCAAACCGCTCATTGCGTCATCGATAAGATTTCTTTCCGGGCGAACTTTGTGGCACCGCAATTGCTCTGACTGCCACTCCGCACACGTCGCTGAGCGTTTTGAGTGATCTATTTACCGGATCAACCTACTGCTTTTACTTGTGACGACTCTCGCACCACATTGGTCGATTTGCTTCGTGAAAACGAACATATGACCGGGACCGGACGATCTCTTCGGAAGCCCTGCGGTGATCGCCAAGGGCGATGCAGAGACCCACGCGACAATTGCGCAATGGTCGAAAAAAGAGGGTAAGCCGTTTTTGACGGTTTACGAAACTCGGCGCGTTTGGCGGTAAAGGTGCCATGTGGCCGCAAGCCGTGCTGGCGTGTTTATGTTTGAAGGCAGTTAACGCACCGGTCAAAATCGAAATCACTCGCGGTCAAATGTATGACGGTACCGGACATCGCACGCCGATTCGACAACGCGTCCAAATCGGTGCTACGTCCCAAGGCAAGATCGCGTCGATCATTCACTCTGGTGTTGCTTCCGCCGCGGTCAAGGATGTTTATGACGAAGCGTTCACGATGGCGATTCGGATGATGTACCAGACAGAGTCGACCCGGCGTCGCAGCAGCGACGTACCCTGCGAGAGTCGATCGTCTTGGATACTTCGCAGCCGCGACGGAATATCCTAAAGGATTGGGAGTGCCGGTCTGCGTCAGTTCGTCGGCATTGCGGAGTCTTTCGGTTTCGGTCGGCGATACAGGAGCTAAAAAGTGGCTGCGTGAGCAACCGCCACACTCCGTCGGCCGCGTGACCTGCCCGGCTGCGGCAATGGACATTGATACGGAAATCGATTACCGAGAAAGATCGAATCAAGTTCGGTGCTGTTCCAGGGATGCAAAGTGTTCTCCAGAGAAGCCAATTGGTTGATTTTCCGCCAGACCGGACGCTGATCCGTTTAAAACCATCTCTTTGTATGGGGGGACGCAATGAAGTCTAAACATTGTAGGGGTTTTTCCAGCAAGCAAAACGCGTGTTTTGTTGACTTGTACGACGCTGCGGTTGTTTTCTTGGATTTAATTGAAACACGAAAGATTTAGTGGGCTGCTTTTTGCTTACGGGATAAGGCTCGGTGTTAACTGAAATGCCGGTTGCAACTCTAGTTGCTAGGAAAGTGGTTGATAGCTAGGCGTTCTAGCTGTCATCAAGTTTCTGACCTGTTCAAGGATAGTTTCGAAGGGAAGAGTCATGAGAAAATTTTGGATCACAACGGTAGCTGCAACTGCGCTTTTTGGATTTTCGGCCAACTTGGTAAGGGCACAAAATCCTGTTGAGCGTCGACTCGATAGAAATCTGCGCCAAGCGGATCGCCAAACACAGCGAATTGGCAATAGGTCGAGCTACTACTCCGACAACACTTGGAAGCAAGTTTCTCCGTGGATAAGCAAGTACGAATTGCAACCAGTTCAAAGAGCAGCCAATGTCGCCGCCAACGCCGCTGCCAATGCTCGATTTGGTTACGCAAATCCAGCCGCCGCCAGCGCCCAAACCGGTTGGTTCTACGACTTTTACTCCGCGCCTTATGCCAGCTTCACGGCTGGTGCGGGGACCAACAATGTTTACTCTTCGGCGCAGATTTACAATGACACTAATAACGATGGAGTGTATGACGACTTCTACACTTATCGCGAAAGCGATAACATCGTTGCTTCTGGTCCGATCATGCAAATCGGTGACAAAGAAGTCATGATGGCCGAATCGGCCCAGATTTCAAGCAAAGAAGTCGTAATCGCACGAAGTGCTCCTAAAATAACCGGCGTCGTGTTAGAAGCGACCTCGGCGGAGGTTCAGAATGGTTCGCACTCGATCGTTGTCGTCAAGTCGGATAATGGTAACCGACTCATTGATTTGGGTAAGGCCGATCAACTTAAAGTCAAGATTGCTCCGCAAACGCAAATCGTGGTTTGGGGAGTGCCGGTTCAAATGCGAGATCAAAGTGTGATTCTTGCAGACAAAATCGAAATGAATGCTCAGAATTATACTATCAAACGTTGGTAATCGGTCCTGCGTAAACCGCCCATTTGTGATTTCAAAGGATGCCCTTTTTTCAAAAGAAGGGCATTTTTTTGTACCCTTGCGTAAAGCCTCGAATTGGTAGGACTACAGGAATCCATCGCAATC